>JACQOI010000257.1 GCA_016202615.1 Betaproteobacteria bacterium
CGCCAGCTCCGGGGTCGCACCTACAGGCTGAGCCTGCAGGCACTGCTCCGCCCTTCGCAGTCGAGCCCGCTTGACCGCGCCGAGCAGCCGGTTGCGAAATATCGCGCAGAGTGATGTGTTCACCGCTCACCGCTCACCGCTCACCCGTTTACCGCTCACCGTTTACCCTTCACCCTTCACCGGCTTCTTCCGCCGCATCGACCCCGCAACGAGTTTGAATTCGTACAACCGGCATTCGAGCGCGCCGTTGAAGAGCGGCGTGCGTTTGGAGGCCGCGAGCCGGATCAGTCTGGGTAGCGCCATGTCGCTGCTCAGGATGTACGCTCGCCAGCCGCTGAACTTCTGTTTGAGCGCGTCGCCGAGCTTCGGATAAAACTCCGCCAGCTCGCCCGTTTCGCCGAGCCGCACGCCGTAGGGCGGGTTGGTGACGATCACGCCGCTCGCCGCAGGCGCCGGCATTTCCAGCACGTTCGCCTGTTTGAGCATGATCACGTCCTGCAACCCCGCCGCATCGAGATTGGCGCGTGCGGTCTTCAACTCCTCGCCGTAGAGGTCGCTGCCGTAGATCGGCAGCGCGGTGCGCGGACGTTCGCGCGCTTGCGCGGCGGCTTTGAGGCCGCCCCAGGTCTTGCGGTCGAACTGTTTCAGTTTCTCGAAACCGAAGCTGCGCCGGGCTCCGGGCGCGATGTCGAGCGCGATCAGCGCCGCCTCGATCAGAAACGTACCGCTGCCGCACATCGGATCGAGCAGCGGCTCGCCGGGCGTCCAGCCGGCAATCCGCAGGATGCCGGCAGCAAGGTTCTCGCGCAGCGGCGCCTCGCCGGCGGCCCGGCGGTAGCCGCGCTTGAACAGCGGCTCACCCGAGGTGTCGAAATAGAGCGTCAGCTGGTCGGCGGTGAGGAAGGCATGGATACGAATGTCGGGCTGCTCGGTATTCACGCTCGGGCGCTCGCCGCACTGCCCGCGAAACACGTCGCAGACCGCGTCCTTGATGCGCAGCGTGACGAAGTCGAGGCTTTTGAGCGGGCAGCGCAGCGCCGCAACGTTCACGCGGATGGTGCTGCCGACATCAAACCAGCGCGACCACGGCAGTGCCAGCGTAGCCTGGTAAATATCGTCTTCGTTGCGATAGAAGGCGGCCGCGACGCGCCACAGGACGCGGCTCGCAATGCGGCTTTCGAGGTTGGCGCGGTAGCACAACTCGAACGGGCCGGCGAAGTGCGCCCCGCCGTCAGTCGCCTTGACCTCAGTTGCGCCGAGCGCGGCGAGCTCCTGCGCGAGGATGGCCTCGAGCCCGCGCGGGCACGGCGCGAAGAAGCTTTCCATCAACGACCGGACTCTAACCACAGATGAACACGGATAGACACAGATGAATCCCATCGGCACTCAACGCCGGTGAGCACCAGGTTCATCTGGATTCCAATTCTGAGACCTCTGTCGTTCACGGGTTTCTTGACTTTATCCGTGTTCATCTGTGTTTATCTGTGGTTACGCCAGCGCCTTATAGTCTGACGAAAACCTCGAATTCGATGCGCTGCCATGGATTGCGGTGCTGGGTGAGCCGGCTCACGCGCGCTTCGACGCCGCCGCCGCGGTCCATGTGCTGCGCGACGCTTCGGTTCTCGCGGCGCGGCACGTAGCCCAGCTTGTGGCCGCGCCATTCGACCCGCACCGCGTTGCTGTCGTGCGGATTGTCGGGTTCGCGCGTGAGCGTCAGCGCATCGCCGACTTTCATTTCGTCCCATAGCTGCTTGCCCTGATAGTACTGGAAGCCGGCGAGCGGCGAGCTCTGCACGAGCATCCTGGCCTCGCCGCTTTGCGCGTGCGCTGCCGCCGCGGCCGCAGTCAGCAGCAGTACGCCGATTGCAAGCGCAGCACGGCGCATGGCGCTAGGAGTTTGTCGGACTTGGCTCCAACAAACTCCTAACGGCTTGACCACAACGAGATTGACCACCGCGATCAGAATGACGACCATGAACCTACTGTAGCAGGCGCCTGCGCGTCAGCGCCAGTGCCGCATAGAAGCCGACCGCCGCGTAGGCCAGCAATACCAGCAGATGCGTCATCAGGCCCGTCGGCACGGTGTCGTTCATCAACGGCCGCACTATTGCTACGGCATGAGTCAGCGGCAGCACCGCGGCTGCCTGCTGTAGTGCCTGCGGCAACTGGTCGGCGGGAAAGAACACGCCGCACAGCAACATCATCGGCGTGATGAAGAGCGTGAAGTAATACATGAAGAAATCGTAGTTCGGCGACAGCGCGGTGATGATCAGGCCGAGGCTGGCGAACGCGATGCCGGTCAGGAACATCACCGGCAGCACCCACAGCGCGAGCCACGACTGGGCGAGGCCGAGCGCGGTCGCCACCACCAGCACCGCGGTGCCGGACAGGAAGCTCTTGCTCGCCGCCCACACCGCTTCGCCCACCAGCACATCGTCGAGCGTGACTGGCGCGTTAAGTATCGCGTCCCACGTCCGCTGCACGTGCATGCGCGAAAAGCCTGAATACATCGTCTCGAACGAGGCGCTCATCATGATACTCGAGCACACCGTGCCGGCGGCGAGAAAGGCGATGTAGGAAGTACCGAAGACGTCGGGCAGCATGCGGCCCAAGCCGTAGCCAAAGCCCAACATGTAGAGCATCGGATCGGCGAGATTGCCGAGCATCGACGGAATCGCGAGCTTGCGCCACACCAGCATGTTGCGGCGCCAGACGTGGATAAAGCGCAGGCTCAGTTGCGGTGGCGACCAGGTTTTTTCAGGAGTCATTTCAAAAACAGGTTGAATCCGCCGATGAACGCCGATAAACGCCAATGAAAAACGTGAACCCGAGCCATAGAAAAAAATACACGCGTCTTACTTGACTCTATCTGCGTTCATCGGCGTTTATCGGCGGTTCCGCATTGTCGTCAATCCCGCAAATCGCGCCCCGTCAGCCGCAGGAACACGTCTTCCAGATTGGCCGGGCGGTGCAGGTAGCGCAGCTCGGGCCGCCGCCCGAGGTCGTGCAGCAGCGGCGCGACGTTGCGCGCGTAGCAGAACACGGTTTCACCGGTTTTTTCGCAGCGCTCGCTTGCGCTTGCGCCGTGCGCGTTCGCCCACGCCTCGGCGCCGTCGCCGAATACCTCGACGACCTGCGGCTCGATGTGGGCGGCGATCAGCTCGCGCGGCGAGCCGCCGACGATCATGCGGCCGCGGTCCATGATCGCGAGCCGGTGACACAGACGCTCGGCTTCGTCCATGAAATGCGTGGTCAGGAATATGGTTTTGCCTTGCGCCAACAACTGACGCAACCGTTCCCAGATCATGTGCCGTGCCTGCGGGTCGAGGCCGGTGGTCGGCTCGTCGAGAAAAATCAGGTCGGGGTCATTGATCAGCGCGCGCGCCAGCGTCAGACGGCGTTTCATGCCGCCCGACAGCGCCTTGATATTGTCGTCGGCGCGGCTGCCGAGGCCGGCGAATTCGAGCAAGCCCGGAATGCGCGCATTGATGCTGGCATGGCTCAGGCCGAAATACCGGCCGTAGACCTGCAGGTTCTCGCGCGCGGTGAAATCGGGGTCGAGGTTGTCGATTTGCGGCACGACGCCGACGCGGGCGCGCGCCCGCCGCGCCGCGCGCGGCACCGGCAGGCCGAACATGCTGATCGTGCCCGAATCGGGATCAGTCAAACCGAGGCACAGCCGCAGCGTCGTCGTTTTGCCGGCGCCGTTGGGGCCGAGCAGCCCGAAGCATTCGCCGGGCTCGAGCGCGAGGTCGATGCCGGCAACAACTTCCTGCCCGCCGTATGATTTGCGCAATTCGTGCGCAGTCAAATAAGCCATCTGCATTTATTGCCTTGAACCCGTCTCAAAATCTGAAAAGCACGTAACCGCAGATGAACGCCGATGAGCGCGGATAAGATCGAAAGCCAAAAACCCTTGCCGCATAACGGATGCGGACGCGCGATCAGCGCGATGCCGCGGCGGCCGTCACCGGGATCATGGATGTCGACCTCGATTTTCCCGGCCGGGCCGTCGATCGGCGCGCGCGTCAGCGCCGAGGAAGGCACCGGCCGGAATTTGACGCAGGACATGACGTCAGGAAAACAGGGAATGGGAAATAGGAAATGGGGCGCGCAAAGCGCCTCCTTTACCATTCACTATTCACTATCCACTGTTTACTGCCGTCAGGCGCTAAATGCGAAGGCGCTCGACGACGCGGCCATGCTGCAGATGCTCGCGGATGATCTCGTCGATGTCCTCGCGGTCAACATAGGTGTACCACACGGCCTCCGGATAGACCACCAGCACCGGCCCCTCCTTGCAGCGGTCGAAGCAGCCGGCAGCGTTGATGCGGATCTTGCCCGGTCCTGACAACCCGAGCGACTTGATCTTGTCTTTCGCATATTCGCGCATTTTCTGCGCGCCGTGGTTGTTGCAGCACGCCTCGCCCGGCGGGCGCTGGTTGCAGCAGAAAAACACGTGTCGTTCGTAATAGCTCACGGAATTCGTCTTGTATCTTTTGGGCCAAAATGAACGGCGCCTTCAGGCGTCCGCTTCGATTTTGGCGTCGTCCGACGCTGCGTCCATATGCGACATGGAATTATAAGGCAGGCGCAGCCGTTACAGCTCATTGTACTTGCGGGCGTTGCCTTTGGCACGCGACACCGGGTATTTTCTTGCGTTCCGCCGCAACTTGCGTCGTGCCGCTTCCAGCGGATCAATCCGCAGCACGTCGGCAAGCCGCGTCAGGTACAGCAGCACGTCGGCGATTTCGTCCGCGATAGCGCGCCTGCTCCCAGTATTGAGCCGCAGGCTTTGGTCGGCGGTCAGCCATTGAAAGTGCTCGAGCAGTTCGGCGGCCTCGACGCTCAACGCCATGGCGAGATTCTTGGGGGTATGAAACTGCTGCCAGTCGCGGGCGGCGGCGAATTTGCGCAGCGCGTCGCGCAATCCGGTGAGGGTAGCCTGTTTACGGGTCATCGATACATTTCCAGGAAGATAATCCAAAAAAACAGTCTAAAACGAATGTGACCGCCGATGAACGCGGATGAACGCGGATAAGATCAACCCCCGAAACCTTTAGCGCCCCTAACAAAATGAGAGTAGCGCAGGCGCCTCGCCTGCTCCGTCCTGTTTGCAGGCGAGGCGCCTGCGCTACGAAAGCGTATCTATCGCACCGGGTATCGGCTCATTATGTTAGGCGCTCTTAGCCACAGAGGGCACAGAGAACACAGAGAGAATACGAAAAGAAAATGCTTTCCATGTGCTCCGCAGCCCTGGATTACCGATTTTCCATCGGCGTTTATCGGCGTTCATCTGCGGTTACCGGGTTTTCCAAAGTTATTGAGACGGGTTCCGGCGCGCTCGGCGCGCGCCAGAACCAGCAGAAATATCACGGCGGCGAGCGGCCATAGCTGCGACAGGGTGCGCACGATATGACTGAAGTTGAGCAGATGCGTCGGCTGCGGCCTGAGCATGAAGGTCGGCACCGCCTGGTACGGGTTTTCGGGCGCGATGTTGACGATGATAACCACCGCCATGATGCACAGCGCCGCGACCGCGCCGCGTGCTTCGCGTGCGAGCCGCAGCAGCAGAGCGAGCAGTACTGCGCTGCCGGCGATCCCCGCCAGAACGCCCGGCGTCAGCCATTGCAGCCAGTGCGCGGAGCGCGTGAGCGACACGGCGACGATCGATTTGGCGGCGAGCGCGAGTGCGAGCGTCAGCGCGATCGCGGGCAGCATGGGCCGCTGCGGCTGCTGCGGCTGCTGCAGCAGCGAAACTATCAGACCGATCGCGACGACAGCGAGCGCGACCACGCCCGTTTCCGCCAGCAGATACGACCGCGGCGTATGCGAAAAGAACGGCGTGATGCGCAGCGCCTCGCGCAGGTCGCCGCTGCCCAACGCGAGCGGCGCCTGGTGGAACTGGATCAGGATCCACAGCGCGACGACGATCAATCCGCAATCGCCGAGCGTATCGGTGCGCACCGCACGCCGGCGCAGCGCGGCGAGCGAGTTGTCTTGCAGTGCGGGCAGCGACAGCACGCACGCCGCGAGCGCGCCGATGCCGGCGCCGCCGCTGTTTGAGAGCAAATCCAGATTCGACGCGATGCGCGCCGGCAGGAACATCTGCGCGCTCTCCAGCGCCAGGCTCAGCAGCGCCGCGATGAACGTGGCGGCGACGAAAGCCGCGGACGCAGGCAGCGGCGGGCGCAGCGCGGCGAACAGCATCGCGCCGAACGGCAGATAGGCAACAACATTCAGCGTCACGTCGCGTGCCGTTACGTAACGCGGCCAGGGCGCGCCGAGAAAACCGAGTATGTCCTGCGGCGGCATGCGCCAGCCCGCGAATGGCTGCAAGCTGGCATACACGATGACCAATGTGTAAGCTAGCGCGACCAGAATCGCGAGCCGAGGCTTACCGGAAGTCATGGCGGTATTTTATGACGTTTTCAACGGCGATGCGGACGGCATTTGCGCGCTGCATCAGCTGCGCCTTGCCGAGCCGCGCGCAAGCGTGCTCGTCACCGGTGTCAAGCGCGATATCGCATTGCTCGGGCGCATCGAGGCGCAAGCCGGCGACGAGATCACCGTGCTCGACGTGTCGCTCGCGCACAACGCCGCGGCGTTATGCAAACAGCTCGAGCGTGGCGCGAGTTGCCGTTACTTCGATCATCATTTTCCCGGTGAGATACCGGCGCATCCCAATCTCACGACTTTCATCGACACCGCGCCCGACGTTTGCACCAGTCTGCTGGTCGACCGCTATCTCGACGGCCGCCAGCGCATCTGGGCGGTGGTTGCCGCGTTCGGCGACAATCTCGCCACCTCAGCGCGCAAAGCGGCTGCCGTGCTCGAGCTGAACGAACCACGGCTCGCGCAACTGCAGGAACTCGGCGAATGCATCAATTACAACGCCTATGGCGACAGCGTCGATGACCTCTACTACGAGCCGGCCGACTTGTACCAGACGCTGCACCGCTATGCCGACCCATTCGAGTTCATCAGCGGCGAGCCGGTGTTCGACATTCTGCGCAATGGCTGCACCGACGACCTGTATCGCGCAGGCGAACTGAAACCGGAGATGGAAACCGGGCACTGCGCGGTCTTTGTGCTGCCCGATGCCGCGTGGAGCCGGCGCGTGAGCGGGTTGTTCGCGAACCGCCTCGCGCAGCAGCATCCGCGGCGTGCGCACGCGGTGCTGACGGTGCAGCCGGGCGGGTTCGTGGTCAGCGTGCGCGCGCCGCTCGCCGATCCGCGCGGCGCCGACGAACTGTGCCTGCGCTTCGAAAGCGGGGGCGGCCGGGCGGGAGCGGCCGGGATTAACCTGCTGCCGGAGCCCGCTTTTGACCGCTTCGTCGCGGCGCTGATGGAGCGTTACCCGGCGGAGTAGAGAGCATGAGCAACTCCCGCCGGCAAAACGGACACGAGTGAAAGGAGTAACGAGATGGAACTGGAATTAGGAGGCTTGACCGCGCTGGTAACCGGCGCATCACGCGGGATGGGGTTGGCGGTGGCGCAGGGGCTCGCACGCGAGGGATGCAACCTTCATCTGGCGGCGCGAACAGCCGCCGATCTCGAAGCGGCACGGACCGAGATCGCGGAGCGGAGCAGGGTCACAGTGACGTGTCACGCGCTCGATCTCTCCGATGCGGCAGGCGTTGCGCACCTGGCCAAACGCTGCGCCGACATCGACATCTTGGTCAACAATGCGGGAGGGATTCCGGCGGGTAGACTGCTGAGGATGGACGCAGCGCGCTGGCGCAAAGCGTGGGACCTCAAGGTTTTCGGGTACATCGATCTGACGCGGGAGATCTACGCAAAGATGCGCGAGCGCCGCCGCGGGGTGATCGTCAACGTTATCGGCGTGGCGGGCGAGCGGCTGCGGGCGGACTATATCGCGGGCACGACCGGCAACGCTGCGTTGATGGCGTTTACCCGAGCACTGGGCGGGGAAAGCGTCGATTTCGGCGTGCGCGTGGTTGGCGTCAATCCCGGTCAGATCGACACCGACCGCGTGCGCAGGGGTCTCGAAGCGCAGGCGGAGAAGACCCTGGGCGACCGCAAGCGCTGGCTGGAGTTGGTGAAGAATCCACCGCTGGGACGGCTGGGGCGGCCTGAGGAGATTGGCGACGTGGTCGTATTTCTCGCTTCGGCGCGCGCATCCTACGTGAGCGGCACCATTGTCACCGTCGATGCCGGAAGGGCGGTCCGCAATGCGGATTGACGTGGAATTTGACACCCCGAAATGATTTGTACATAATGCTAAGGCAAAGCATATAGTGCAAGCTTGACTGACTAGAAGTTATCCCAAAAACAGCAACGGCCGATGAAACCACAGATAAACACGGATGAACGCGGATAAGGTCCGACGCTAAGAGTCCCACGTGCATTCCCTTGTGGGTAGCGCCGTGATTCCGGTGTGCCCTGCGGCCTCGAAACGCCTGACTTTTATCAGTGTTTATCTGCGTTCATCTGTGGTTAGCCATTGTTTTTCAGATTTTTGAGATGGGTTCTAGTCTCGTGCGGACAGGCTGAATAAGCAGCGGAACGGTCTTGGGGAAGGGTGCGGGGCATGGAAAGTCGGGCCAAGAATCTGAAGGGCGCCACCGCGATCGTGGGCAGTGGGATAGTGATTTCCCGACGAACCGACGCGCCTCGGCGCACGACGCTCGAGCTGCAGGTCGAGGCCGCTCGTCTGGCGCTCGACGATGCCAAAGTCACCCGCAAGCAGGTAGGGGGTGTCCTCACCGGACGCGCTCCCCGATCCTACGACGTGCGGCAATTGAACATGCGCGTTCTCAACGAGCTCAAGGTGGCCCCGGTGTTTACGAGCGAGATCACCGCTCATGGCGGCGGCGCCTTGGGGACGCTCCAGTTGGCGTCGCTGATGGTGTCATCGGGCGTAGTCGACTACGTTCTATGCACCTGCGGCAACTGCGACGATCTGTGGATCGATTCGGTAAAGACGAATGCCACCTCGGAGGCCGATCAGCAGTTTGAGGCGCAATACGGACCCAGCACACCGTCGCTTTATGCGCAGTTCGCGCGACGGTACATGCATGAAACCGGCGCAACCTCCAGGCAGTTTGCCAAGGCAGCCGTCGAATGCAGAAAATGGGCCGTGCATCATCCCGATGCAATCATGGGTCGCAAGGGAGAAATTACGATCGAAGATGTTCTGAATTCCCGCATGATCGCGTCCCCGCTTCATTTGCTCGACTGCGCTCCGTGGTATCCAGGCGGTAACGTTACGGCGATGGTGGTGACGCGGAGGGAGATCGCCGAACGGCATCGGCCGGATCCGATCTACTTGTTGGGATACGGCCAGTGCAGCACGCACGAATGGCTCACCGACCGGCTGGGCCTGTGGGGTATAGAGCCCGCTGAAAACGGTCCCAACCTGACCAGGACAGGCGCCATAGTCGCGGCCCGGGGCGCTTTTGAGATGGCAGGGCTGCGTCCCAACGATCTGGACCTCGCGCAGACCAGCGCCCCCTTCTCTTTTTTGATTCCCATGATGCTGGAGCAATTGGGCTTCTGTCCGGAGGGAACGGGTGGACGCTTCGTCGAAGCCGGTGGAATCGACTTCGACGGCGGCTTTCCGTTCAACACCAGCGGCGGTTACCTGTCTTATGGCCAAAACGGGCAGGGCCTGTATCTCCTGCAGGAGTGCATCGAGCAGTTTCGCGGTGCCGCCAAAGGCCGCCAGGTGCCGAACGCTCGCCGTGCGCTCGTCCACGGCCACGGCGGTCCGCTTTCCTGCCATTCCGTTGTCATCGTTGGGAGTAGCCCAAATTGAGCGATCAAACTGCTATCGTGAAACAGATCGACTGGAGCGCAGGTTTTCAGGTCGTTGCCGGCCATATGAACCTCGGACTGACGGAGCCATCGCCCGAGACCAAGGAATTCTGGGAGGGGGTGGCACGCGACGAGTTGCAGCTGAAGCGCTGCCGTGGTTGCCGCCGCTATCTGCACCCGCGCCGGATGGCCTGCCCCGATTGTCACAAGGCAGGGGTCGAATGGGCGCCCGCCTCGGGGACCGGCAAAGTCTATTCCTTCAGCACGATTCATCGTGCGCCTAATCCTGAACTCGCAAAGTCCGTCCCCTACTGCGTCGGGATCGTACATCTGCGCGAGGACGTCTACCTTTTTACGCGCTTTATCGTTGCGCAGGGCACCGAGCCTGAAATCGGCGATCCCGCCGAGCTGGAATTCCGAATATTGGAAAACGGCCAGAAGCTGCCGGTCTTCGCCGTTTCCAACCGGCAGGCGTAACCGGGATGACTGGGCCGGCGGCAGGGCCGCTTACGGGGATACGGGTATTGGACCTGACGAGCTTCTTGGGCGGTCCTTACGCCGGTATGCTGTTCGCTGATCTCGGTGCCGACGTTATCAAAATCGAAGCGCCACCCGGGGGAGACCCGAGCCGGAACCGTCAAGATCATGTCGGCTACAGCAGTACCTACGCCGGGGTCAACCGGAACAAGCGCAGCGTGGTACTGGACCTCAAGAACCCCGAAGGCAGACCATTACTTCACCGGCTCGTAAAGTGGTGTGACGTGATTCTGCTCACGATACGACCTCGGAGCCGGGCGGGGCTGGGGCTGGACTACGATTCGTTGCGCGCACTCAACCCTCGCCTCATATACTGCTCCATCACCGGCTATGGCGAGACCCCGGAGGCCCGCGATCGTCCGGCGTTCGACACAACGGCGCAGGCCCTCTCCGGCTTGCTGAGCCTGGTCTTGGGGAAGTTCGACCGCGAGGTAACCATTACGGCCATGCTTTCTGATCTTTTGGCCGGGGTCTATGCCTGCAATGGGGTTCTCGCCGCTCTCGTTGCGCGGAAAGATACAGGCGAAGGTCAGGAAGTACGAACCTCGCTGCTACAGGCCTCCCTCGCCTTCGAGGTCTTTAACTTCTTTACTTTGTTTGCGGCTCAGGCCGCAAACCGGAAATATACAAGCGTGCGGCCGGCGGGCTACCTGCTCCGCGGATCCGACGGCAAGCCATTTGCAGTTCATGTGCCCCCGTCACCCGAAGGCATCTGGCGCAATTTCGTAGAGGCGCTCGGCTTGCCATGGCTGAACGAAGACGAGCGCTTTAGGTCGAAGGCCGCCCGAGCCGCGAATTACCCTCTGCTCCACGAAATCGTTGCCGATCACGTGCGCACTGCTCCACGGGCGCATTGGATGGCGAAGCTATGGGGCCGAGAGGTTGCCTGCGCGCCGATCTATGCTCTTGATGAAGTGTTTGGTGACCCGATTGTGCAAAGCCTCGGGATGCTTCACACCTTCATCGATCCCTGGGGCAAGGAACAAAAAACTGTCGGTAGCGGGGTCACGTTCTCCCGCACGCCGCCGGTTGTTCCGCGGCGGGCTCCGTTGTTGGGTGAGCACAATCAAAGTGTCCTGCGCGAACTGGGGTGTCCCGACGATGAAATAGAGCGGCTGGAAAGATCGGGTGTGATCGGCGCCCCCGATCCGCTCGTAGCCAAGCTGCGAGCCGATGGCTCTGAAACTCAGACCTAGGAGTTTGTCGGACTTGGCCCCGACAAACTCCTGGTGAGTTTATTATGAATGTATGGAATTCATGCTCGCGGCGGTGACCGAGGAAAGGCGGCTTGAACGATCGACACAAGCGTGTTCGCATGGGCGCCCCTGAGCTCAAGGTCATGGAGACGACGGCGCTAAAGGGCGTCCAAACCGCCGAGCGCGTGTTGAAGCTGCTTCAGGTTCTCGTTCGCAGCGACCAGCCGGTCACGGTAGGGGAACTAAGCCGCATCTGCGACGAGAACACGCACGCGATTTATCGTCTTATCCGGATGCTGGAAGCACAGGCTTTCGTGGCCCGATCTCGCGACAAACCGGGCTACGTCGCCGGGGGTAACCTGATCGCGCTGGCTGCCGCCGTGATGCGGCGTATCAATGTTCGGGAGATTGCTCGCCCATTCATGGAGCGGATCCGAGACGTTACATTGGAGACCACATCCCTTCATGTCGCGCGGTCGCACATGCGGATCGCGATCGATGCGGTTGAGGGTAAGCATCCGGTTCGGCGCGTGGTTGAACTCGGCGAAGCCATTCCACTGTACGCCAGCCCGGCCGGGAAGGTGATTCTGGCGTTCTCCTCCGCAAGCGAAGTTAAAGAGGTCCTCGATATCGCCAGACGGGACGGCAAAGATGCCGAGATGATCGAAGCTCATCTCCACACAATCCGTCGATCAGGTTACATGGCAACGATCGGCGACCGGACACCGGGACTGGGCGCTCTGGCCGTTCCTATCCTTTCGAGTCTTGGGGTGATTGCGGCTATCACTGTTTCCGGGCCAGCGAACCGTTGGAGCCTCGAAGCAATGGAAAACCGCCGGGATGCGGTAACGCAACAGTGCGCCATGCTGTCTGCTATGCTGGGGCGTATTGATGACGCCGAAAAGCCGCCGGCTGCTAATTTTACTGTGTCAAAAAAACTGATTCCCTCCCCCTTGACGGGGGAGGGCTAGGGTGAGGGTGAGAATTACCATGACACGCAAAGTTTTCACCCCCATCCCCACCTTGTATGCTTTTGCTTTTGGGTAGTAACTTGTTGAGTGCTGGGGCGGAGGAACCATGACCCGCCTTTCTGCCAGATGTTCATGGACAGACCGGGGAAGAGTTTCCCCGCCCCGCGC
>JACQOI010000258.1 GCA_016202615.1 Betaproteobacteria bacterium
ACGCTCACACATGTCATTGCGAGGAGCCGCAGGCGACGAAGCAATCTCGCAGTTCATTGATTTCTCAAGAAACAAGATTGCCGCGCTGCGCTCGCAATGACAAACAGATGAGTTTTGCATCAAGCTGCTAGCCCTCCCCCGCGTCAAGGGGGGAGGGAATCAGTTTTTATGACACAGTAAAGCTAGAGGAGGAGAAAACAATGAAGCAGTCTGCAATACTTCAGGTTTTCGCTGCGATCGCAGCCATGTTGCCCGCGCTCGCCGCGGCGCAGGCGTTTCCGACCAAGCCGATCAGGATGATCGTGGCGTTCCCGCCCGGGGGAGGCACCGATATTGTCGCGCGCATGTTAGGTTCCAGGCTTGGAGTCGCGCTCGGGCAGCAGGTCGTGATCGAAAATCGCGCCGGAGCGGACGGCGTCATCGGCACGGAGATCGCGGCAAAATCCCCGCCGGATGGCCATACCCTGTTTCTTGGAACCGCGGGGAATCTGGCTATCAACCAGACGCTTTACGGCAAAGTGACTTTCGATATCGCCAGGGATTTCGCGGCTGTCACTCAAGTCGTATCGGTGGATATGATGTTGACTACCCATCCGTCGCTTCCGGTCAGGACGGTCGGCGCATTGGTCGCGCTCGCCAAAGCCAGGCCGGGAGAGCTTAACTACGCGTCGACCGGCATCGGTGGTATACCGCATCTTGCAATGGAGCTGTTCAATTACACGGCGGGGACGAAGATTGTGCATATCCCGTACAAGGGCGGCGCTCCGGCATTGGTGGATCTGACGGGCGGTCACGTTCCGATGATGGTCCAGAGCATGGTACAGGGGCTGCCCATTGTGAAAGCGGGCAAGCTGCGGGCGGTCGCGCTGCTCAGTCCCAGGCGGGCGGCGTTGCTGCCGGACGTGCCGACGGTTTCGGAAACGCTGCCCGGTTGTGAGGCCACGAATTGGTACGGGTTGGTTGTCCCCGCAAAGACGCCTGCCGGAATACACAAACGTATCTACGAGGAGGTCGTAAAGCTGCTGCGATCACCCGAGCTGAAGGAGCTCCTGATCGCCCAGGGAGCGGAGCCGGTGGGAAGCACGCCGGAGCAATTGGCGGCTTTCATGAAGTCGGAAACCGCAAAGTGGGCGCGGGTGATCAAGCAAGCGAACGTACGTTCGGAGTGACGCCATAAGAAAATTCGTAACGATTCAGGTATTCTTATTGATAGCACTCGCCTGCAGGGAGGCGGTATGACGGGATTCGTGAGACGTGTCGTCACGGGCCACGACAAGAACGGCAAAGCCGTCGTCATTTCGGATGGTATCGCGCCGTCCGAGCGTGCCAATCCGTTTGTCCCCGGCATGCGGTCGAGCGACATCTGGAAAACCACCGCCATGCCGGTGCCTCTCACCCGGGTGGAACCCGATCCGACGACCGGCCCCCGGGATTTTGTCCCCCCGATGGGCACGAAAATACGCATCGGCGAAATTCCGCCCGACACCGAGGCGATGCTTAATCTCACCCCGGAACAAGCGCGTGAAATGTTCAAGCACTCCGGATCCAATTTGACCTCGACCTTCGAGCGCGGCGGCCGCCATCCGATGATGCATCGCACCGAGTCGATCGACTATGCCGTCGTGCTGGAAGGAGAGATCACCTTGGTGCTGGACGAGGTGGATATGCAACTCAAGGCGGGCGACGTGGTGATCCAGCGCGGCACCAACCATGCTTGGAGCAATCGGTCCGGCAAGCTGGTGCGGATGTTGTACATCCTCATCGACGGCCGCTTCGAACCCGAGTTGGCCGCGCTGTTCAAAGCCGACCGGAGATCATGAAATGGCGATGCGCATCGATCCGAACGACTCGCGATTGAACTGGGAGGGGGCGGTGTCGCTCGAGCATGGCGAGGGTTGGGTCAAACCCTGGCGTATTCCCTTCGAGCAGCGCCTGCTCTTCGGCAAAACCTCCGTCGACGACATGATGATTTCACGCGCGGGGATGCCTGCCGGCGTGCGCATCGTCTTTCGCAGCGACACCCAGTCTATCGAGGGTGAAATTGCATCCATCATCTCCAACGAATTCAATGTCCCCGAAACGCGTGCCGCAAAAATCGATTTGGCCTGCGACGGCGTCTTGCAGGCGACGTTCGATCTGGGCGCCGCTAACCGCTTCCGGTTCGAGCGCCTGCCCAAGGGCGAAAAGTTGATCGAGCTGTGGCTGCCGGAGTACCGCGAGACGCGGCTGCGCGCGCTGACCCTCGGTGATGGGGCGAGCCTTCGTCCATACCAGGACACGCGGCCGCGCTGGCTCGTCTACGGCAGCTCCTACACTCAAAGCCGCGGCGCGAGTTCGCCGTTCTACACCTGGCCTGCTGTCGCTGCCCGCGAGCGCAATTTGAATCACATCAACCTCGCGTATGGAGGCCAGTGCCACCTCGATTCCATGGTTGCGCGTCTGCTGCGCGACATGCCCGCTGCCTTCATCTCCATGGAAGTCGGGGTCAACATCCACGGCCGCTCGACGCTGAACGCGCGCGCATTGCGGGCGGCACTGATCGGTTTTGTGCACATACTGCGCGAGCGCCACCGCAGCACTCCTCTTGCGGTCATGTCCGCGCTTTATGCATGGGAGCGCGAGACGACGCCCAACGCCGTCAAGCTCACGCTTGCCGACACCCGTGAGATCGTGCGAGAGGCCGTGGAGGCGCTGCGCGCGACGGGCGACGCCGGCGTTCACTATTTCAACGGACTCGACTTCCTCGGTGAGCGGGAAAAAGAGCTGGTCGAAGATCATGTCCACCCCAATGCCGAGGGCTACAAGGTGCTCGGAAAGAAGTTCGCCGCACAGGTTATAAGCCGGCTCCTGCCCACGGGCATCCGTATATAGGCGGCGGCAGTAGCGGCGTGCGCACGCGAAGACGAGAGCAGGTGTGATTCGAGTTTTAATGATGACCACGCAAACCTGAAGGAGGCTGTAACCATGCGACTTCTCAAACTTGCGATATTCTTATGCCCAGCGCTGGCCGCGTGCAGTGTCACGGCGCTCGCCCTCGCACAGAGCAGCGGCGACGACTATCCGGCAAAGCCGGTGACGATCGCCGTTCCGTTTGCCGCCGGGGCCTCCCACGACCGAATGCTTCGGCCGTACATGCAGAGCATTCTTGAGAGCACCGGCAAGATATTCCTTCTCGCTTTCAAGCCCGGCGCGGGGACCACGATTGGAACGGCCTCCGTCGCGCAGGCCGCCCCCGACGGCTATACCATCGTGTCCGCGAGTCCGGCCTTCGTCATGACCCCTTCGGTCTATCCGGACCTTCCTTACGATAATGTCAAGGACTTCGCGCCGATTTCGTTGCTGAGCGAGCAGGCTTGGCTGCTGGTCGTGCCTGCGTCGTCGCCGTACAAAACCGTATCGGAATACATTGCCTACGCGAAAGCGCACCCGGGTGAACTTAATTGGTCGAGCAGCGGCAAGGGCAGCGCTACGCACTTGCCGGGGGAGTTCCTGCATTACCTTACCAAGACCAAGGTGACCTTTGTCCATTACAAAACGGGACCCCAGCGACTGCTGGACCTGATCTCAGGGCGGGTGCAGGTAACGATGGCTTCTTTTGCAAACGTCATGGGCCACATCAAGGCGGGGAGAATGCGCGCCCTCGGCGTCACTACCGATAAGCGCGTTTCGGATTGGCCTGAGATGCCGACTATCGAGGAACAGGGCGTGCCAGGGTATAATTTTTCGAGCTGGATAGGGCTCCTCGCCCCGGCGCGCACGCCGCCAGCCATCATCAACAAACTGAACGCGATGTTTGTAAATGCCTACAATGATCCGAACGTCAGGAAGATTAGGGAGGCCGGCGATATCTTCGTCGGCAGCACGCCCGAGGAGTTCCGGCGGCGCATCGTGACCGAGACCGACCAATGGCGCAAACTGATCAAGGAAACGGGCATGAAGGTGGAAGGGCAGTAGTTCGTGGCCTTCCCGATTCACCGTCACGATCGCAACCGCCGAGGAAATAACTGAAACAGAATGGATGGAACTGGAAGGAGGCTGCCATGAGAACGATCCGCATTTCGGGGCTGGCTTGGCTGGTGATGTCGGTATTCTCCTCGGTGGCAACCGCGTGGGCGCAGAACTACCCAACGAAGCCGATCCGCTTCATCGTGCCGTTCGCCCCGGGCGGCGGCGTCGATCTGATCGGACGCACGATTGGCCAGAAGCTCAACGAGGCGTGGGGCCAGCCGGTCGTGGTGGACAATCGCGGCGGTGGCGGCGGCAACATCGGCACCGACATGGTCGCGAAAGCGCCGCCCGACGGTCACACGCTGCTCATGGGCTACGTCGGCAATCTCGCGATCAACCCGTTCCTGTTCAAGAAGCTGCCGTACGACCCGCTCAAGGATTTTTCACCGATTACGCTCGCCGCCACCGCGCCCAACGTGCTGGTCGCGCATCCGTCGCTGCCCGCGAATTCGGTGAAGGAACTCGTCGCGCTCGCGAAAGCGAAACCGAACGCGCTCAACTACGCGTCAGCCGGCAACGGCACCGTCGGCCACATGGTCGCGGAGCTGTTCAAGACCGAGACCGCTACGCAGATCACCCACATCCCGTACAAGGGCAACGGCCCCGCCCTCACCGATGTGCTCGCGGGACAGGTGCCGCTCATGTTCAGCGCGCCGGGCGCGGTGCTGGCGCACGTGCGCGCGGGCAAGCTCAAAGCGCTGGCAGTGGCAAGCGCAAGACGTGAGCCGGGCTTGAGCGATGTCCCGACCTTTGCCGAGTTCGGTTATCCGACCGTGGAAGCGCAAGCGTGGTACGGCGTGCTGACTGCAGCGGGCACGCCGAAGGACATCGTCGCAAAGCTCAACAGGGATGTCGTGCGCATCATGCAGTTGCCGGACGTGAAGGAACGGCTCGCGGCACACGGCTACCAGTCGGTGACCAACACGCCGGAGCAGTTCCGCGAGCTGATCCGCACCGACCTCGTCAAGTGGGAAAAAGTCGTCAAAGCTTCGGGCGCACACGTAGATTAGGATTCGAGGATATTCCGCAAACCGCGTTGTGAGCGCAATGATGTTGCATACGGAAGGCAGAAGCTATACCTTGCGACCGGCAAGGTGCGCTGGTATTGTAGTGACCATGACAATCCCTCCGCCGATCGGCGCGTGGCCCCCGGCAATCGGAGCCGGATGAGGCGGGGCCGACGCGCCGGTTCTCCGCTCCGCGCGCGAGGGGTCCAAGAAAAAACGGCGCCACGAGAGCCATAGGGAAGAATAGGCATGGGAGCAACGGCGGTCCTTTCCGAGTTCGCCAGCAAGACCCGCATTGCTGACATCAGCGCCGAGGCGGTCGCCGCGACGAAGCGGCATATCCTGGATTGCGCCGGCGTGGGGCTCGCCGCGACTGTGGAACCCGCGGGGCGCATCGTCCTGGATATCACTCGCGAGCAGGGCGGCGCGCCGCGCGCTTGACCTGGCGCGCCCGGGAACTGCATGATTTGCTACAAGATCCGTTGCGAGGCGCCGCGGCAGCGCGGATCGGACGGTGGAGCACGCGGGCAGCCCCGGTCGCGCGCACCGAGCACCGATCCGGCATCACTGCGGCGTTGCATAGTCACAGGACGCCGGCGACGGGCGCATTGGTTTTCCTATTTCTTTATACTCAAATCGGAATGAGGGAAAATAAAAACATATGAGACGGCAAATTATAATCGGGATCCCATTAATCTTCATAACCATCGGTTCTGTCAACGCGCAAAATTATCCCAATCGTCCCATTCGGTTTATTTCGCCGTACGCGCCTGGTGGCGGCACTGACATTATTGCCCGGGCCCTGGCCCAGAAGCTCACGGAGAGCCTGGGTCAGTCGGTTATAGTGGATAACCGGCCAGGCGGTGGTGGTGTGGCAGGCTTTCAACTGGTTGCAAAATCGCCTCCTGATGGATATATGATTTTGCTGGGGTCGACTGGGCCATTAACCGTTAATCCTAATCTGGGAATGAGGCTGCCCTACGATCCAATCCGCGACTTCGCGCCCATTACCTTGACGTCCAAAATCCCTGTCGTTTTGGCGGTACATCCATCATTGCCGGTAAAATCCGTCCGGGAGTTAATTGCTTTTGCCAAAGCTCGTCCGGGGACCCTAGGCTATTCCTCGGGCGGCATCGGCGGTTCGGGCCACCGGGGAGGGGCGATGTTCAGTGTGATGGCCGGGGTCAAGATGATCCACGTTGCCTATCGCGGCACCGGACCTGCGACGATTGCCGTAATGAGCGGCGAAGTGCCGTTAACTTTCGGGAATATGTTGTCGGTGCTTCCGCATGTAAAGGGAGGGCGGCTGCGCGCGATAGCGGTGACGAGTGATAAACGTTCTCCCTCGGCGCCTGAGCTGCCTACTATCTCCGAATCCGGATTGCCCGGATATGAGGCGGATCCGTGGTATGGCGTACTTGCTCCTGCCGGAACCCCCAGGGAAGTCATCGGGCGACTCCACGCTGAACTGGTGAAGATCATGCATCACCCCGACATGCGCGAAAAGCTGCTGATTGAAGGCGGGGAAGCCGTGGCCAACTCGCCGGAAGAGTTTGCGAGTCATATTAAAAACGAACTCGGACGTTGGGCGAGAATCGTCAAGGAAGCAAACCTTAAGCCCGATTGACCAAGACTTGGCTTAACGGGTGATTGCACCGAATAACGGGAGAGGCTTGCTTGTTAACCGAACGTCAGGATGCGGCGGTAATCGGCGGCGGCATTGCCGGACTGGTGACTGCGAATCGCTTGGCTCAATTGGGCATCGACGTGGTAGTTCTGGAACAGGGCCGGGAAGAGCATTATCTCTGCAATACCCGTTATACGGGTGGGACTTTCCATCTTTGCCTGCTCAATATCATGAAAGACGAAAGCACGCTCAAGCAGGCGATTATCGCTTTAACCGGAGGTTTTGTAAGCGAGACCTTGGCCGCAGCGCTCGCGCTCGACGGCAGAAGAGCGGTGCGTTGGCTGCGGGACGAAGGCATACGCTTCATGAAGGCGAGCGGAGCGGATGT
This sequence comes from Betaproteobacteria bacterium, assembly GCA_016202615.1. Lineage (GTDB taxonomy): Bacteria > Pseudomonadota > Gammaproteobacteria > Burkholderiales > SG8-41 > PALSA-1004. Next base: position 7,031 of record JACQOI010000258.1, read on the forward strand.
CCATAGCTGGGTCCTGTCTCCGCCCTCTCGCAATCGCCCCGGCCTCGACTGGAAAGGTCGCGCAGGCGATGTATTGCTGCGGACTTTGGAAGCCAATTTGATACGGCGCGGTAGTTCTGTTCAGCGCAACACCAGGGCACTTTCGTTGATAATTGAAGGTGGAGTATGCAAAGGTGTAGTTGCGCAGCAGGGCGAGCATGATGTCCGCTATTTGGCGAACGCAGTTGTCATTGCGGACGGCGGTTTTCAAGGGAATGCTGCGCTGGTCAAGCAATACATATGCGCTTACCCCGAACGATTGAAACAACGCGGTGCCGGGACAGGACGAGGTGATGGCGTGGAAATGGCCATGGCTATCGGAGCCAAGCTGGTTGGCATGGATGGCTTCTTCGGGCATGTGATGTCACGCGATGCCATGACCAATGACAAATTATGGCCATATCCTTATGGGGACAGTCTTGCAACCGCTGGTATTGTCGTAGGGCCCACAGGCGAGCGCTTTGCTGATGAAGGTCGTGGAGGGGTCTATCTTGCCAATGCCATTGCAGGGCTTGCGGATCCATTTTCTGCGACTATCATTTTCGATCATGCAATCTGGGAAGGTCCCGCGCGCCATGGTTTTATTCCTGCCAACCCGCACCTTCCGGCAGTTGGCGGGACGTTGATACGTGCGGATAATCTAGAGGGGCTTGCGCGGGAACTTCATATTCCGCCTTCTGGATTGGTCGATACCGTTCAAGCTTATAACGCTGCGATCAGTAGCGATAAGCTTAAGTCGCTTGCTCCCCCCCGTCTCACATCGCGCTATTCCGCCCGCCCAATCGCCACGGCCCCCTTTTATGGTATTCCGGCGTGTGCCGGCATCACCAATACCATGGGAGGAATTGCGATCAACGAGCATAGCCAGGCGCTGCGCAAGGACGATTCTGCCATTCCAGGGCTTTATGTTGCTGGCGCCGCCACTGGAGGACTTGAAGGCGGCCCGGAGCTCGGCTATGTCGGGGGACTTACGATATGTGGAGTGACCGGCTTGAGGGCGGCCGAACACATCGCGCGCAGTCGCGGCGTTACGTCAGTCCAAGGCTAGGTGGGTATCCGCTTTCTGTCCATAAAGCGGGATTTGTGGAGTTTTTTTCCACGACATTCTGAAGAACTGTTCTTCCAAGTGATGCCGGGTGCGCCAGTGGCTGGCGCTGCTGTGCAAGCACATTGCCGATCGCTTCGAGCACCTCGCTCGCTAAGAATCCGGCAGTCATCCGGCGCACCCTCGAGCACCTGGGCCGGTGGGCGCCGCGGACGATGCAACGAAATGTGCCACTAAACCAACATGGGAGATCCCCCGGCTCTGCCGGGGTGGCAGTAAAAGTTTGACATTTCCTGGAGTATTCCCAATGACATTTAGACATACAGGATTTGGACCTGCCCTCGACAGTGCCTTTTCAC
>JACQOI010000260.1 GCA_016202615.1 Betaproteobacteria bacterium
CGACATCGGCATGGAGTCAGGCCACGGCGGTTGTTTGATGGGGATGGTCTTTGAAGCCTACAACCGGGGCATCATCACGAAAGAAGACACCGGCGGACTCGATCTCACGTGGGGAAACTGCGAGGCTTTCACTGAACTCGTCCAGCAAATGATCGAGCGTCGCGATTTCGGCGGGAAACTGACCGGGGACATGAAGGACGTCGCGCGTGCCTTGGGCGCGGAAGATCTGCTGGTGCACGTAAAGGGCGCTTCAATCAACATACACGATTATCGCCCCCGGTTTGCAACGCTGCTCGGGCAGATCATTGCCGGCACGGGGGCGTGTCATCAGGTCGAAGGTCCATGGCTTCGCTTCGACGAGATAGGTGCAAAGGTGGAGGAGGTTGGCAGAAAGCCGGAAATGGTTTTTGAGACACAGAAAAAGAAGCTTTGGGAAGACAATCTGGGCGTATGCATGTTTGCGTGTCAAGGCGTCAAGGATGTCGTGCCGCTGGCATCGAAGTCAGTGGCCGCCGCGACTGGATGGAACGATTTCACAACAGAAGATGCGCTGCGGGTTGGCGAGCGCACAATCAACTTGATGCGCCTCATTGCCGTAAGCCGCGGGTTCACAAGGAGTGACGAGCTCGACGTAGGCAAGCGGCTGCTTGAGGCGCCGACCGGGGGCCCGGGAGCAGGAGTCACCATAGCACCGTACTTGGAGGAAATGGTCAACCGCTACAACGCCGCGGCGGGCTGGGACTTGAAATCCGGATGTCCCACGCAGGCGGCGATCAAGCGCTTGGGCATGGAGGACGTGGCCGACTGGCTCGGAGTCTCGTGATCAGGACGACGTACTCACCCAACAATTCCGGCGGCTGATCAGGTATGGCGGGCAGGCGGTTTTGCTTTTGACGGCCTGCACGGACTGTTAATTCCATTTCGCGATCAAAAATAAAATATCGTAGGGTGCGCCGTGCGCACCGGCATTCATGGTGCGTGGAACGCACCCTACAAAATTATTGTTGTTTTGAACGCAAATTGGAATAAGTCCGACAGGCTGCCAGGCTGGTCACTCAGCGGCTGCCTGGGTTTGCTTTACGATTCTTGCCCAGAATTCGGTTTGGGTCTTCGTGAAACTGGCGAAATCTTCGGGCGACTTACTGGTGACCACTTGTACACCGCCGGCCCCGAGACGGTTGACCACCTCGGGATCGCCCATCGTCCGGATGACGGCCGAATGCAGTCTGTTTACGATCGGGCGCGGCGTGCCGGCTGGCGCGTACACCCCTACCCACGAGCCAAGCGTCAGCTCGGGAAAACCCGACTCCGCCATGGTGGGTATATCGGGGAGTTGCGACATGCGCTCGGGCGCTATCACCGCGAGCACTTTGACCTTGCCGGACTTCAGCAAAGGGATGAAGGGAGTGATGGTCACGATGGCCACCTGGATTTCGCCGCCCAGGAGCGCGATGGTTACCCCGCCGGCAGCCTTGTAGTAGGAAATGTGCAGGAGTTTGATGCCCGCCTTGCTCTTGAAAAACTCGAATGCAAGACGCTGGGCGCTGCCCAGGGCGGCGGAGCCGTAGTTGAGCTGTCCCGGGCGGGCCTTGGCGTACTCAATAAACTCTTTGATCGTCGCAACCGGGATCGAGGGATGCATGGCCATGGCGCCCGGCACGTCCATCACCTGAGTTACGGCGCTCAGATCGCGTGTCGGCTTGATCTGGAAACCAGGATAGATGCTGGGGTTGATCGCCATCGTGCCGATGTTGCCGAACAGCAGGGTGTAGCCGTCGGGATTGGCGCGCGCGGCGACCTCGACGCCGATATTGCCGTCCGCGCCGGCCCGATTGTCGATCACGATCTGCTGGCCGAGTTCCCTGGTGAGCCGGGGCTGGATGATGCGGCCGGCAAAGTCAGATGCTCCGCCGGGAGCGAACGGAACCACCATGCGGATCGGCCGGTTCGGATAATTGGCCTGCCCCCATGCCACCACCGCGCAGCCCGAGGCGAGCAGTCCGACGAGCGCCATTGTAAATCGTAACGATATGCGTGAACCCGCATCAATCGAAGTCATGACTTCTCCTCGTAACGGTTATTTCGGTGTCATCGGCGGGGGCGGCGGATCGGAACAGCCAGGCCCGCTCGGCCCATTGGAAATCCTAACATGGCCGTTCCAAAATAGGAACGATAGGACGCTGCCAGGCAGGCTTTGAATTCAATATCTGGTATGGTATCGTCGGTCTAGCCAATATTCCGCGCGATATTAGGCTGAAAATCAACACGGCCGTGAACCAGGCGCTGCGCCAGCCGGCAGTACGTGAGCGCATCGCCGCGGTAGGCGCGGATCCGCTCGGCGGTACCGAAGAAAAGTTGGAGTCCTTACATGTCCACCACCAGAGAAACACTGCTGGGCGGCCCGAACGCTTCTGCGAATCAGCCCGGCTCGTGGCGCACCCCCGCAACGACGGGCCCGCGGATCCTGCGCAAGATATTCTGTCTGGATGATTTCGAAGAACCGGCGCGCCGCTATATTCCCCGCCCGATCTTCGGCTATATCGTAAGCGGATCGGAAACGAATGCTTCGATCCGCGCCAATCGGGCCGCATACGATGATCTCGCTTTCGTTCCACGGGTGCTTGTGGACACCGGGGAGCGCACGCAGAAGACGATCCTCTTCGGTCGCACTTACGACTCGCCGTTTGGCTTTTCCCCCATGGGCGGGAACAGTCTTGCCGCATACCAGGGCGACTTAGTCCTCGCTCGCGCCGCAGCGAAAGCCAACATCCCGATGATCCTGAGCGGTGGCGCGCTCACTCCGCTCGAGAAGGTGCGGGAAGTGGGGCCTACCGCGTGGTTCCAGGCCTATCTTCCGGGCGAGCGTGGCCCGATTACGCAACTCGTCGAGCGTGTGGCACGCGCCGGATACGACACGCTCTGCGTCACGGTTGACGTGTCTGCGGCAGCCAACCTCGAGTTCAGCGCACGCAGCGGCTTCCGTAGGCCGTTTCGACCCACCCTTCGACTCGCGTGGGACGGGATTACCCGTCCCAAGTGGCTCTTCGGCGTATTCGCGCGGACGCTTCTATTGCAGGGCGTGCCGCACTTTGAAAATACGACGACTCCGCGGTCGCCCGTCATCACCCTTTACGGGGAGCGCGACAGAGGGCGGCTCGATAAACTTTCCTGGCCCCACCTCGAGCTGATCCGGCGTCTGTGGAAGGGACATCTCGTCGTGAAGGGCATCCTCAACAAGGAAGACGCCCGCATCGCCCGCGAAAGCGGTGTCGACGGGGTCATCGTGTCCAATCATGGAGGACGTCAGCTCGACGGTGCGATCTCACCGCTGCGCGTGCTGCCCGGGATCGCCTCCGATGCCGGCGGCATGACCGTCATGATAGACAGCGGCATCCGCCGCGGCACCGATGTGTTGAAGGCGTTGGCCCTGGGCGCGCAATTCGCGTTTATCGGCAGACCCATCCTCTACGCGGCCGCGATCGGAGGTGAGTCCGGCGTGCACCACGCAGTCAAGCTGCTACGCGACGAAATCCACCGTGACATGGCGTTGCTCGGCATCACGACGCTGACCGACATGAGGCGCGACCGGCTCATGGACGCGCGCAGCTTCGACGGGGGAGTGAACCGGAAGCCCTAAATAACATCGCGAACGAAAAGGAGGTTTTTATGAGAGGGATCGTATTCATCGGCGAACGGCAACTGGAGCTCAGGGAGTTCCCTGAACCCAAACCTGGTTTCGCCGAAGTCATCATTGAAATGCGCGCTTCGGGACTCTGCGGAAGCGACTTTCGAGCGTACCGGGCACCGAGGAGTGAGCGCGGAGATCCGGCGCTACTCAAAGCCTCAGGACATGAGCCCTGCGGCCAGGTGGTAGAGGTGGGCACAGGGATACGCAACGTCAAGGTCGGTGACCGGGTGATGGTCCATCATTATCTGGGTTGCGGTTGCTGCCGATGGTGTCAGGTAGGATATTCGCAGATGTGCATAGATCCTGGCGCCAAAAAGCTCTACTACGGCAGAACGAATCATGGGGGTCATGCCGAGCGCATCGCTGTCCACGAGACCGCCTGCGTCCCAATGCCCGACGGCTTCAGTTACGAAGAAGGGGCTGCCTGCGCCTGCGGGACGGGCACTGCCTACGATGCCGTGAAGAGGCTGGAGCTCTCGGGTCGGGATACATTCGCCATTTATGGCCAGGGACCCGTGGGCCTCAGTGCAGCCCTCTTCGGGGTGGCCACAGGTGCGCGAGTCATCGCGGTAGAACCGGTGGCTTATCGGCGGGAGCTGGCGAAGAGTTTGGGATGCGATGTCGCCATCGATCCCCGCCAAGTGGACCCGGTGGAGGTCATAAATGAATTGACCCATGGAGAGGGCGCGGACGCTACCCTCGACTGCACGGGAATCCCCGAACCTCGTGTAAACACCATAAGGAGTACCAGGATATATGGCCGGGCCTGCTTCGTGGGAGAGGGCGGCGAGACCTCTTTCGACATCAGCCGGGACATCATACATAAGCAGCTGACCATACATGGTTCCTGGACCATGAGCACGCTTGGCTTAGGAGAGGTCGCAAAATACGTGACCGAACGCAAGCTCCCGTTAAGGAAACTGATTACCCATCGTTTCCGTCTGGAGCAAGCGGCCGAGGCTTACAAGATCTTTGAGTCAGGGCAGACGGGAAAAGCGGTGTTTACTTGGGACTAAGGGGTCGGTTCAGGTCCTAGACCGATTTTATCGAAGGAGTGGAATACCTGCTCTTCTGAATCTCCTGTAGCAGCTCCGTCCGCCTCACGCTTCGCCCCCTTTGGTACGACAGCTTAAGACCGGACAGATCACGTGCTACAAACCCGGACAATTCATTTGCTCGCAACAGGTATGGAGGTGGCGGGCAGCACTCCGCGGCAACTCGCCGCCCACATCAATGCGGAGCTCGCAAGGTGGAAGAAAGTGGCGAAGGAAGGCGGGATCAAGGCCGACTGACGCGTCGAGCACCGGCGGGATATTCGAGTAATGTTCATTGGTGGCATCGTCCATGGTGACAATCGGGTCTCACCGCTGGCCCGCTACCCACTCATGGATGCTGCCGTCTTGGCGCAACCTCGCGTCCACGCTTCGCGTTCAATGCCATGCCCATCCTTTCACCTTCGCACACACCAAGCGAAATACTCGCCTCCACAATCCAATTTTTGGCCGTGGCGCCTCTTGCTCACGTGGTCCGCATTTTTCAGCAAGCCGCTGGGCAAATACCGCTACCATGCGCTTGATCACGAACGTGGCGCCACTTTCCACTAGATTGGCGAGGGGGCCGGAAACTTCCACACTGCCCTGCATGGAAACACTCGAGCCGGGCTCGACCGGGCCCCGTTTTACGCCGAAGGTTGCCGTTGCCCTGGTGCGGGTACCTCCACGGCTATCCTTGGCCTGGGACGTAAAGCGCCCTTCATGCGCCGCCGGGTTCAACTCAAGCGTCACCAACGTCTTGAAAGTGATGCTGGTAGGGCCGAACTTAACGGCAATGGTGCCCTCATAAGTGCCATCTTCCTTCTGGCCGGCAATAGCCGCTCCCGGCAGGCAACTGACCACCTCGTACGGGTTGGAGATTATCTCCCAAACGACCTCGGGGCTCGCTGGGACCTCAAATTCCTCTCGAATATCGATGATCAATTCAAGTTCCCCTGCAAGCCGGGAATCACCTAAACATCCTGACCGAAGTACAGGCGGCGAGAGGGAATGCTGATTACGTTGCGAGATACTCTGACATCGAGAACCAGGGGGCCGTCGCCAGCCAGAAACTCGTCAATACCCGCGGCAACTTCCTCCAAAGTGCGTGCCAGGCGGCCGCGGCAGCCGAACGCCCGGGCGACAGCACCTAAGTCGGGAGTAGGAACCACCGTCAGGTTAGCATCACGGCCGCTGGCCTTCATCTTATGGTACTCGGCGCCGTAGGACTCATCGTTAATGATGACATAGAGTAATTTGAGGCCCAGACGTCTAAGCGTGTCCAACTCCTGAATGTTCTGCAACGCGCTGCCATCGCCTTCGATGGCAACGAGGGGGCCCTTGATCGCGACGCCATAGCCAATCGCGTTCGCCAGCACCTGGCCGACGCCGGTAAACCTGTTGACAGTCAGCTGCAGCGCACGCGGCTTTTTCATGTGGAAGGCAGGAAAAGCAAAATTATGCGCTGAGCCGGTCACCAAGCCGACGTTGGATGGCAATTTTTCGTCTATTATCTTGACCACCTCGCGTGTATCAACCACGCCCGGCTCGATCTCGAATTCGGCCGGATCACGGTCCGCGCCACGCAGCGCATTGCGTACTGCCGCCGTGCGGAAGCCTTCCTTGGCGACGCCTTTTTGCGCCAGCATTTCGTCGAGTTCCTGCGCCGTGAGTGCGGCGTCGCCCTGAATATAGCAGTCGGCACCTCGGTCGTTGCCCATCATGACATGCGGTGCGATGTCGATATGGACGAACCGGGCGTTGGGATAAAGATACCCGCCTGCAAGAGTGTGTTCATTCAGGGCGGCACCGATGGCGATCACGCAGTCGGCCTCTTCGAAAAGCTTCATCGCCGTGCGCGTGGAGAACAATCCGGAGATTCCAGCGTGGTACTCGGACTCGCCGAGCACCCCCTTGGCTATGAGCGTCGTGGCAATCAAGGCGCCGATGCGCTTTGCGAGCCGATCTGCGGCTTGTTTCGGTTCAGGGGCCATTGCGCCACGACCTAACAAGACCACTGGTTTTTTGCTTTCGGCAATGATCCTGACCGCCGCGTGCAAACGATCCAGGTCAGGCCGGATACGTTGCTGGCCGGTAAACATCGTCGCGGACGGTTGATACTCATCTCCAGCGCCATCACATTCCTTGCCTTGAATGTCCTGCGGTATGCACAGCACAATCGGCCGGGACTCCAGCCTGGCGCGGTAAAACGCCTGGCGCACCGCTTCTTCCGCAAAATCCGGCTTCAATACCTCGATGTAGCCCCCATTCGCCGCGCTTACAAATTTTTCCTGGTCCAGAAATTGGTTGTTACGCTCGTTGTTGAAGGCGGTTTTGCTGGTATGAACAACAATGGGTGTGCGGCCGCGTTTAGCGGCAACCAAGGATAAACTCAGGCGCGCGAGCCCGGGTCCGTGGGTGACGCTGCAAACACCGATTTTGCCCGTCCCTCTTGCCCAGCCGTCGGCCATCGCCAAGGCTGCGCCCTCTTCCCGCACATCTACAATCTGGATGCCCGGGTGCTTGGCTATGGATGACCACCAGGTCAATTGACCGTCACCCAAAAGCCCGAATACGGTCGATGTACCTTCCTTTACAAAGGCATTCGCCACGGCATCATAAACTTTCATAGATAGATAAATCCTCAGGTTTTCGTGAAGTTCGAGAAATGTTCAAGACAACGATCCTTAACCCGCCATTCTCGCAGACTGAACGGCCATTCAGTCTGAGTATGCTGAATTACGCCGTTACTGTCAATCGAATGTATCGGGCCAGTACATTCGCGCTCTTGGCAAATCATCTTGACATACAAACCCCGTTTTCATATATTCGCGCCGCTAAAGAAATAGGAAAATCGGTCCTTCCGACAACTGCGTGGGTATCCAACGCTGCGTAGATTTTGTTGTCGGCTGCTCCTTCCGTCCTTGCGGGGGAAGGCCGGGATATAGGCTGCTCCTTCCCCCCTTGCGGGGGAAGATCCTATGGTTTTTGTCAAGCGGTCTTAAAATGTTTTTGAGCATCGAAGACTTCACCGGACTTATAGAGCGCGAATGCAATGCGTGCGATTTTGCGTGCCAGGATCACGATCGCTTCGGTCG
>JACQOI010000261.1 GCA_016202615.1 Betaproteobacteria bacterium
GGCGCTGCAGCAAATGCACGTATCCCTGGAGGAAGCGGCCGAGAACCTCGGCGCCGGCAAACGGCGCACGATACAGCGCATCGTCGTGCCGCTGATGGCCGGCGGCATCCTTGCGGGATTCATTACGAGCTTCATGACCGCCGCGGTGGAGCTCTCGGCCACCATCATGCTTACCACGTCGCAGACCGACGCGCCCATGTCCTACGGCATCTACCTCTACATGCAGTCCGCCGCCGGGCGCGGGCCGGGCGCGGCATTGGGTATGCTGGCCGTGCTGATCGTGGCGCTGGGCGCTTACCTGTCGCACCGCTTCCTGCGTTCGCGCGCCACCGCGCTCGACCAGCAGATCTAGGCGACGGTTCGCATTCGAGAAGGAAGCCTCATGCAGAATAAAGTCAAGGTCGAAGCCAGGAACATCGCGATGAGCTACGGCAAAACGCAGGTGCTGCGCGACATCAATCTCGCTATCGAACCGGGGGAGTTCTTCGCGCTGCTGGGCCCGTCGGGCTCCGGCAAATCCACCCTGCTCAGGCTCATCGCCGGATTCAACCAGGCTCAGTCGGGCCAGTTGCTGATCGGCGGCGAGGATATCTCGCGCGTGCCGCCGTGGCAAAGAAATGTCGGCATGGTATTTCAGAATTACGCGCTTTGGCCGCATATGACGGTGTGGGATAACGTTGCGTTCGGACTGCAGGAACGCAAACTGCCGAAACCGGTGATCGAGCAGAAAGTCGCCGCCGCGCTCGCGCTGGTCAACCTCGAGGATTATGCGCGACGCAGACCCAGCCAGCTCTCGGGCGGCCAGCAACAGCGCGTCGCACTGGCGCGCACCATCGCGATCGAGCCCAAGGTGTTGCTGCTCGACGAACCGCTGTCAAACCTTGACGCCAAACTGCGCGTTCACATGCGCGAAGAGTTGCGTACGCTGCAGCGCAAGCTTGGCATCACTACCATCTTCGTCACGCACGACCAGGAAGAAGCCATGACCACCGCCGATCGCATCGCGGTGTTGGATCAGGGCGTGATCCAGCAGATCGGCACGCCGATGGGCCTGTTTGATAATCCCGTCAACCGCTTCGTGGCGAACTTCGTCGGCACCATCAATTTCCTGCCAGGCTCGATCCGCGAGGCGTCACGCGATATGGTGCGCCTGGTTTCGCCCATCTTGGGCGATATCAAGCTCCCCAAGTTGCCCCACGTGCCCAAAGCGGGAGAGGTCGAGGTCGGCTTCCGGCCACATGCCGTAACGCTGCGCGTGGCCGACTCGGCGCGCGACCACGAGCACGTGTGGCTGCAGGGCACCGTGCTGGGTTACGAATTCCTGGGCGAGTTCGTGCGCTATCGCATACGCGTCGGCGATTCCGACGTGATCGCCGACCAGCCGCACTACGCCGGAAATGCGCCGTTCATGCCGAGCAGCCTCGTCAACATCGGCATTCAGCCCGGCGAGATGCGATTCATCACCGCCTGACATCATCACCGACCACGCGCATTACACCGAGGCGCACACGTTCGCGCCCGGCGAAGCAAGCAATTTTGTAGGGTGCGTTCCACGCACCATGACTGCCGGTGCGCACGGCGCACCCTACGATATTTCATTTGGCCCAGCATTGATTGCCGATCATGCGATTGCTTGCGGACGGCGCCGGCCGGCCCCGTGACCGGTATTCCCCTTGGTCAGATCCGCATCGCGGAAACCAATTCCCGAACGTCGTCGAGCTCTTCAAGCCGCCAACACACATCCAGCAATCCGGATACCTGACCGGGCGACAGCAAACCGTTATTCAGGCCGACCAGCTTGCTCTCGATGTCCTTGTCGCTGGCCGGGTTCTTCACATGGCCTTTCGGATAATCGACGCTGCTGAGCTTTTTCTCGCCGTTGCTGAGCGTGATTTCCAGCCGGCAGGGATCAACGGGCGGCTGCAGCTTGTCCAACTCCTTGTCGTGAATCACCCGTACTTTTTGCATGAGCGCGCGCAAACGAGGATCGGATAGGCGTTCCGCGGTAAAGGTAGCGGCATCGACCTTGCCATCGAGCAAAGCGGCGCAGACCAGGAACGGAATACTGTGGTCCGCCGTTTCGCGGGTGGCAGGCGCCCACATTTCGGGTTCACTTGCGGACTCCCACCACGAATTCAAGTAGGTTCTCACCACGATCGCCTCGATCTCACCGGGATCTATCCGTGACCCGATGGCCAATGTCGCCTCGACGGGAGACTGACCGGGATATACGCAGGGATATATTTTGATCTGGGTAGCGGTGATCCGGAATGGCCGGTCTTGCCCCGCGAATGACGGCCAATCGAATTTCCCCACCGCGTTCCACACGCCGTGGTCGCCCTCGAACACCGATTGCGGACCGGTCAAGCCTTCGGCCGCGAGCTGAATCGCGAATATGGCGTTGCGGGATGCGTTTCCCCCCGCGCACCCTTTCCACATCGACAGCTGGCCCCGGCGCGTGACTCCGAGCGCCATGTTCGGGGTGAGGGCAAGGGAAAGCGCATTCGCCATGGTCCGGTGGTCGAGTTTCATGATTTTCGCGACACCAGCCGCCGCCGCCATCACGGTATATACCACGTGATCGTAGCCCCCGTTACGGACCTGCATGCCCGCGAAAAACCCAAGATAAAGTTCATACGCGGCGACCGCGGCGGTAATCAAGGTCTTGCCGTCGGTTTTCGTCGCCTCAGCGGCCGCGAGCAGAGCGGCAAACATATCGCTCGGGTGTCCGCCGCCGGTGCCGGTCGCATCATTGAGGTCGAGGTAACGCATCATCACGCCATTGGCGAACGCCGCAAGCTCGGGAGACGATGGCTCCAGCGTTCCCAGTATCCTGGCCGGAGTCTCACTGCTTACCCTTCTCGCGACAGCACGCGCAATCTTGCTTGGCTCCGCGTTGAATCCGCCCAGCGCGCAGGCGAGCGTATCGATGATGTGACGCTTGCACTCGTGTACCGCCACCGGTGGCAGATCGTCATAACCCAGTTGAAAGGCAAAGTCGGTCAGCTTCTTAAGAGTTGCGTCCACGTTCAGTCCTTTATTCGGCCTTGATCCCGGCGTTTTTGATTACGACGGCCCAACGCGCCATATCCTTCTTGATGAAATCGACGAACTCCTCCGGAGTGCTGCCTACGACGCCGTAATCCTGCGCCGCCAGGACGTTACGCGCATCCGGATTCTCCAAAGCCTTGACGACCTCGCCGCGAAGCTTGGTTACGATTTCCCTGGGCGTACCGGACGGCGCCAGCAATCCAATCCAGGCTACCGCTTCAAAACCGGGCACGGTCTCGGCAACGGTTGGAAGTTCCGGGAAGGACGGGAAGCGCTTCGCGCTGGTTACCGCTAGTGCGCGAGCTTTCCCGCTTTTTATAAAGGGTAATGCCGATCCCGGCGTACTGAAGTAAAGAGATACATGCCCGCCTACGAGATCGATTATGGCAGGACCGCTACCCTTGTAAGGCACATGTACGATGTTGATGCCGGTCATGTCCTTCAACATTTCTCCCGACAAATGTTGGGTCGTGCCGATCCCTCCCGATGCAAAGTTGAGCTGGCCCGGGCGCGATTTCGCGAACGCGATCAGATCTTTTACCGTATGCACGGGTACGGAGGGATGCATGAGCAGGATGCTGGAGTAAGTGGAAACCAGCGTGACCGGAGTAAAATCGAGGATCGGGTCGTACGCTATCTTCGAGAACAGGTTGAGGTTGGTGACAATGGGCGCCCCGCTGGTCATCAGGAGCGTGTAGCCATCGGGAGCGGATTTTGCCACCATCACGGTGCCGGTCATGCCCGCCGCTCCGCCGCGGTTCTCCACCACCACCTGCTGGCCGATTGTCGCGGAAAGCTGCTGGGCAACGACGCGGCCGACAATGTCAGTGCCACCGCCGGGCGAATACGGCACGATGACGCGAATCGGCTTTTGCGGGTAATTCGACGTCTGCTGCCCGAGGGCGGAAAATGACGCCAGAGTCGAGATAACGGCTACGGAAACAATCGCTATCTTCATGTTATTCCTCCTTTGCAAACGCAAAACACGACAATAATCGGCATTCGATCACGCCACGGCGGCACGGGTTGCTCCCGCATGGGCAGGTTCCTCAACCTTGACGATCAGCGCATCCACGATCGACAGGCCCCGCTCATGTACGATCACGGGATTGAGATCGATCTCCTCGATGAGGCCGGCATGCTCGGCCGCGAATCGCGAGAGCTGCGCGGCGAGCGCCGCCAGCGCTTCCACGTCGACCGCCGGCTTGCCGCGCAGCCCGTCGAAGATCCGCGCGCCACGCAGCGTGCGGATGAGTTCCAGCGCCCGCTCTTTGGTCACCGGCACGGGCGCGAGCACGAAGTCCTGCATGAGCTCGACCAGCAGACCGCCGAGACCGATCATAATCATCGGCCCAAACTGCGGATCCCGGTTGATGCCGACGATCACCTCGACGCCCGAAGGCGCCATCTTCTGCACGAGCATGCCGCGAAAGCGCTGTTTGGCGAGCTGCGGCAAACGCTGCATTATGCCTTCGTATGCCGGCCGGACCGCGGCCTCCGAAGCAAGCGACAGTGCCACCGCGCCTGCCTCGGTCTTGTGCGGCAAGTCCGGGGATTGCGCCTTTATCGCGACGGGATAGCCCATCTTCGCCGCGGATGCGACCGCCTCGTTAGCCGACTGGACCAGGCGTTCCGCCGGTCGCGGCAAACCGTACTCTGCGAGTATTTCCTTGGCATCGGCCTCGCACAGAATGCGATCGGCGGCAGCCAGACGGGATGACGACGCTGGCGGGCGCTGCTGCGCGGCGCGCATGGACAGCCGGTCGCGCTTCCAGCGGCGCTGGAAGGCCGCGTAGTCCGCCAGCGAACGCAACGCGCGCGCGCAGCCGGGCATGGACGTATAGACCGCGATGCCGGCGCTCGCGAGCAGCTTGATCGCGCGCGTCGAAGCCGTCGAATACGTAGAAAACACGATCGGCTTGTTGGTCTTGCCCGCGACGCGCTTGAGCGCATCAAGATCCTTTTCGATGCCGTACTCGTACGAAAGGGAGCCGATCACGACGATCATGTCGACCGTCTCGCAGTCGCGCACGATTTCAATGATGCCCGCGTAACCGACATCGCGAATCGCGGTCGCAGTCACATCGACCGGATTGTGCGCGGCGCCGTAGGCGGGAAGGAATGCCTGGATCTTCGACTGTGTCACGCCGTCGAACGGAAGCAGCTCGAGGCCATGCGCGCTAAGTACGTCGGCCATCAACACTGCGCCGCCTCCCGATGCGCTGAGGAGACCGACGCGGTTGCCGTCCGGCAGCGGACAAAACGTGAACGCGGTCGCGGTATCAAGCATTTGATCTATGTCGTCGGCCTCCACCACTCCGTACTCGCGGAATGCCGCACGGAAAGCGGCCGCCTCGCCGCCCATCGCCCCCGTGTGGGACGCCGCGGCGCGCTTCGCCACCTCGGAACGGCCCGCCTTCAACACGATCAGCGGCTTGCCCGCGTCCGCCGCCTTGGCAACGCTCGCCAGCAGCCGCGCGGGGTGCGCCGCCCCTTCCATGTACATGAGGAACATGTCGGTGCGCCCGTCGTCAAGCATGAAATCGACGAAGTCGGCGCCGTCGAGACACGCTTCGTTGCCGCTGCTCACCATGTAGCTGTAGCCGAGCGCACGCTGCTGGCTGCGGCTCAGAAACGCGAACGTGAATCCGCCGCTTTGCGACGTCACCCCGATGCGTTTTGCCGTTTCCGCGGGAGGGGAAATCGATATGCCGGTGTTTTCCACCGTCGGGCTGAAACAGGCGGCAAGCGGCGTGAAGGTGTTGAGAAAGCCCGTCGAATTCGGCCCGCACACGGTTATGTCGTAAGTGGCGGCGATCTCACGCAGCCTGCGCTGCAGCGCGCGCCCCGCCTCGCTGCCGCCGTCCGCGAATCCCGATGCAATGACCAGTGCGGCTGGAATGCGGCTGCGGCCGCACTCTTCCAGCACTTGCGGGACAGCCTCGGCAGGCGTGCACAGGATGGCCAGATCCACGCGCTCCGGCAGCTCCGTGATGGACGGGTAGGTGCGCAGTCCCAGGACCTCCGGCAGCTTGCGGCTTACCGGATATATCGGCCCGGCAAAACCGCGTTCGAGCATCACATGCAGCAGCCGGCCACGAATCGTTTTCGTATCTTCTGAAACCCCGATAATGGCGATGCTGCGCGGTGACAACAGGGAACGCAGGTCAGGCATCTCACAAATCTCCACAATGGTTGAAGCGGATCCTAGCCCTACTGTGTCACAAAATACAGATGCAACTCCTTCCCCCTTGAGGGGGGAAGGTGGGGATGGGGGTGAAAACATTGCGTGTCATGATAATTATCACCCCCACCCTAGCCCTCCCCCGTCAAGGGGGAGGGAATCAATGTTTATGACACAGTAAAACTAGTAGCCTGTCGGAGTGCCAAGCCCGATAGGCTGCTAGCGGTCGAATTTGGGGAAAAGCGCGGGCAAATTCGCATATCTGTTATCCTCTTCTGCAATTCTTAAGTATAATCGGCGTCTCAATCCGGCGCCATGCCGCGATTGATTAACTCAAACCAAGCAGGAAAGAACGCAATATGGAAAAGGAAGCACCAGGGAAAAGACAACTCGCGGGCCGCACCGCCATAGTAACGGGTTCGGGACAGAATGTCGGACGGTCAATTGCCGTTCTGTTCGCGCGGGAAGGCGCCAACGTTATCATCAACGGGCACCGCAGCAAGGACGCGGTCGACGCAGTTGTCGCGGAGATCAAGTCGTTCGGCGGAAACGCCGCCGGTATCATGGCGGACGTGGGTGACCCGGACGCCGTCGCCGACATGGTTAAGCAAGCTACGGCCCTCTTCGGGGGAGTGGACATCGCAGTCTCGAACGTTTCGATTCGCCGCCAGCAGCCCTTCCTGGAAATATCGGTTCAGGACTGGAACGATACGCTGAACACCAACCTGAATTCCTGCTTTTACATGGCGCGCGCCGTCATTCCCGGCATGAAGCAGCGCCGATGGGGACGCATCATTCATATTTCCGGAGTGGACGGTTTTGCCGCACATATTCCGACACGCGCTCATAACATTGTGTGCAAGTCCGGAATGCACGCCTTCTCCAAGGCCCTGGCGGTCGAGTTTGGCGAATCGGGAATCACCGCCAACACCGTTTCGCCAGGAGCGCTTGATACCAAGCGCGATTGGTCGCAATATCCGCCAAACTGGCTACAGATGCGTATGTCGCAGATTCCAGTACGCAGGATCGGCACTGTGGACGATATCGCGGCTGCTTGCCTCTACCTCGTGGGAGAAAACTCCGGTTTCGTGACCGGCCAAGTGATCCACGTCAATGGCGGCCAATACATGTATTGAGCTGCTGAAGCCCGGGCCCGGCGAGCCGCGAGCTTTAATCGATAATCAGGCACGCACAATCAACGCATCAACAACGCGTGCGCCGCTGCCGCGCTCCAGCACGACCAGGGGATTGATGTCCATCTCCGCGACCTCATCCCGGAAATCGCCTGCAAACCACGACAGGCGCACGATCAAGTCGAGCACGCTGTCGATATCGCGCGGCGCCGTGCCGCGCACGCCCTCGAGCAGCTTGAATCCGCGCAACTCCCGCAGCATCGCCTCCGCCTGATCATACGCGACCGGCGCAATACGGTAACTGATATCACGCAGTACTTCAACGTATATGCCGCCCAACCCAACTGCAACGACGGGACCGAATACGGGGTCTCGGACAATGCCGAGCATCATCTCGATACCATGCGGCGCCATCTCCTGCACCAGCACGCCATTAATCCGCGCGTGCGGCGCATGGCGCTGAGCAGCGCTGATTACGTCCATGTAACCCTGCCGGACGGCTTGGTCGCCCTGTAACCCCAGACGCACGGCGCCCGCCTCGGTCTTGTGCTGGATATCCGCGGAATCGATCTTGAGCGCCACCCTGGCCCCCAACTCCCGCGCATGGACCACCGCCTGATCAGGGCTTGTGGCGAGGCGCTCGCGCGTGATCGGGAAACCGTAGTCGCCCAACAACTGTTTTGCCTCGCGCTCCGTGAGCCTGCCGCCGGCGGCGTGGAGTTTTGCGCGCGCCGCCTGCATATCAACGCCCGCCGGACGTACGGGAACGGGCGTCCCGGCTTTGTGGGCGGCCACCAGCTCCCCGAAATCCATGGCCGCGCGTGCCGCGCGCAGGCACGGTAATGCGTCCCGGTATACCGGCACGCCGGATTCCACGAGGTTCTTCGCGCTGAAAGCCGGGGCATCAGTACATCCCCCGACCCACAACATGGCCGCGGGTTTTTCGCACTGGCTCACAAACTCGGCGCCAAGTTCGATATCCTTTCTGGCGATAGAGGCGAAGATGGGTGACATCATGTCGATGTTGGGATCGCCGGCAATCGTATTGAGTGCGCGGCGGAACACGGCGGAATCACCAGTGGCAAGGGAAGTCATGTCGGTAGGATTCAGTACCTTTCCATAGCCCGGCATCAGCGCGCCAAGCGCTGCCTGGGTTTCGGGTGCGTAATCGGCCCAGGAAATACCCAAGCTTGTCCCGACGTCGGCGATCTGCACGATGTTGCCGCCGGTAGCCGCCACCGAGGCGGCGCGCCTGCCTTTCGGCCAGCGACGCTTGCGCAAGAAAATAGCCATCTCATAGAGCTCATTACATTCGTTGACACGAATAAGCCCATACTGGCGGAACGCCGCGTCATAAATATCGTCCGCGCCGGCGACTGCTCCGGTATGAGACGCCGCGGCGCGGCTGCCCGCCTCGCTACGACCGAACTTGAGCACGACGATCGGCTTCTCGCGCTCGGCCGCTTCACGTGCCACGTCTTTCAGCTTGGCGCCGTCCTTGATTCCCTCGACCGCCAGCAGAACTACATCCGTCGTATCCGAGCGCAGCATGAAGCGCACAAAGTCGAGCGTATCAAGGTCCGCTTCGTTGCCACAACTCGCCTCATAGCTGATGCCGAGACCGGCTTCCTGCGCCCGCCACATGATGTTGATCTGCCCGAGTCCGCCGCTCTGGCTCACCACGCCGACGTTGCCCGCCGGCCGGCGCGGCCCGCTGATGGCGCCGGTCGAAGTCATGGCGAATGCATCGACGAAGTTGATGACCCCGTTGCAGTTGGGCCCCATGATGCGCATGCCCGACGCGCGCGCAAAAGCCACCAGCTTCGCCTGCCGCTCGCGGCCCTCGTCGGTGCCGGTTTCCGCAAACCCGGAGCTGTACACCGTCGCGAACGGAACACCGCGACCGGCACAGTCATTCAGGATGTCGAAGACGCGTTCGGTGGAAACGATGATGCCGACGTGATCGGGCGTTTCGGGCACGTCCTTTAGGTTGGAGTAGCAAGCAAGCCCGTGTATTTCCCTGGCGCGCGGATTGACGGGATAGATCTTGCCAGGATAGCCAAAATTGAGCATCTGGCGGAACACACGTCCGCCGAATGACGTGGGATGATCCGTGGCGCCGACCAGGGCGACCGCTCTCGGTGCGAACAAGCGCGAGAGGTCGGTCTCGATCCCCGCGGAAACGGCGTCATTCAGTGTTTTGTCGGCGCGACTTGCGTTGGTTGCCACGTCCGAACCGCGCAATCAGGAAGCGAGGCCGCTGGCCGTGCCGACCATGGTCTTGACGCCATGCTGATTCTCGCACCACAACTCCACGGTCACCCGCGTGTGCGCGCCTTCCGCGGCCTTGCTCTTGACCTCGCCGCGCAGGGTGAGAGTGTCCCCGGCCAGCACGGGCTTGATGAAGCCCACCGACATCTTGCCGCCCTTGACGAACCCCTCGCCCAGGAATTGCACCATCATTTGCGATACGTACGCCGTCGACATCATCCCTTGTGCGAGCGGCGCGGCGAAACCTTTCTTGCGGGCCCACTCGGGATCGGTGTGTATCGAGTGCGGGCGAACGCCGGAATACGCGTCGATCTGGCGCTGCGAGATCGGCTTGTTGAGCGGTGGCAGTTTGTCGCCGACCTTGATCGATTCAGCGGTTTGCATTGTCACGATGCACTCCTCCCTCAGGAAAAATCATCTGGGTGAACTGGCCGCGCGTGAGCACGGCGCCGGATTCATCCTTGGTGACGAATTCCGTCACCATGTAGTGCCGGCCCCGCCGCTCGTACTTGTCGATCACCTTGCCGTGCGTGCGCACACGCATCCCCGGCCGGACCGGCTCGACGAACTCGAACTGCATCTTGGCATGCAGCCCCGCCGGCACGATGTACTTGCTGTGGCGCATCGTGAGCGCCTGGTTGCCGAGCAGCACGGGATGGACAATCGTTCCACCAAACGGGGAGTCTTCGAAATACCACGGGTGATGGTCGTCCACCGCAAAGCCAAACGTTTCGACGTCTTCCGGCTTGATCAGAAAGTCGTCGGACATGAACTCCTCGCCGACGCGCACCGCGTCATATGAAAGCTTCCTGAACTCAACCATGCTGACCACCTTTCCACATAAGCTTCATTATCCCGCCCCCTGCCGACAGGCTACCGCCTGGATGCGACGTTATTGTATTACAACGAGGAATTGGAACGATAAGAAATAAATTTCTTGTCTTCGGCCAACTGCGGTTTTCCGAGCGCGCGGCATAACGCTTGTGATACTGCGCCATTGCCATGGTTGTCCAAGCTAAGTTGGTCCGGATTCTTCAGATCGACCGCAACGCTGCGCTTGCCGCGATTGAGGGCATGGAAGGGAGTAGCATCACCACGCCAGAACGGCGGCCCCCATCTCCTGATTGAATCCCCGCCCTGAGGGCAATGGCACTTACTTAAGCTGTAGGCATCGGGAACTCCTGCCCTTCAAGGCCCTTGCGGGGAGAGGCGCGCTGGAGCGGGCGCAAGGGGTGCGATCGTGAAAGCGGGCCTGATCCGGCGTAGGGTGCGCTTGCGCACCATGCAGAAAAGATGTCCGGATCCATGCGACGCCATCACATTGGTGCGCAAGCGCACCCTACCCTATGCCGTTGA
>JACQOI010000273.1 GCA_016202615.1 Betaproteobacteria bacterium
AGGCGGGTTTCCTCTACCAGACCGACTGGGAAATCGACGACCACCCGCTGCCCATCAGGGTCAGGGCGGGTCGGCTGGTCGGCATTCCCTATACGTCAGTGTTGAACGATGCCCCCTTGATGCGATATCACTATGAAGCCGATTACTACGCCACGATTTGTAAGGCCCAATTCGACCAGCTCTATCGGGAAGGGGAAGAGAACGGCAGGCTGATGTGCATTGCCATACACCCGTATGTCATGGGCCGTCCCCACCGCACCAAGTACCTGGCCGAGGTGCTCGACTATGTCATGTCCCACGATCGGATTTGGCAGGCCACCACCGACGAGATCGCCGAATACTATCTGGCCCATTATTACGAGCAGGCAGTGGCCCACGCGGCACGAATCAACGCGTAAAGAGTCGTCTATGCCCGTCGAGCGGAGTTATGTGTTTCCGGAGATTCACCCTGGGATGGACCACGACCATTATGAGTGGTCTCCCCTGAATGCCACCCGCGCGGCGATCGAGTGGCCGGGGAACGCCCGAGTGGCCCTGTGCGTCATCGTTACCCTCGAGCACATGGAATGGAGCCACCCCCCCGAGAGCTACCAGGTCCCCAACCTGGCGGGCGGCTATGGTCAGGGACCCTTCCCCAATGTCTCGGCCTGGTCGCATCGGGAGTATGGCCACCGTGTCGGCATCTTTCGCGTCCTGAATGTGCTGGACAAGTACGGCATCAAACCAACCATTGCCATGGATGCTCTCACTGCCGAGAACTATCCGTTCCTGGTACGCCATTGCCTGGGGCGTAGCTGCGAAATCATCGGGCATGGCATCTCCGTCAACCGGATGATCACCAGCCGGATGTCGGAGGAGGAGGAGCGGGAATACATCCGGACATCCATGGAGGCCGTGACCCGTGCCACCGGCAAGCCCCCCCTCGGGTGGCTGGGACCGGAGTACGGCGAGTCCACCCGGACGCCCCAGTTGCTGGCCAGGTCAGGCATTCGTTACGTTTGCGACTGGGTCAACGACGAGCAGCCCTATCCCTTGAAGGTTTCCCAAGGAGAGTTGTACGCCCTGCCTATCGCATTGCCGCTGGATGATGTCAATGCCCTCTGGGACCGGCGCATGGACATAGACCGATATGGGGAAATGATTCGGGAAACCTTCGAGACGTTGTACCGCGAAGGAGCGAACAGCGGCCGACTGCTGGTGCTGCACGTCCACCCCTGGCTTATCGGCCAGCCGTTCCGCATTGGCTGCCTGGACGCCGCGCTGCGCCATATCGTACAGCACCAGGGCGTATGGACCGCCACCGGCTCGGAAATCATCGACTGGTACAAGCGCAATCGCCCGACCGCCCGCTGATTTCACGCTTGCGATCGCTTCCTGAGCTGCGTGCTGACAAATGGCCAGGCCCGACAATGACGTTGGCTCTCTCCGGAAGCGCATCGATCACGGTAAGCAGGTAAAATACCCGTTTGATCGGCGCGAGCCGCTTCCGTTCCACCTGATAAGAGACGTGTACAGATGAGTTCATCCCTGCTTGCCGCCGTCGAAATGGCGCCGCGCGATCCGATCCTCGGCGTCACCGAAGCCTTCAACGCAGATACCAACCCTAACAAGTTGAATCTTGGCGTCGGCGTTTATTACGACGACGACAACAAGGTCCCGGTCCTTGAGTCCGTCCGCCGTGCCGAACAGAAGCTGGCGGAAACCCCCCTGCCGCGCAGCTATCTGCCGATCGACGGTCTGCAAGCGTACAACCGCGCGGTCCAGAACCTGCTGTTTGGCGCGGAGAACGACGCCGTGCGCGACGGGCGCATAGTAACGGTGCAGACGCTGGGTGGTACCGGGGGCCTCAAGGTTGGTGCTGATTTCCTGCGCCGGCTCAACGCCAAAGCAGAAATTTGGATCAGCGATCCGAGCTGGGAAAACCACCGCGCGATTTTTGAATACGCGGCGTTCACGGTCAACGCCTACCCCTATTACGACGCGCCTACTCACGGCATCAATTTCGACGCCATGATCGGCGCGCTCGAAAAGCTTCCGGCAGGCGCGATCACCGTGCTGCACGCTTGCTGCCACAATCCAACCGGCGTTGATCTGTCGCCGCCGCAATGGGAGCGCGTCATGGAAATCGTCAGCGCGCGCCGGCTGGTGCCATTTCTCGATATCGCCTACCAAGGCTTTGCCGAAAACCTGGATGCCGACGCCACGGTGGTGCGCCGCTTTACACAGGCGTGTCCGGTTGTTTTTGTTTCCAGTTCATTTTCGAAATCGCTTTCGCTTTATGGTGAACGGGTAGGCGCGTTGAGCATCGTCACTGAGAGCAAGGACGAGGCGGCGCGCACGCTGAGCCAGCTCAAGCGCGTAATTCGGAGCAACTATTCGAACCCGCCGACTCACGGCGGTCAGACGGCCACCATGGTGCTGACGACACCGGAGTTGCGCGTGCTTTGGGAATCCGAGCTCGGAAACATGCGCGATCGCATCAAGACCGTGCGCCACCGACTCGTGGAGAAAATCCGCGCTGTTCGCGCCGATTTTGATTTCAGCTTCGTCATCCGGCAGCGCGGGATGTTTTCCTACTCGGGACTCACCAGGGAACAGGTGCAGCGGCTGCGTTCCGAGTACTCCGTGTATGCGATCGACAGTGGCCGAATCTGCGTCGCGGCGCTGAATTCGCGCAACATCGATTACGCGGCCCGGGCCATCGCCAGCGTTCTGGTGTGAGGTGATTCGGTAAGCGGTAAGTCGAGAGCCGATCTCCGTCTGTCTTTTCCCGCTTACCGCTCACCGCTTACCGCTCACCGCTCACCGCTTACCGCTTACCGCTCACCGCCTACCGCTTACCGCTCACCGTTTACCGCTCACGGCTTCTTTTTTTCCTTGCCGCCGAACAGCTTTTCGACAAACTGCCCCGCTTTCATGCCGACCGACGTGCCGATTCCAGGGCCGAGGATGGCGGTGCCGACCGCAGCGCCCGTCACGGTCGCGCCGGTGGGCAGGAGCAGCGGTGACTGCACCGTGCCCGAAACGTTAAGCGGCACGGTTGCTGAGGCAACGGCTGCCGCCTTGACGTTGGCATTGATGCGGCCCGAGAGTTCCTGCCGGGGCGAGATATTGACGTTGCCGTCTGCCGAGAGCAGGCCGGAGGCGATCTTGAGTTGGGTCAAGCGGTAGGCGCCGCGGTCCGTCACCAGATGTCCCGACAGTTCATCGAAGCGCGTTTCGCCGCCCTTTGAGCCCTCTTTGTTGATCAGCGAAGTCGCGGCTTTCGAGATATCCACGCCGTGGAGCACGCCGTTTTGCACGTTGAAAGGCGTTTCCAGCCGCAGCGCGTTTATCAGCTGTTCCGCACTCGCGGCGCTCGCGGAGAACACCGGTTTGGCGTTGAGCTTGCCGCTGACGTTGGTTCCAGGCGACAGCAAGGGAACGAGTTGCTTCAATTCCATCCGGTTGATGTCGAAGTTGCCTTTGAGTTGCAGCCCCTTTTGCCAACCGATCGTGGCGCGGCCGTTAACCGCGCCGCCGTAAAGTTTCGCGCGCACCTGATCGAGATTCGCGTCATTCATCGTCGCGATGCCCTTGATGTCCAGCTCGTCGAACAGGATCGCGGGACCTACCGGCAGCCTCCATGCCTTGGCGCTCGCGTCGATCCGGTACTTTGCTTTCTCGGGTTTCACCGATGCCTTGAGTTTCCCGTCCTTGGTGACGATGGCGGCGTCCTCAAGCTCGCCGCTGCCCGCCAGATTGAGCCGCGCGTCGAACGGACCGACGGTCGCTTTCGCGAGCTTCACCAGCGCGTCGTTGAGCTTGATGCTTTCCACCCGCACCGCTGCGGGCTGCTGCGGTTTGGTGTCCGGCTTGGCGTCCGGTTTGGTCCATGCCGGAATCTTGTCGATCCCTTTCTGGGTCAGCATCAGTCCGTCGATTTCGATGCTTTTGATCACCTTGGTGGTGCCGAGCAGCGACCACAAGTCAGGCGTCACCGTCACTTTGCCGAGCTTGATGTCCTGCGTTCTGCCCACCGTGATGCCATCGACCGTGACATGCGGCAACGGCAGCGCCGAGAATTTGATGCTTTTGATCGATACCGGTTCTTTCAGCCTGGCCGACGCCTCTTTCTCGATCTGCGGAATGTAATCGTTGAGCGAGATGAAAAATGGGACGACGGCGAGAATCAGAATGATCACGCCGAGGACGATGCCTATGCGTTTTAACCACTTCATATATTTGGAAAATTTCTCAAAAAATGTTGACCCTGAACGCCCATACCATTAATATATGCCAGTTGCCAGGACAGCACCAAGCAGTTTTTCACGCCGGCGACTCTCCCGATAACGAAAAGGTCTATATAATCCCGATCGATGCCCTTCCGTTGGTGCGGGAAGCGAAGCTGCGGCTTACGGCGCCCAGGAATTCGCAAGTCAAGGGTATTGTTGACAATTACGAAACCGGACTGTCGTCCGTTTCGCTCGACGCTCCTGGCGCCCTCCGGGAGAGGGGTTGGGGGTGAGGGATCGAGCGACGTAACGAAGTTATGTAATGCTCGATAGATGGGCCGCAGAGTATGAAATTTGATCCCCGATAGCTCAGTCGGTAGAGCGACGGACTGTCAAATGGCAGCGTCACAGAGAAACCAGTGAAAGAAAATCGGGTGAACTCAGGGAATGTCCTTCGTGGAAGAATCCTGGGCCAAGCCCGCCGAAGGGCAAGTAGTAGGCGGGAAGGTGCAGAGACTAGGGGGTGAG
>JACQOI010000263.1 GCA_016202615.1 Betaproteobacteria bacterium
AGCGCTCCGACGGGCCCGCCGCCATGTTGTCGCGCAGGTAGTCGAAGCCGAATTCGTTGTTGGTGCCGTAGGTGATATCCGAGCCGTAAGCGCCCTGCTTGTCGGCATGGTCCATCTGCGACAGGATCACGCCGACCGTCAGCCCGAGAAAGCTGTGGATGCGCCCCATCCACTCCGCGTCGCGCTTGGCAAGGTAATCGTTGACGGTCACGATGTGCACGCTTTTGCCCGAGAGCGCATTGAGGTAGGCCGGCAGCGTCGCCACCAGCGTCTTGCCTTCGCCGGTTCGCATCTCCGCGATCTTGCCCTGGTGCAGCGCGATGCCGCCGACGAGTTGCACGTCGAAATGGCGCATGTTGAGCACGCGTTTGCCCGTTTCGCGCACCACCGCGAACGCCTCGGGCAGCAGCTCGTCGAGCGTCTCTCCGTCCGCATAGCGCTGCTTGAATTCGGCGGTCTTGGCCTTGAGCGCGTCGTCGGAGAGCTGCGCGATTTGCGGCTCGAGCGCGTTGACCGCGCGCACCGAGTGCATGTACTGACGCAGCAGCCGCTCGTTGCGGCTGCCAATAATTTTCTTGAGCAGACCCGTAATCATTGAACGTTAGCTAAATAAAAAGGGGTGGGGGAACACCCCCCACCCCCTTCCGATGCCAACCCAAATGGCACTAACCAGGCAAGCGGAGAAAACGCGCCGGATTCAGCGGGGCTCCATTCTGGCGGACTTCGAAGTGAAGGTGCGGGCCGGTGGTGCGCCCAGTGCTGCCGACATCGCCAATCCTGCCCCCGCTCAATACCACGTCGCCCATCTTGACCATGCGCTTCGACAAATGCGCGTAACGCGTGATCAGCCCGTTGCCGTGATCGATTTCGATCATATTACCATATTGAGGATGGAAATCCGAATAGGCGACCACCCCGCCAGCAGCGGCATGCGCAGCCGTGCCGACCTCGGCCATGAAATCCACGCCCTCATGAAATGCGCGCGTGCCGCTGAACGGATCGATGCGCCAGCCGAAATTCGACGAGTACCAGCCGCCCTGGACCGGCAACACCGACGGCAGCAGCTTCTTCTTCGCGCTGTCGATGATCATCAATGAATCGAGTATGCCGAGCTTCTCCGTGCGGTCGTCCATCTGCCGGATGAGCAACTCGACCTGCCGGCCCAAGTCGCCGAAAGACAGGTCGTAAGTCGGCAGCGTCGATGCCGCGCCGCCGCGCGCGGGCGCCTGGTCGAACATGAATTCCTGCGGTTTGAAGCCGGCGGTCCTGGCAAGCCGTTCGCCCAGCGTGTCGAGCCGCAGCAACTGCGCCTGCATCTGGCCAAGCTTGGACGCCATCGCGTTCAGGTTTTCACGCAGGTAGCTTTGCATTTTTTCGTTGTGCTCCTGCTGCACGCTCAGGATCAGGGTTTTCAGCAGCGGGCTGTTGAGGCCGGAAGCATAGCGCAGCATGAAATACTGCAGCCCGAATGCCAGGACCAGCACGCTGAGCAGCACCGCCGCCGCGCCCAGAACCAGATGCGGGGAGCTCAACGTCAGCGTCCGCGCCCTGGTCAGTTTCCCGGAAACTAGAATTATGTTCATCATTCCCTCACAATCTCAGCCATGCCTGCGCACAGGATCGACTTCTACCTCAACTCGTCGAGCAGCTTGCGTCGATTGGCCGATCAAGCCCGGCGCATCGCTGAACTACAGCGGGTATTCCTGAAAATCGCGCCACGACTCTTGACTCAAGCTTGCTGCGTCAAGCAGTTACGCGCGGGAACCCTCGTCCTCTTGGCTGAAAATGCGGCGATTGCTGCGAAACTCAAACAGCTCGCCCCTAGATTGTTAACTGCTTACGAAAAACAGGGGTATAACATTACTTCAATCCGGGTTGAAGTGCAAGTCAGGGAATCCGCGCAGCAACCGGTTGCCACACGCGCGCCGAAGCGTTTAAGCATTGAAACCATTGACAATTTGGATCGACTCGCGGCCAGCCTGGAGGATTCGCCGCTGAAGCAGGCACTAACCAACATGGTGGCGCACCAGCGCGGCAAGAATTAGCCCGATCAGCGCGCTGCCGAACGCTTCAAAGCCACGGTTTTTTAACCTAAAAAACACCCTCCGGCTTTGTTTATCCACAGCTCCTCGCCCCCGCGGCCCGCTACGGCGACTGCTTCCACCCCATGATCCAGATCAGCGAAAGCTTCGCCGTCCTTCTTGCCGAAGTGACGCACCAAGTGATCCTATAGTAAGACTGGTCTCAATCCGCGCGCATGCCGGAACTTCTAACCACCTTGGCCCACTTTTCATATTCGCGCTTGATGTAAGCGCTGAATTCAACCGGAGAATTACTGACGGCGGTGAGGCCATTGTTCGCGTAATAGGTTTTCACTTCCGGCAAGGCGAGTATTTTCACCACTTCCGCATTCAGCTTGTCGATCACTGCGGCAGGCGTTCCGGCGGATGCCAGCAGCCCGTACCACGATCTTACGTCGAAGCCTGGAACGCCGGCTTCGCTTACCGTAGGCACATCCGGCATCCACGGATCGCGCGTATCGGCGCTGATCGCCAGCAGTCTGAGCCTGCCGGTCTTAATGTGAGGCTGCGCCGAAATAATGCTCGCAAAATTGAGATCGATACGCCCTGAGATAAGATCGAGTATGTACTGCTGAGCGCCCTTGTACGGGATGTGATTCATGCTGACACCCGTCATGAACTTGAAAAGCTCGCCCGCGAGATGAGGCGTCGAGCCGTTGCCGCCGGAGCCGTAATTAAGCTGGCCGGGTCTCGCTTTGGCGAGCGCGATCAAATCTTTCACCGACTTGACCGGCAGCGAGGGATGCACGACCAGAAGCATATACGTCGTAGCGGTCAAGGAAATGGGAGCAAAGTCGCGCAGTGTGTCGTACGGCATTTTCCCGAAGAGTGTGGCGTTGACTGCATTAGGTCCGGTCGCACCCATAAGCAAGGTATAGCCGTCGGGTGGTGATTTGGCGACGATTTCGCCGGCGATGTTGCCTCCCGCGCCCGGGCGGCTATCCACGATCACCGGCTGACCCCATGCTTCGGTAAACCGGGCGGCGATAGGACGTGCTATGACATCAGTCGTGCTGGCGGCCGGAAACGGGATGACAATTCTGATCGGCCGCTCCGGGTAGCCGGCCGCGAAGCACGGCAGCACGGAAAACAAGAGACCGGCGTGCGTTAAATACTTGAGCATCATATCAAAATTTCTCCGAGCGCAGTTATGCCGCTACAAGGAACCCCGATGTCGGGCGGGTGCGCGACGTCACGGCAACTTCCACCCCAGCCACTCGCACACGCCGCGCCCCATGATCCACTCCTTGTCCTCGGCCGTGAACCACGGAATCTCCTCGGTAAACATGGCGATCGCCTGGCGGTAGGAACATGGAAGCCGCGTAAGGTCCGTGCCCCAGAACAGGCGCTTGGGACCGAACGCATCGTAGGCCCGGCGAATGTGCGGGTGCAACTTGAGGTAAGGATAAATATCCGTGGAGTGGCACGGCAGTGCGCTTGCCTTGGCCGCAACATTCGGGCGTTTTGCGATTGCAAGCAACTTGTCGAAATCGCGGAAAGCCTCCTCGCCCTTCTCGCCAGGCGTAAGCGCCAGGTGGTCCATCACGATCTTGAGTCTCGGGTGGCGCTCGGCAACGGCGTCAATGTGAACTTGCGAATCAACGATGAACATTGTTTTGTTCTCCTCTCATAAGAAGCATCGGTTGATCGTAAACAAGCTTTCCGTCAGTCGGCCAAGGAATCGGTCGGGAATTTTCACGTGTGCGTCGAGTTGGACAGCTCGAGCGCAACATCATACAGGCATTCAACATGCATTGTGAGGTAAGTCCATGTGTGGTAGCATTTTTTTGCGACACTAAGAGGAGACGATGGCGATCACTAAACTCAAACCCGTCGATGCCGTCGTGGTCGGCGCCGGGATTGCCGGCACGATAGTGTGCAAGGAGCTGGCTGACGCCGGACTCCGGGTAGTCGCGCTTGAGCGCGGGCGCATGGTTGACGCCAATCACGATTTCGCGATGCCGTACGCGCATGACGAGCTCAAATACGACCGTCACAGCGATCTGCTGCAGAATCTGTCGCGCGAGACGATCACGTTTCGCAACGCGATGAACGAGACCGCGCTGCCGATGCGCGAGATCGGTTCATTCAAGCCCGGCCAATGCGTGGGCGGCGCGGGCGTGCACTGGGGCGGCCAGACCACGCGCTTCCTGCCGTGGGACTTTGAGCCCCGCAGTCGCACGCTTGCGCGCTATGGCAAGGGGCAGATCCGGCAGGACTGCACCAGCCAGGACTGGGGCATCACCTACGACGAGTTGGAGCCATATTACGATCAGTTCGAACATCTGTATGGCGTTGGCGGCAAAGCCGGCAATCTCAACGGCGAGATCCAGCCCGGCGGCAATCCGTTCGAAGGACCGCGCTCGCGCGAGTTTCCAAATCCGCCGACCACGCTGACGTTCGCCGAATCGCTGTTCGCAAAGGCCGCCGAGTCGTTCGGCTACAAGCCGTTTCCGTCAGCCACGGCGGCCATGACGCGCCCCTATACCAATCCCTACCGGCTCACGTTGGCTCAATGCGTACGCGGTGGTTTTTGTTCGCCCTTCGGCTGCGCGATGGGCGCGAAAGCGAGCCCGCTGACCACCGTGCTGCCGGCGCTGCTCAAGCACAAGAACTTCGAGTTGCGCCCGCT
>JACQOI010000270.1 GCA_016202615.1 Betaproteobacteria bacterium
CGGCAAGGCCAACCGGCTGAGTCGAGACGATCCCGTGCAATGGGAGATCCTCAATCAGGTGGAAGTCGCATCGTGGAAGTCGAGCACTGAACAGAGAGCCGTCGAACTAACTCACGACGGACCCGCGGTGGAAACATCGATTTGCCCGAGTGCCCGCGAGCCGGGCCTCTACCCGGATCGGCCAAGCGCCGGGCAGGTAATCCGTCAGCGGTGAAGCGCGCTGGCGTTTGATGGCAAAACTTCGATTTCAATCGGCAGCTTCTTCACGATGCTGGCCCGCGTCATGCCACGGGCAGATCGTGACCTGTGCCAGCGTCCAACGCCTTGGGACGTCCTGCCCTGGGGACCGACCATTCATCTTGCCCTGTTCGTCCATCGGGTGAATGGCCTTGCTCCGGGTCTCTACATGCTGGTTCGTGATCCCGCGAAGGTGGGCTCGCTCAGAGCGGCGATGCAGCACCAATTTGCCTGGGCCTCACCGCGTGGCTGTCCAGAGGACTTGCCGCTTTTTCTCCTCCAGGAGGGCGATGCGCAGCAATTGGCTGCCCAGGTCAGTTGCCATCAGGATATTGCCGGGGATAGTGCGTTTTCCTTGGGAATGATCGCTGAATTCGAATCAAGCCTGCGGCGGTACGGGCCGTGGTTTTACCGGAGACTGTTCTGGGAGACCGGGGTGATCGGCCAGGTGCTATATTTGGAAGCGGAGGCCGCGGGCGTCCGTGCAACTGGAATCGGCTGTTTTTTTGATGACCCGGTCCACCACGTGTTTGGATTCAACGACACGTTGTTTCAGTCGCTCTATCACTTCACGATCGGAGGCCACGTGGAGGACCCTCGCCTGACTACCCTGCCGCCCTACAGCCTTGACCATTGAGAGCCTGACGGGCGATGTTTACGTCGACACATGTTGGGCCCGACGACCGCACGAGTGCCAGGAGTTTGTCGGACTTAGCTCCGACAAACTCCTAATGCAAAACCGGCGCAAGTTGAATTGCTGAAAATGATAACAGACAAGCGAATTTACCCCCGCTTTTCGCTAAATTCGACTGCTTCGAGTTGGTTTATTATGAATGGTCAGCCGGTTTTGCTTTTAGCAGCCTGTCGGACTGTTTAAGTCCGACAGGCTGCTAGGGCTCGGGTGTCATCGAATCACCCCGATCAGTCTATGATGTGGTGTACGGGCAGCTTACTCATGTGCCATTCATCCGTCTTCGGGTCGTACTGAGACGCGGTGAAAACATGCCACTCGGTGTCGTCCAGCTTCGGATGATCGCCGCGATAATAGTAGCCCGGCCATCGGGTTTCCTGCCTGAACAGCGTGTGCCTGGTCACGGACTCCGAAGTCCAGACCCTGTGGTTGAGTTCCCATGTTCTCTGGAGTTGGTGGAGGTCCTCGGCACCGAGTTGGTCGAGGTCCTCCTTCAGCATGGCTAGAAGCTCCAGGCCCCGGTTGAGCATCGGTTCGTTGGTCATATAAAAGGTGCTGATGCCGCCCACGTACTCATCCATGATCTTTTCCAGCCTCTGAAGGCCCTGAAGCGGAGAGAGATAGCTCGGCGACACGGTTCCGGCGACGATCTCGTTCCTGCCGACTTCGTAATTTTCCAGCGGCTTGAATATTGTCTCCTCGAGTCTCTTGATCTGCGTTTCGTCCACCTGCGGCGGATCCCCGGCCAAATCCATGACGTACTTGACGGCCGACTTGCCGGCGATCCTTCCTTCAGTGAATGAGCCGGATGAGAACTTGTGCGCGGAACCGCCGATCGTGTCCCCCGCCCCGAACAGCCCGTCGACGGTCGTCATCCGGTTGTATCCCCACTGGTAGTCCTTGGGTGCGCAGTCATCCGGTCCACTGGCCCAGGCACCGGAACACGTCGCGTGAGAACCCATGACGTAGGGTTCGGAGGTAATCAGCTCGGATGGTTTTTCCTTGGGGTCGATGTTCTGCGACGCCCAGACAACCGCCTGGCCGATTGTCATGTCGAGAAAATCCTCCCAGCCAATCTCCTCTTTCTCCCGCGTATCGAGCACATGTTGCGTTTGCATGTAGATGGGGCCCTTGCCCGCCTTGATCTCCTCCAGCATCGCGTGATTCCGCAGGCAGGTGGGCATCGGCGTGATGTCCGCATACTTCCCGACGAGAGATTTGATCTCCTCGAACCAAGATGCTTCGTACTTCTCCCCGTAGGCGTTGGTGGCATGGGACTTGAGAAGCAGGAACCAGGCGCCGACCGGACCGTAGCCATCCTTGAAGCGGGCGAGCACAATCTTGTTTTCCATCTGCGTCATTTTGACGCCTATCGGTATCAGCAAACCGTAGGCCGAGGCGCTGCTCCAGGGGGCATACCAAGTCCTTCCCATACCTTCGCCGACTGATCTCGGCCGGTAAATGTGCGAGGCGCCGCCGGCGCCCACGATGACCGCTTTCGCCCGGAAGACGTAAAAATTTCCATCCCGGACGCTGAAGCCGACGGCACCGGCGACCCGGTTGGGACGCGCCTTGTCCATCAGCAGATGGGTCACCATGATCCTGTTGTACACTTCGGTGGCAGACTTCCTGGCGGCCTCGGCGATGATCGGCTTGTAACTCTCGCCGTGAATCATGATCTGCCATCGACCTTCTCTCAGGTACCTGCCGGTCTTCGGGTCCGTCATGATCGGCAGACCCCACTCCTCGAACTTGTGGACGGTGGCGTCGACGTGCCGCGCGATGTCAAAGACTAGATCCTCTCGCACCAGACCCATCAGGTCATCGCGCGCATAGCGCACATGGTCCTCGGGCCGGTTTTCGTCCCACTGCATGCCCATATAGCAATTGATCGCCGACAGGCCGTGCGCAACGGCACCGCTGCGCTCGATGTTCGCCTTTTCGACGAGGACGATCTTCAGATTCCGCCCCCAGTATCTGGATTCGTAAGTGGCCCCGCAACCGCCAAAACCACCGCCTATAACGAGGATATCTGAATCCACGAACTTGGTTTTTCTGGATGAGAATAGCGCCATGGCATCACACCTGTTTGTTCCTGGATGGGGGCAGCGCGGGAAGCTTCTCCACCTTGAGTGCCGTGGGCTCGTGCGCGAGCATCGCGGAGTTCAGCGCATCCGCGTCGGGCGCCTCATAATCGGATGGCGACTTGATGGAACCCCAGGGGGTCGTCCTTATCGGGAATGTGAACTCCTTCACCCGCCCGTCCCGGTACCTTATCTTCCAGGAGATGGATCCCTTTTCCTCTTCCCTGAGCACCCTGACTTTGTGGCCCAGTGGTGCGAAATCCGCATAGCCCCGGACGTCTATCGCATGCTGCGGACATGCCTTCACGCACGAATAGCACTCCCAGCAGAAATTGGGCTCGATGTTGTAAGCCCGCCGGTAGGTCCGGTCGATGTGCATGATGTCGGACGGACAGATATCCACGCACTGCCCGCAGCCGTCACATCGCGTCATGTAAACGAAGGTGGGCATATCGATCACCTCCTTTCGTTGCGGGCTGCCGGCGTCGGCAGGTCGGATGAACCGTTTGCCTCCTCCACTCTCCGCTGGAAGGCCACTACGGGCTTGTAGAACATATGGGCGAACTTGGACCAGGGAACGGAAACAAAGAGCAGCGTAGTGAAGAAGATGTAGAGACCGAAGGCTGTTTTGATCGCTGTAAGGTTGCCCGCTGTCTGCACAATTTCCCATATGAAGGCGAAGGTGACGCTCGCCAGCAGGGTGACGATGAACAGATCCGCGCGCACCAGGCGGAAAGGCGAATGACCCTCATGGGCTACGTTCACCCTGAGGAAGAAGAAAAACCAGTAACCACCGATGAGAACCATCAGCGCGCCGATGTTCCACAGGATCGGCAGGATCACCGGCGCAGGCGTGGCTTGTGTTGGATAGCCGAAAACCATCACGATGGTCGTGATCAGATAGAGCAGGAAGCCATAGAACGTCAGGAGATGCGAAATCCTTCTCTTCGGGTTGCAGAATTCGCCGGAGGTTGCAACCTCCTTCAGAATGGTCCTGGCCGCTATGGAAGCGGTATCCATGCCGCTAAGCGGCCTCTTAGCGGCAGCCTTTGATTTCTTCCACTGCCGCGCGAAAAATCTGGCGCTGCTTTTGTGAAGCATGTCGAATAGCGTTCCAATGGCAACCGCCAGGATCATCAGAACGATGTAGATCTGCATGACAAGAGGAGACAGAAAAACCGTCAGGTCGGCGAACGGATTGCCGGTGAACATCTGGATTACCCTCCATGGCGCTGAGAGCATGTTGCGCCTGCGCTCGGCCGATTGCAATGCCGGTTACGTCAAGAGGGCGCGAATCCTGAGAGGCGTGGGGCCCTCGCACAGTGCTACGCGATGTCGGGTACGGGGTGATATTTGAGGGGGATGACCGCTTTCTGCGGCCAGTCGGGAGCTTGCCCGGGCGGGCCTCGCTCGGCGGGCTCGGGCGCCCAGCGCCCCCAGGTGCTCGAGGATGCGCCGCACCACGCCCGGATCGTCGATCAGCGCAATGACGCGCATTGGGCCTTTGCATCTGGGACATTCCAGCGGATCGACTATGTACTCCTTGACGACTTTACGCATCTCGTCCAAAAACCGTCGATCGCTTGCGATCATGCCGAGGTTCGATCCGTTGCCCCCATAGCGAGCTTTGTCCCAATAGGGGGATCTCGACACAATAAGCCCGACGAAATCGGACTTAATTTACTGTTCCTGTTCCTATCCCTCTCGGCATCGCCTTTGAGAATCTTATGTCCGAGAACTTTGTAAAAGTAGCCCGTGTCGAAGAGGTCAAGCCCGGCAAGATGAAACGAGTGGAAGTGCGCGGCCATCACATACTGCTCGCTAACGTGGACGGTGAATTCTACGCCACCGACGATAAGGTCGTTCCCGTGCAGGCGGGGATTTTTCTCATCGCGAGCAGTGAGGAAGCAGACGATGTCGCAGCGGTGTTTGACGCCACAGCGGTGGCGCAGGCCGCCGCCGATGCCGGCATGGAGACGCTCGCGGGCAAAGCTGGTCCGACGCGCGCGCGCCCTCGTATGCGCGGTCGCGGTGTACCTATGGCATCTCAAGCGGTACGACACGCTCAAAGAGGCTGCCGACGCCGTGCGCTATGTGCTCGACGACGGAAGCGCCTTATCCCGGTTCAAGCCTTCTTAATCGCCGCAGCGTCCGGAGCGAGCTTTCCGCCCAGTATGTGGACCATAACCTGTTCCAGGAAGACGCTAGAATACCCATGACCACACCCATCATCCAGAACTTCGAGAAAATGCTTGCCCGCGGCAAGGATAATACGCTGCTGCGCTTCTCGCTGGGCAGCGAATACCTCAAAGCCGGGGACCCGGTCAGCGCCACAAACCACCTGAAACAGGCGGTGGTACTGGATCCAAAATACTCCGCCGCGTGGAAGCTGTTGGGTCGCGCCCTCGTCGAATCGGGCCAGCCCGCCGACGCATTGGTCGCCTACCGCGAAGGCATCGCCGTGGCCGAAGCAAAGGGCGATAAACAAGCCGCTAAGGAAATGACCGTATACGCCCGCCGTATCGAAAAAAGTGCCGCGCCTGGTGAGGATTGATTGATTCATGTCCAGCTCCGACACCCGCCCCCTCAGCGCCCTCACCGTCGCCGGCTCCGACTCCGGCGGCGGCGCCGGCATCCAAGCCGACCTGAAAACCCTTGCCGCGCACGGCGTGCACGGC
>JACQOI010000268.1 GCA_016202615.1 Betaproteobacteria bacterium
CGGTGTCCGTGCTGCAGAGCCTGAGTTTCGTTTTCCTGGTGCTTGCCTTATGCAGCGGCAGCCTCATTGTCCTGGGGGCGATGTTCCGTGGTCATCGCGAGCTGGCGCAAAAGCTCAAGGCGTCGCCGACGATCATCAAATAACCAACCGGCCCTCGCGGGCCAGGACACTGTTCTAAGCCTACACGCGCGGCTCGCCGTTGGGCAACGCGATGTGGCATTGCCTGAAGATGCGCGCACGGCAGGCGCGGCAGATATCCGGATCGAGCCGCGGATAGATCGTTTCAAGCGGACGCGTTTTCACCGCAAACAAATTCGGCTCGCCGATCCCGGCGAGATAACCGCCACGTTGCAGCAACGCGCGCACCGCGTCCTTGACGCGGTAGAAATAAAGCCCTCCGCCCAGCGCGCGCCGGCGCCGCGCTTCCTGCGCCAGCATTTCGGCGCCGGCCATATCGACGAAATTGATGCCGCTGGCGACGATCAGCACGTG
Source organism: Betaproteobacteria bacterium (assembly GCA_016202615.1). Taxonomy (GTDB): domain Bacteria; phylum Pseudomonadota; class Gammaproteobacteria; order Burkholderiales; family SG8-41; genus PALSA-1004. Next base: position 493 of record JACQOI010000268.1, read on the forward strand.
CTTCTGCTGCGGATTGTGCTCGTCGATTTCCTGCAAGTGCCGCTGCACGTGATCGACGGCGCCAAAGAACAGCGAGCCGTTGATGCGCACCATTTTCAGTTGCGGGCAGTCGGGCAGCCCGCTGTCGGCGGTGTAATGGTAGCTGTCGGGGGCCGGGTCAGGCTTGACATCCAGCATCAGCGGCTGCGAGGTGCGCGACAGGTAAATGAGCAGCGATAGGATGACGCCGGCGTAGATCGCGAACTCGAGTTCGGCGAACAGCGCGGCGAAGAACGTGACCAGCAGCACCGCGGCCTCGCGGCGGCTCGTGCGCAGGATGTTGACGATGTGATGCAGGTCGATCAGGCCCCACGCGACGATGAACAGAATCGCCGCCATCACCGCGTGCGGCAGATAAGCCGCGAGCGGCGCGACCAACGCCAGTAGCGGCACCAGCAGCACGGCCGCCGCTACGGCTGACAGCGGCGTTTTCGCGCCGGCCTCGTAGTTGACGCCGCTGCGGTTGAACGAGCCGCTGCTCGCATAGGACGAGAAAAAGCTGCCGACGAGGTTGGACAGGCCCTGTCCAATGAACTCCTGGGTGCCGTCTATACGCTGACCGCTCTTCACCGCGATGGCGCGCGCGATCGATATCGCTTCGGTCAATCCCAGTATCGTCACCGCGAGCGCGATCGGCAGCGTCTTGCGTATCGCGTCAAATGACAGGTCGGGCGCCGACAGCAGCGGCAGCGCCTGCGGCAGCGCGCCGAGCGTGGTGATTCCGGTTGTTGCCGCGCCGAAACGGGCGTTGAGCGCAGCGGCGAACGCGCTGCCTGCCAGCATCGCGACGATCATGTAGGGAAATTTGGGCCAATAGCGACGCACCACCATGGCGCTCAACAGGGTTACCGCACTGACCGCGGTGACATACAGGCTGATGTCGTCGAAATGAACGATGAACTGGTGAAGGGTCTCGGCGAACGAGGCGCTGTGCGCGATCGGTACGCCGAAGGAATTCCCGAGCTGGGCGGCAAAGATCAGCAGCGCAGCGCCCGCGGTAAAACCGATCACGACCGTGTGCGAGATGAAGTTGACCAACGCGCCCATGCGCGCAAGCCCCATCGCGAGCTGCAGCACCCCCGTCAGCAGCGTCAGCGTCAGCACCAGCTTGATGTAGCCGGCGCTGCCCGGTTCGGCCACCACGCTCATGCTCGCGAAGACCACGATCGAAATCGCGTTGGTCGGCCCCGAGATCAGGTGCCACGACGAGCCGAACAGCGCAGCGATCACCGCCGGCACCATCGCCGCATAAAGCCCGTATTGCGGCGGCATGCCGGCGAGCGTCGCGAACGCCACGCCCTGCGGCAGCACGATGACGGCGCCCACCAGCCCGGCTATCAGATCGGCGCGCAGCGTGTCGCGGGTCACGAGCCGGCGCCAGCGCAGGAACGGGAAAAATCGATCGAGTTGCACGCTCAAGCGCGCGGTGGGTGTGGTGGGCACGACATGCGTGTGAATCGGTGTGGCTAGGAGTTTGTCGGACTTAGCCCCGCCAAACTCCTAATGCAAAACCGGAGCCAGTATTATCTGGCAACGCCCGCGTTGGCGCAACGAGGCGGCGCACCATCAACATTTTTTCGGTATAATTGCGCGTGTTTTTTTCGACTTCGGGAAAGACAAAACGAGTGCGCATGCATAAAGTGATCGTGTTTGGAGCCGTCGGGCTGGTACTCGTGGCGTCCGGGTCGGCATTTGCCGACGGCGATGCCGCTGCCGGCAAGCGCAAGACAGCAATGTGCCAGGGCTGCCACGGTATCCCGGGCTACAGGACCGCGTTTCCCGCGGTATACAGCGTGCCCAAACTCGGCGGACAGCACGCCGGATATATCGTCAAGGCGCTGCAGGCTTACAAATCCGGTGAGCGCGGTCATCCGACGATGCGCGCGATCGCGGCCGGCCTGAGCGACCAGGACATGGCCGATTTGGCGGCTTATTATGCCGCGGATGATGCGAAGGCCGCAGCCAAGTAAGGTGAGACCATGATCATGAAAAATTTTCTGCTCGTCGCGGCCGTATTGGCGGTCAGCGCCCAGGTCTATGCGGCCGACCCGACGGCAGGCAAGGAAAAGGCCAAAGCGTGCGCGGCGTGCCACGGCGAAAACGGCGTCAGTCAGGTGCCGGATTTTCCCAAGCTCGCGGGCCAGTACAATGATTATCTGGCGCGCACGCTGAACGATTATAAATCCGGCGCCCGCAAGAATGCGATCATGGCAGGGCAGGTCGCTAATCTCAAGCAAGAGGATATCGCCGACCTCGCCGCGTTTTACTCGATTCAGAAAGCGCTGGCGACCAAATACTGATCAGGCCGGAGCGCATGCCCTCCGGCCTTTTTGTTGCCGCCGCCACGTCGCGAGGTTTTTCCCGAGACAATCGGATCGGTTTCCTTCCCAATTGTCAGGCGGTTTTGCCTTTAGCAGCCTGTACGGACTATTAAGTCCGACAGGCTGCTAGTTGAGGTACCCTGCCGGGCACCCGGCTACAAGGTCAACCGCGCCGCCGAGTTGCCGCCATTTCATCGGCTCAAGCAGGGCACGGTTTTCTGGATCCTCGCACCGCGCTTGACGTCGCTCGTAGCCAGGCGCAATGTATGAACGTTCACCTATAGACATCGAAAATGATGCATTAGGAGTTTGTCGGAGCCAAGTTTGACAAACTCCTAGGGGCGCCGGTTTTGAGCGCGCGGCAAAGCGGCGGTAAGCGAGATGTTGGGTCGTAGGCGGCGTTGTGATCGAGGAGCATCAGCGATGAGAAAGCTTTTTTGCAAATCGGGCACCGGTATTGGTCTTGCACTGTTTTCCCCCGCAGCGCTTGCTGTGCAGGAGGAGTTACTGACGATCATTGGCAAAGCGCCGATCTACGCGTTGATTCTGTTCGTGATCGTCGTCGGCGTCAGCGTGTACTTCATGAGATCACGAGACAAGCGCAGGACTCCATTGGGCGGAATACTCGAGGAGCGCGAAGCGATACACTCCGTTGGATCCGATACCCCGGTCACCGAGTGCGTACGCATGATGGCCGCCGAGAAAATCGGTGCCTTGATCGTCATGGATGGCGAAAGGCTGATAGGCATCTTCACGGAGCGCGATGCGCTGAACAAAGTGCTGGCCGCCGGCCTTGATGCCGTCAGCACGAAAGTGTCCGAGGTGATGACTAAGGACCCATACTGCGTCGCGCCCACGACGACCGTCGGCGAGGCGATGCAGTTGGTCACCCAGCGGCGGTTCCGGCATCTGCCGATTGTGCAAAACGGCAAGCTGCTCGCCGTCGTATCGAGCGGCGACCTAACTCACTGGCTGGTGAAGGACCAGATGCAAGAGGTTCAAGAGCTTGTCGACCTTGCCGCCCGGTCCTGACCGCCGCCATGACCAACGCACCTAGCAGGCACGCGCGAGCGCGCGCAAGCTTCCTCCCCCCTTGTGGGCATAAGCGCTAACCTTATTTTTGCGTTCATTCATGCAGCAAACCCAAACCGTGAAGTTGCATCGTTCGCTTGCGCGGCGGTTCGGCCAGGTGTCGAGC
>JACQOI010000272.1 GCA_016202615.1 Betaproteobacteria bacterium
AGGGTAGGGTGCGCTTGCGCACCAATGTGATGGCGTCGCATGGATCCGGACATCTTTTCCGCATGGTGCGCAAGCGCACCCTACGCCGGACCAGGCACGCTTTCACGATCGCACCCCTTGCGCCCGCTCCAGCGCGCCTCTCCCCGCAAGGGCCTTGAAGGGCAGGAGTTCCCGATGCCCACAGCTTAAGTAAGTGCCATTGGGTCTGGAGCGGGGTTTTGCGTGTGCTGGCGCGCACCGTTCTGCTGTTCAACCTAAGAGACGGTTCATTCGCGAGTTGCTCTCTTCGTAGCGGCCTTCAGGAGCCACGCGGGTAACTCGCGGCCGTCGGCATGCTCAACGATGTACTCGCGTATCAGCTGACGCACTACCTGAGAGGGCGTTAGGTCTTGCGCAGCGCAGATTTCTTCGAACATCCGCTTTTTGCGCGGATCGATCAGCAGGGTAAATCGGGCGGTTTTGTTTTCCATGGTATTCATCAGGCCAGTGGCTGAGAAGTTATATGATCATCGTATGATAATTGCAATTGCTTTTAAAAAGTATATTATACACATATACTTCTAATATTCGTTGCTACGATTATTGGGATTATGTCACCACACTTTAGAGAGGTATTGTCAATGAAACCAGAAACTGCAACGAAGGTTAATTATGGAGTTATGGGCCTGGTTCTTGGGGCGGTCCTCCCGATATGGATCGGCTTCGAGGGGGGATTTTGGGTAACCAAGAGCACTTCCGAACGGATGGCCAAGGCGGCGGTCGTGACGACTCGGGCGGCGATCTGCGTCGCCCAATTTACCAAGGCTCCGAATTATCAAGAGAGAATCAAAGAATATAAAGCGTTAAATTTCATGGAGAGAGATGCCTTCATTGAAAAAGGGGGCTGGGCTACGATGCCCGGGGAAGAAAAGGCTAGCGATGCCGTAAAGGAAGCATGCGCCAGGGGGCTTGAAGTTCCGGTGGAGAAATAGGCTCTAAAGAATGGGCTGACCACGCCGATATCTGCCATGAACTGGGCGCTCCTTGGCGAAATCCCCCATCCATTAACGCCGGCGGCTTTCTTTCCAGACGAAGAGGCTGCGTTGATGAATTGTAGTGCCTCGTCTTATCGCAAGAGGAGATAGATCGTGTACAAGCACAAGCGCGAACGTATGACTGCAATCAGGGTTGCGGCGATACCGCACCAAATAAACTTGCTCCAAAGAGCATGAAGGGCTGTCGATCTCGATTCGGTCGTGGCTGCCGAGGCAAGTCTGTGGCAAGCAAGAAGGTAGCTGCCAAGGCCAAGGCGCGGCACGCCCAAAAGCGGCTGGCGGCCAAGGCCGGGCGGCTCAATGCGCGGGCCAAAGCCGGAGCAGCAACGAAAGTGCGCCCGGCGCCCAAGGTCAAGCTCGCCGACAAGCGCATCGCGAAGATGCCGCCCAAGCCCCTGCTGAAATCGGGCAAACAGTCGCTGAAGATGGACAACGCGACGCTGAAGAAGGCGTTGCCCCGGGAGCGGATCGCGCGCGCTCAAGCGAAGTTGGAAGGCAAGCCGCGCTCGACCCGCAGGCTGACCGCCAAAGAGAAGGCGCTCGTCAAGAAGTTCGAGCGCAAGGAACTCTCTCCGGCCGACGCCGAAGCGCGGCGCACCCCGCTCAAGAACCTCATCGTGCTCGGCAAGGAGCGCAGCTACCTTACCTACACCGAGATCAACGACCACCTGCCGGACGACATGCTCGATGCCGAGCAGATCGAGAACATCGTCAGCATGATCAACGACATGGGCATCCAGGTGTACGACGAGGCACCGGATGCCGAAACGCTGCTCATGTCGGAAGTGACGCCGGCGGTGGCGGACGAGGAAGCGGTCGAGGAGGCGGCGGCGGCGCTTTCCACCGTCGGCTCGGAATTCGGCCGCACCACCGACCCGGTGCGCATGTACATGCGCGAGATGGGATCGGTCGAGCTCCTGACGCGCGAAGGCGAAATCGAGATCGCGAAGCGTATCGAAGACGGCTTGAAGCACATGATCCAGGCGATCTCGGCGTGCCCGACCACCATCGCCGAAATCCTCTATCTTGCCGATAAGATCGAGAGAGGCGAAATTCGCGTCGACGAGGTTGTCGAGGGCGTGGTCGATCCGACCGCCGAGGAGCTTGCCGCGGAACTCGCCGAGGACGAAGATGAAGCCGACGAGGAAGAGTTGAGCGAGGAAGAGCAGGCTGCGGTGCAATCCGCGGACCTGCTGCGCCTCAAAGGGGACGCGCTCAAGCGCTTCGCGGTGATCCGCAATCTCTACAACAAGATGCTGCGCGCGCTGTCGCGCAACGGCCCGCGCAGCCGCCCTCATCTCCAGGCGCGCGACGCCATCACCAACGAGATAAGAAGGATTCGCTTCACGGCGAAGCAGATCAAGGCGCTGTGCGACAGCGTGAGGAAGCAGGTGGAGGAGATCCGCACCTACGAGCGCGAGATCACGGACTTGTGCGTCAACAAGGCGAAAATGCCGCGCCAGCACTTCATCAAGGAATTCCCGGGCAAGGAAAGCAACCTGCGCTGGGCCGCAAACGAAATTGCCTCGCGTAGGCCGTGGAGCGAGGCGCTCGAGCGCTTCGAGCCGGCGATCGTCGAGCAGCAGCAGAAGCTGCTCGACCTGCAGAAGAAAGTCGGCATTCCGATCAAGGACCTGAAAGAAATCAACCGCCAGATGTCGATGGGCGAGGCGAGCGCGCGCCGCGCCAAGCGCGAAATGACCGAAGCCAACCTGCGCCTGGTGATCTCGATCGCCAAGAAATACACCAACCGGGGCCTGCAGTTTCTCGATCTGATCCAGGAAGGCAATATCGGACTGATGAAGGCGGTCGACAAGTTTGAATACCGCCGCGGTTATAAATTTTCGACCTACGCGACCTGGTGGATACGGCAGGCGGTCACGCGCTCGATCGCCGACCACGCGCACACTATCCGCAACCCGGTGCACATGATCGAGACCATCAACAAGATGTATCGCGTCTCGCGCCAGATCCTGCAGGAAACCGGGCAGGAACCCGGTCCCGCGCTGCTCGCCGAGAAAATGGACATGCCCGAGGAAAAGATCCGCAAGGTCCTCAGGAT
>JACQOI010000269.1 GCA_016202615.1 Betaproteobacteria bacterium
ACTGCGGCGCCGATCTGCTGCGGGTCAAAGGTATCGTTCACGTAGCCGAGCAGCCCGACAGGCCGGCCGTCATCCACGGTGTGCAGCACGTCTTCCATCCCCTGGTATGGCTGGACCGGTGGCCCTCGGACGACCGGCGCAGCCGCATCGTCTTCATCGTGCAAGGCATCCCGCCGTCATGGGTGCGCGGCTTGCTGGAACTGCTCGATGCCGAGGTAGCCGACGAGACCGCACGGCAAGGGCGCTGAGGACAGGCCCGTTGTGCTCCGCGAATACCTGTCCGTGCGTGGTGAATATAAATTATGGTTCTTTCGTGAATGGCTCAAGAGTCTGAAATTGATTGGCAAGGCAGAAAGAAAGCTGGATCGAAGAGGGGCATCTGATGTCGGACCACGTGCACATGATGTTGGCGATACCGCCGAAGTATGCGGTGTCGCAGGTCGTGGGTTACCTCGTGATGGAGTCCGCCCAACACCGACTTCGTGATTACGACCGCACCCGCCGCCAATCGATGTCGGGATTCTGAAATCGGAAAGTGGCCGTGACGGCGACAAAGAAACCGCATGCTAAAATCGCCCTTGCGTGATTCCTCAAGAACGTCGCCCAGTGCTGATCACCACAGGGCTGACCTGGTGGTCTCTTCAATCGTCGCTGGCCGCAGGATCACTACGACATCGCGCCAGTCGAATAGTTTGGTGAGAAGCACCAAGCTGACCCGAAATGCAAAATCCACACGGCGCGGCTTGATGCCTCGCTCCGTATATTGAAGCGAGCTGTTTGCGGAGAACCAGGTTTTCGGCGCGGATCGCTCTCGCCGAGCGTATAGGAGAACGATGAGCCTGAAGGCGTCCGAGAGTAACCCCGCCACCATCCGTGCGAGCGGAACCATGCGCTCATCATGCCATAGCTACGCCGATCTGCTTATTGGGAGTCGACCACCTTCCCGACCACCACATCTGCGATTCGTCAGTCGAGGACGAACGCGGGCGGGATCTCGGCTACGTTCCCCAGCTCCTCCAGGTGCCAGAGGCGATCTAGGATGGCATTCACTCGCTTCGCGCCCAGAAAATCCTCAGTGAATCCGCGGAACTTCTCCTCGATCTGTGCGTCGCTCCTTGGCGCCGCCAGGTCGTCCTTGTCGCCTCGCGCTTCCCCCACCAGCCGCTCGCCTTTGCTGGTCAGAACAGTGACACGCGCGTGATGCTCCTGTGGCACCCGCTCATAAGCTTTTGTGAACTCCTCGTTCGTGACCACTTCGATCTTTTGGAGCAGGGCGCGCAGTTCCGGATTCCAGATATGCGCATCGTTGAACTGACGTGGGGTCACCGTTCCATCCATCAGGGTTGCCGCAACCACATAGGGGATGCTGTGGTCAGCAGTTTCTCGTGAATCCGGATTCCAGTGTTGCTCGCCGGTGGCACAGATCTCCATGCCCTTCTTGGAGACCTCAACGGTAACCTGCTTCACATCTTCGATGTTCTTGAGCGGGGCCACCTTCTCGGCCGCCAGGACAGACGATATGGCGTCGCCACAGGAGGAGCGCGTCTTGATCAGCGTGTCTTGCACCTTGAATGAGGTGCCGTTGCCGCCCATGGTGTTGAGCGAAAACGGTTCCCGGGCCACGTGATCGCACCAGCCCGCTTTGCCCTCGAAAGGCAGGTGCGGGCCCTCCATCCCGGCCCGCGCTAGCAGCGCGGCAAACACGCCTGCCCGGCCTGCCTGTCCGGCCGCCGCCGCCTTGAACATCGACAGCTCGCCCAATCTTACCTGTTTCAAAATGTTGTTGGGCACAACCGCCATCGAGATGCAGTGCGAGAGCTGGCTGGGGGAGAGACCCAGCACCTTGCCCCCCGCTACAGCAGTGCCCAGGCAACCGAAGTTTGATGCGTCGAAGCCCTCCTGATTGTGAAAAACGTCGGAAATGCGCAGGTAAACCTCATAAGCCAGTACGACACCGGTAATGAACTCGCGTCCACCCACCCGCGCATGCTCCGCGACGGCGAGCACGGGTGTCAGGACGTCGCTCGGATGGCCGCTGAAACTCCCCGGCCAGAGGTAAACATCGTTCATCTCCAGGTAGCGCGCGGTGGTGGCGTTTACGAAGGCGGCCATGTCTGGCGTTGTCTTCATCCTGGTGCCGATGACCGTCGCGCCGCCAGCGTTAGGCATCTGGGCGGCAAGGTTGCGAGCTATGCGGCAGGGCTCGTCGAAGAACCCGCCGATCAGGACGCCGAGAGTGTCGATGATGCGCACCTTGCCGACATGGATCGCCTCCGACGAGAGACCATCGTAATTTAGGGCACACGCATAACTCGTTAAGTGCTGCTGTAGGCTGTCTACCGCCCTTTCCACGCCGTGCTCTGCCGGTTTGTTCATACCGCTATCCTTATCATACCGTTCGCCTTGCTACATTTTTTCTTGCGCGCCACCTCCCACAGGGCGGCAATCATGTACGCCCTCAGCTTCTGAGTAGCCTTTGATGCCTCTCAATAAACCACCGCTTGATATTTGCAACTAATCGATCTTGATGCCCGCATCTTTGATTACCTTGCCTAACCTCGCAATGTCAAATTTCATCAAAGCCGCAAGTTCCTCCGGCGAACTGCCGACGACCTCCACTCCGGCGTTGAAAAGCCGCTCTTTAGCATCCGCGGTGTTAAGAAACCGCACGATCTCCTGGTTCAGTCGAGTAATTATCGTCACAGGAGGTCTACCGGGAGCAAATATGACACTGCTTGTTCCCTCTTCATAACCAGGCAACGTTTCGGCCACTGTTGGCAAACCGGGAAACAGCGCGGACGGCTTAGCGCTGGTAACCGCCAAGGCCCGTAATTTACCGGACTTGATATGCGGTGTCAGTGAAGCGCCAGTATCGAGCATCATCTGCACTTCGCCACTGATCAGACCGATAGCTGCCACTCCACTGCCTTTGTAAGAAATATTCACTATATTGACGCCGGCCATGGACTTGAATGATTCCGCCGCGAGACGATTTGCAGAGCCTGGTGAAGTCGAAGCATAGTTAAGCTCACCCGGTCTGGCTTTGGCCAAAGCGATCAACTCTTTGACGGACTTTACCGGCACCGAGGGATGCACAACAAGAATTAGAGGCGTACTTGCTATCGATGAGATCGGTGAAAAATCCCCCACCGGATCGTAAGACGTTTTTCGTATAAGCGGCAGGACCCATAAGCTGGGGCTGCCGACAAGCAGAGTATAGCCATCTGGCGGCGCTTTGGCCACTGTTTCCCCGATAAGTGCACTCGGTCGATTCTCTACTATCACCTGCTGGCCCAAACTGCCTGAAATCCCTTGCGCGATTAGACGCGATACGAAATCCGGGCTACCTCCAGGGTTAGAGGTAATGATGCGTATGGGCTTGTTCGGATAATCCTGGCCGGACACCCCAGCCGCGCCCAGAACCATCAAGCCAACCGAGACCATCCATACTACTAAACACGGTTTTAGCATAAATCCTCCTTGACAAAAAAACGTTTGGTTATATTACTCGACCTCAGAAACTCCGAGTTTAGTTCTGCCATGCTCATGCACCGTCCACCTCGACCCTGGTAACGCCATAACCCGATTTATATGTTCGCGAAAGATGGCCAGTAAAGAACCCCGCCGCAAGCGGCGGGGCTTTAAAACCTAAAACAAATCCAACTGCGGATCAGGCTCCTCATGATGACGCCGAATATACTGCCGTATCGCTTCCGCTGTGACCTTGTCTCCTACCGTGCGGGCAAAAAATCCGTCTTCCCACAACTCACCACCCCACAGCTGCCGCT
>JACQOI010000271.1 GCA_016202615.1 Betaproteobacteria bacterium
CGAAAACGATTTCATCGTGGCCGCCTAGATCGATGAACTGCTTGAAAAATAGGGGACGTGTCTTTCTTGCTTCAGAGGTTTTGCAACATTGATTCTTCTCCTGTGATGACGCAGATTCCGAGCTGATGACGCCGATGGTTTCCATCGGGATTCCATCTGCGACATCAATTCGAAATCAGCGTCATCACCTCGGAAAGGCATGTTGCAGCAATTCTGTTGTATTGGGGACCTTTCTCTTTTCTCTCGGTGTCATAGGAGGGCCAGCCATGGCGCTCACCCCGTCCACCATGTTGGCGCTCGGCACGAAGGCGCCGGACTTCAGTCTGCCGGACGTCTCGTCGGGGAAGACGATCTCGCTTGCGACGTTCGCCGATAAGAAGGCGCTGCTCGTCATGTTCATCTGCCGCCACTGCCCATACGTGCAGCATGTGAAGAACGAGCTGGCAAAGCTAGGGAAGGACTACGCGGCGAAGGAGATCGGGATCGTCGCCATCAGCGCGAACGACGCCGCGAACTATCCGGAGGACGCGCCGGCGTCGCTCAAAACGATGGCCCAGGAGGAGGGGTTCGCGTTCCCGTTCTGCTACGATGAGCGCCAGGAGACCGCGAAGGCCTACACCGCCGCGTGCACGCCGGATTTCTTTCTCTTCGATGCCAACCGGGAGCTCGCCTACCGGGGGCAGCTTGACGACAGCCGTCCCGGCAACAACAAGCCGGTGACCGGACGCGATCTGCGCGCGGCGATCGACGCGGTGCTGGCGGGGAAGCCGGTGAGCTCGGACCAGAAGCCAAGCATCGGCTGCAACATCAAGTGGAAGCCAGGCCTCGAGCCTTAAAAAGTGTCAGACACTTTTCCCGCTTCAAAAAGTGTCTGACACTTTTTATCCGCGTAGAGTAGCCCCTACGTCAGGCGCAGCACCAAACATTTCGCCGAGCCGCCGGCCTTGAGGAATTCCGAGAGATCGACGGGGTGGAGGCGGAAGCCGCGGCGCGCCAGTTGTCGCTGGAGCCTCGCCGAGCCTCCCGTCTGCATCACGACGGCCCCCCCAATCGTAATCGCGTTGCACACGAATCGCGTGGCATCCGCTTCTGACACGCTGATCGGATCGGCCACGAGGCTCTCGATCACCTTCCGGCCGTAGCGATCGAAGGCGCCGGGAAACCACAGCGCGGTCCTGGCATCCAGCGGGCAGAAGCACGTGTCGAGGTGGTAGAACCGCCGGTCGGCCAGTTCGACCGGCAGCACCCGCGCCTGCAAGATCCGTGCGAGCTCCTCGTGCGCCGGCTCATCCGACCGGAACCGGAAGCCAAACAGCAGCGTGTCGCGCATCCACAGCGCGTCGCCCTCCCCCTCGAAATCGTATCGGCTACTCAGCCGCACGATTCGGAACCCCGCCCGCTTGAAATACCGTTCGATAATCAGCTCCTCGAGCTGACGTTCCGGATGCCGGAAGTTGCTCCGGATGATGGTCCGCCCAGTCATCCCGCCTGGAGCGGGTGAGTCTTTCACGTGGGCGGGATGTCGCCCCACATGGAACGTGGTTGTTGAGGTGCCACGGGCATGCCTGTGGGGCTCCACCAGCCCGGCGTTCGCGGTGAAGACGAGGTCCGGGACGCCGGGGCGGGGAGGGAAGAGCCGGACCCGGACACCCAGTTCTCGCGTGAGCAGTTGGTAGAGCCGATTCCATTGCGCCACTGCGCGCGCGTGATTCGACTGCCGCTTGAGGCTCATCCACGGGTTGATCTCGTAGGCGATGCGATAGTGGGTCGGGCGGCACATTAAAAAGACAGGTGAGAGGTGTGAGGTGAGAGGTGTGAGGTGCGAAACGGACATCCAAAAGCTAGGGATGGAGCGCGGAGCAGAGTTCGCGCAGGAAAGACTCAGAGTCGGAGACGATGCCGATGCCCTGGAAGGTGCCGCGGTCGGCGAGCTTGGTGACAACCGCCGGGTTGATGTCGACGCAGACGGTCTTGACCGTCGCCGGCAGCATGTTGCCGGCGGCGATCGCGTGCAGTGTTGAGGCGATCATGAGGGCGAGGCCGACGCCGGGGATGTGCTTGCGCATTTCGTCCTGGGCCTTGAGTGTGTCGGTGATCACGTCCGGCAGCGGGCCGTCGTCCCGGATCGAGCCGCAGAGGACGAACGGGACACGGTACCTCACGCAGGCGTGCATGATCCCCCGCTTGAGCGCGCGGCGACGGACCGCCTGCCGGATGCCGCCGAGATTTCGGATCGTGTTGATCGCGCGCATGTGGTGATCGTGGCCGTCCTTCACCGCCTCCCCGCGGTCGAGTCGGACGCCGAGTGAGGTCCCATACAGCGCCGACTCGATATCGTGGGTGGCGAGCCCGTTGCCCGCGAAGAGGACGTGGACGAAACCAGCCTTGATGAGCCGCTCAAGGTACGGCCCGCTGCCGGTGTGGACGACCGCCGGGCCGGCCACGACGAGGATCTTCTCTCCGGCGCGCCGGATCGCGCGCATCTCGCGGGCGAGCCGCTGGATGAGCTGCGTTTTCGGCTTCTCGGACGAAACGGCACTCCCCATGAACTGGAACACCTCCGGCTGCCGCGTACGCTCAAGTGGTGTGACCTTGATGCCTTCCGAGCCGCACACGACCCAGTCGCTCTTCCGGATGCTCGCCATCGGTCTGCACCGGGCCTCGCCGCTGGACGGGTTGACAACGATCCCGCAGTCCATTTCGATGTTGCGAACCTTCAGCCAGCGGCCCCGGAAGCGGACCTCAGTCGGGAGATTCGTCGTCGAGTAGAACGCCGGCGGGAACACGCCGTCTTTTGTGGCGCGAACAAGGTGGACGTCCGTAAGGTGCAGCGGCATCGCCCCGAGGCGGGCAAGCCGTTTGAGGATCTGGTCGAGGTGGCGTGATGATGCCGCCTGGATGCGAAGGCGGGCGCTGGAGGGGTCAGTCTTGCGCTTGCCGATGGCGATGTCGAGGATCTCAAAGGTGCCCTTGAGATCCATCACCTCATCCAGCACCTTCGGCAGGATGAGCGAATCGATGATGTGCCCCCGCACCTGCACGATCTCCGAGGCCATGCAGGTAGTATACCATCAGTCCAGGCTTCCGGCTGCAGGCTTCAAGCTGCACGCAGGCATGTGTATTCGAATCTTCTCTCAATTTTAAATCATCTATTCGTAATACAAATTTAACTTAATTAAATATATATTTGACAAAGTGAAATACGTTGGGTATACTCGATGTGAAGAGCGATGAACGCACAAACCTGTCCTTCATGTGGAGAGGCGTTACAGATTGAGCGGCTGCGGTGCGTCGCGTGCGCCACCGTCGTGGAAGGGGTCTTCCGATGGCCGAGGCTGGCCCGCCTCTCCCCCGATGACCAGCAGCTCGTCGAGCTGTTGATTGTCTCGAGCGGCAGCCTCAAGGCGGCCGCGAAGAAGTTGGGCATCTCGTATCCCACCATGCGCAAGCGGCTCGATGAGCTCATCAAGCGCTTGGAGATGGCAGTCAAAGAGGACGAGCGGCTCCGCCGCCAGCTCCTGAAAGATGTCGCGGCAGGCAAACGCTCGCCCGCAGATGCGATCAAACAACTGAAAGCTCCATGAAACAGGAGGCGACCAATGACAGCCCATGAGGACATTCGCCGGTTGATTCAGGAAGGAAAGATTCCCGATGAGGAAGGGCTGCGGCTCCTGGAAGCGTTTGAGGCGGCTGAGGCCCGCGACCGGGTCATTCAAGCGGAGCTGCGGCAGGCGCGCACCTCGCGACACGGCCTGCACATCTGGACGACCTTCAGTGTGGGTCTGCTGCTCGTTGCGCTTGGCTGGCTTGTGATTGGCACAGTCCTTGTCCCACGCGCGACGCAGGAATCGAGCGCCCACCAGGCGCAAGCGGCCAGACAGCTCCTCGGCCAAGACCTTGATCTCGCGATTGACACGCTTGAGCGCAAGCTTCGTCAGCCGGGGAGTGCGATGGATTACTGGAAGCTGGGGATGGCGTATGAGAAGCGGTACGAACTCTCACAAGCAGCACCGGACCGGCACAAGGCTGCGGAGGCCTTGGCGCGCGCCGAGCGGTTGGAAAGGAGGACGCCGATGAAAGTCAATCCTGGGGTGTTTGGTCTGTTCTTCGTCCTGGTCATTGTCACCGCGATCGTGGTGTGGGTCATGTTGATGTACAACGGCCTGGCCAAGAGCGATGAGCGGGTCAACGAGCGCTGGGCCCAGGTCGAGACCGTGCTCCAGCGGCGGCTCGATCTCATCCCGCAGCTCGTGGAAAGCGTGAGAGGCTACGCGGCCCATGAGCGGCAGACGCTCATCGCCGTGACCGAAGCCAGGGCCAGGGTGCTGGGGATTCTTCAAGGGACCGGCGGGACTGCGCCCAAGAGCGCTGCGACTGTTGAAGAGCTGAACCAAGCACAGCAAGGCCTCTCCGGAGCGCTGAAGCAGCTCCTCGCGTTAGCCGAGCAGTATCCTGACCTGAAGGCGAGTGCGAACTTCGTCACGCTGCAAGATCAATTGGAAGGGACGGAGAACCGGATCGCGGTGGAGCGGCAGCGCTACAA
>JACQOI010000279.1 GCA_016202615.1 Betaproteobacteria bacterium
CTTCACTCGAAACACTCCTTTGTTGAGGGTTCGCGACTGCCGCGAAACCCTCAATCTACGAGTGTGTAGAGCTGCCTGAAGTTCCATATAGTGATCAATCGCGCTTGCTTAAGGACTAGTTGGGAGTAGAACAACTCAGAACAAAAGGGGTCAACCTGACCCCAAAGTTCGATTCGTAATTGGTGCGGACAAGTCAAAGAGAACAGGGAATAACCATGAAACTCGAATCAGTAAAATACTCGGAATACCTTGATGAGGATCGAGAGTGGAAACTGCAAGAAGTAACCTTTGATGCGATAAATCTGATGATTAAAGGGGCCGATTAAAGGGGCCAGGCTCGATTATTTCGCGATTATTTCGGCCGCATCCCGGGCCAGTCCACGAATAAAAGTCAAAACCGCTCTCCCAACGCCCGCCTTCGAATAACAGGGAGCAGACCGCGGTTTCACATCGTTAATCGCCCCCGGATCGAGTCCGGGGCAGGCTCTGAATGGCCACAGGGGCCACTAGACCCGGCCCCTCGCTTCGCTCTCCCCATGCGGGTTTCAAGGTGATCGGGAGGGCGCGGGAGCGGGAGGCCGGAAGTGGTTTATTCCCTCTCACGCGGACGCTGACGCCGGTCGAGCCGTACGTTGCGGCACGGCACTCCCCGGGTGTAAACTGCCAACCTGACTAGTCAGGAGCAGAACGCCATGGAAAAGCTCAGCGTGTACGATGCAAAAGCGCATTTCTCGGAGTTGGTCGAGCGCGCCGAGTCCGGCCGCGAAACGGTCATTACCAAGCGCGGGCGCGTGGTGGCCAAGATCGTGCCGGCACAGGCGCCGGCGTGGGACCGTTCGGCGGTGCTGGATGAAGCCGAGGCCTTCCGCAAAAGCGTAAAAATCAAGGGTTCCGTGAATATCCGCGAACTGGTCGAGCAGGGACGCCGCTGATGGCGTTTATCCTCGACGCGTCGGTCGCGGTCGCATGGGTGGTTGCCCGGCAGGCGACAACCTACAGCCGCGCCATCCGGCAGCGCGCGAAGCGCGAGCCGTACCATGCGCCGGCGCTGTGGAGGGTGGAGGTGGTCAACGTGATCAATGCGCTCGTGCGTCGTCGATCCCTGTCGGCCGAAGCGGGGCGGACGGCGACCGATATTCTCGACCGTTTGCAGCCGGTGATTCATGAGCCGGCGCTGGCGTTGACCGATCTGTACGGACTTGCGCAACGCTACGGTCTGTCCGCCTATGACGCGAGCTATCTTGCGCTGGCTCTGGAACTCAAGCTCCCGGTCGCATGCACCGATAGCAAGCTGCGTGCGGCGCTGAAGGCGGCGGGAGTAAGGCTCGTCTGAAATCCCCCGCTGTCCCTCACAATCCCCGTCGCATCCTTGCGCTTCATCGCCCACCTCGACATGGACGCGTTCTATGCGTCGGTTGAACTGCTGCGTTACCCGGAGCTGCGCGGCAAGCCGGTGGTGATCGGCGGAAGGCGGCGAGCCACCGACGCGCCGCCCGAGGGGGCGTTCCGGACCCTGTGCAACTACACCGGCCGCGGCGTGGTCACGACTTCCACCTACGAAGCGCGCGCGCTCGGCGTATTCTCCGGCATGGGGCTGATGAAGGCGGCGCAGCTCGCGCCAGACGCGGTGCTGCTACCGGCGGACTTCGATGAGTACCGGCGCTACTCGCGCCGATTCAAGGATGCGGTGCGCGCGGTGGTGCCCGAGGTCGAGGATCACGGCATTGACGAAATCTACATCGACGTGACTGACTTGGTCATGTCGGATACCGCCGGCAAAGCGCTGAACCTATGGGATCGCGCGCGCGACGTGGCGGCAATGATCCAGCAGGCGGTGCATGAGGCAACCGGGCTGTCGTGCTCGATCGGCGTCACGCCGAACAAGCTGTTGTCCAAGATCGCCTCCGATCTTCAAAAGCCCGGAGGGCTCACCATTCTGCGCGAAACCGACATCCCGACCCGCATCTGGCCGCTGCCCGTGCGCAAGATCAACGGCATCGGCCCCAAGGCCGGCGCGCGGCTGGAAACGCTGGGCATACGCACGATAGGCGAACTCGCGCGGGCCGACCCGGCGCTGCTCGTCGAGCACTTCGGCAGGAGCTACGGCGCCTGGATGTTTGATGCCGCGCATGGGCGCGACGAGCGGGCAGTGATGACCTACAGCGAACCCAAATCGATCAGCCGGGAGACGACGTTCGAAGACGATTTGCATCCGGTGCGCGACCGCGAGCAGCTCTCACGCATCTTCACCGGCCTGTGCGTGCGGGTGGCGGGCGATCTCGAGCGCAAAGGCTACGTCGGCCGCAAAATCGGCTTGAAGCTGCGCTACGACAATTTCAAGACCGTGACGCGCGACTGCACGCTGGAGGCGCCGACGCGCGATGCGAAAACGATCCGCCGCGCCGCTGGCACGTGCCTCAAGCGCGTGCCGCTTGACCGCCGCATCCGCCTGCTCGGCGTGCGCGTCGGCGCGCTGAGCAGGCCCGGCGCGGAAACGCCGCGTCAAGGTTCATCGCGTGCGCCGATGCTGTTTGAATAAGGTAGCGCGTGCGCCTCAAAACTCCAGTAGGTTACGCCGGAGCGACAATCAGTGCTTCGCTGCGCCGGCCAAGGGGGCGGGCTTCGAGATTCCGTAGCCCTGGGCGAAGTCGATTTCGAGCTTTCTGAGCAATGTCAACGTCGGCGCGGACTCGACGTATTGCGCAATGGTCTGTACGTCGAACGATCGGCACGCGCGGGCCGCGGTGCTGACTTCCGCCTTCGCAACCTGGTTGTTCGCGAGATTCCGGATCAGTGCGCCGCCGATCTTCAGGAAATCCGCGCGCAGTTCCTTGATCGGCTTGAACGCAATGCTGTCGTCGTCCATCGCGCCGACCGAGATGCGGCAGCCGATTTTCTTGAAGTTTTCGGCGAGTGCCTGCGCGCTTGCCGGAAAAGCCGCTTCCTTGCCCGGGAATTCGAAGCACAGGAAGTCGCTGGGCACTTGCTTCCTTCCAAGCTCTTCGCCGACGAACGAACAGAACCCCGTGTCGGCAAACGTGCCGCTGCACAGGTTCAGGTGCGCGACGCCCCATTCCCCGGGGCGCTTCTTCCCGAACGAATTGAGGAGCTTGCGCACCACGTAGCGGTCGAGCTGGGGCCCCAGATTGTAGTACTCAAGCATCGGCAGGAACGTTCCCGGCGGAACGAGTTGTTGCTCTTCCTCTTGCAACCGCACAAAGACCTCGAAGTGCGGTTTGTTGTCCCCCGCGGGCAGCAGCCGCGCGATCGATTGGGCGTACAGGATGAACTCATTCTCGGCAAACGCCTTGCGCAGTTTTTCCTGCGGCTTGTCCCAGCCCGAGATCGTGCCGGCGAGACTCACCAGGTAGCGTTGCTCGGTATCGGTGTCTGACATCGTCAATCTCCGTTATTGCTTCGGTAATTGATATTCTAGGCATTCGCAGAAAATAAAATCCAGCGATTATTTCGCGTCATCGACGCGCGAGCGGCTGAAAATCTATCAAATTGATAGATTTTTCCCGGAAAAATCGGAGAATCGGCGCGGCGGTGGAAAAAAAGGAAAACTCAGGCTCCGCCGTTCACCATCCGCGCTTCGCGCTGCGGAAACGGTATGGCGATGTCGCGGCCTGCGATGTCGAGCGCCGAGCCGTGAATGCGCTACATCGACGGGAACTTGCGTTGCACCAGGCAACCAGCGTCAGGTGCTTGCGCGGGCGTTTCTTGGCTAGCTCGAACGCGAAACGGTGGATCATATTCGCGCATGTGACGGAACCGCAAAGTCAAAGTGGATGACACGCCGGTATAATGCACCAAGCACACGTCATGCAGAAGCGGCGGCGATGTTGGCAACGGGGCACGGCATCAACGCGGTTTGCTTGAACTGGCGGGGGATCGTGACGCTTAAGGGAATCATCTCTACATCTTTGTCAATCAAGGAAGGAAGCCCATGTCCACCACCATCAAAACAGTTACAAAAGCGCGGCGTATGCGCGAGCTGCTCACGCAAGGGATTGTCGTTTCTCCCGGCATATTTGACGGATATAGCGCAAGACTTGTCGAAAAAATGGGATTCAAGGCCGCTTCCACGTCGGGTGCGGGGCTCGCGAATTCGCGGCTGAGCCAGCCGGACATCGGCATCCTGTCGCTGATGGAGAACGTCGACGCGTGCAGATTGCTTACCCATACCACGTCGATTCCAGTGATGGCCGATGCCGATACGGGTTACGGCAATGCGGTGACGGTTTACCACGCGGTGCAGTACTTCGAAGCGGCGGGGGTCGTTGGTATCAACATAGAAGACCAGGTCAATCCTAAGCGCTGCGGCCACATGCAGGGCAAGGAAATCATCGACAGACGCGAAATGGCCAAGAAAATCGAGGCCGCGGTCAAAGCCAAGAAAGATCCCGACTTCATTATCAATGCGCGCACCGACGCGGTTGCCATCGAAGGCATCGACGGCGCGATCAAGCGCGCCAAGCTATACATCGAGGCCGGTGCGGACATGGTGTATCCGGACGCGATCAAATCGGAAGATCAAATCAAGCGATTCGTCGATGCCGTGCAAGCGCCGGTCAGCATCAACATGGGATTCGGCATACGTTCGCGCCCCACGACTCCGTTGTTGTCGGTCAAGCGGCTCGCGGAAATCGGCGTCGCCCGAGTGAGCATGGCGCGCATGCTGCCGGCTGCTGCGATTCTAGGTATGAAAAAAGCCCTTGAGCTGATGCACGACAGCGTACAAACCGGCAAGATACATGACCGCCCTGATCTGCTCGCGGGCATCGAAGAGATTACCGACCTCATGGGTTACGAGTTCATCAACGGCCTCGAAGCCCAGTACATGTTGCCGGAAGAAATCCAGCAGCGTTACAAAGCCGACACGCCGCAATACGTAGTCAAGGAAAAATAGCAGCGTCCGCGCCGGCTGCATCAAGGCTTGTTGCGAACGGAATCACGCTCGGACAGGCAGGCCCGATGGGGCCACTGTAGGCAGACCCGGCGCCAGCACGGACGACGCAGCGCTAGTTATAATGCAGACTATGAAAATACTGGCGCTCGAAACCTCGACCGAACTGTGTTCCGCCGCGCTGTGGCTGGATGGGAAGGTCGATGCGCGCGAAGCGGCTGCCGGCCAGCGCCACTCCGAGCTGCTGCTGCCGATGATTGAAGCGTTGCTTGCGCGCCACCGGCTGGGCGCGCGTGATCTCGATGGCATTGCGTTCGGCGCCGGCCCCGGATCGTTCACCGGCCTGCGCATCGCGTGCGGTGTCGCGCAGGGCATCGCGTTCGGCGCGGGTGTGCCGGTGGTGGGCATCGGTACGCTGCTGGCGCTTGCGGAACGCTCGCAGGCGGAACGCGCGGTGTGCTGTATCGATGCGCGCATGGGTGAGATTTATCACGCCGCCTATGAGAAACGGAACGATAGCTGGCGTGCCGTGCACGAGCCCAGCCTGTGCAAGCCGGATGTGGCGCCGGCGTTGCCGGACGGAAGGTGGACTGGTTGCGGCAGCGGCTTCACCGCCTACCGCACAGCGCTCGAGCGGCGCTACGCCGGCAGGCTTGAGCGCGTGATCGATGATCTCGCGCCGCACGCGCGGGAAGTCGTGATGCTCGCGGCCGTCGAGTTCAAGCGCGGCGCTGCGGTTGCCGCCGAGCTGGCGGCGCCGTTGTACGTGCGGAACAAGGTTGCGCTGCGGGTGGACGAGCGATGAGCGCACTGCTCGACAACCTGCCGCTCTACCGCCGCATGACGGCGGACGATCTCGACACAGTGCTCGCGATTGAGAACGAGGTCTATCCGCATCCGTGGACGCGAGGCAATTTCGACGACTCGCTCAACGCCGGCTATCACTGCTGGATCATGGAATGCGCGGGAGACATCATCGGTTACGGCGTGATGATGATCGCGGCCGGCGAGGCGCATCTGCTCAATTTGAGCATTGCCGCGGCATGGCAGCGCCGCGGGCTCGGGCGCGAGATGCTCGGGTTCCTGATCAAGCTCGCGCGGGATTTTTTTGCGCACAAGGTCTACCTCGAGGTGCGGCCGTCGAACATCGCCGGGCGCCGGCTGTATGCGAGCGCCGGCTTCAGCGAGATCGCGACGCGGCGCGGTTATTACCCGGGGCGGTGCGGCCGCGAGGACGCCGTGATCATGGAGCTTGAGTTGAAATGAGCTCGCGGCGCGATGAAATCCTGAAGGAGCTCGGCCTGTGGCCGGTATGGCGCCTGCGCGGCAGCACAGGCGACTCGCCAGCAGAGGTGCTGGTTCCAGGGAGCACAGGCGACTCGCCTGCTATCGTCTCACGCTCCCGTAGCGCAGGCGCCCCGCCTGCAGCCGATGCACTTTCGGGTAGCGCGGGCGCCCCGCCTGCCATCGATCCCCTCACACAAGGCATCCACGATCGCGGTTACCTGCCTCACCTCAACGCCGAGGGCGGAATTTACTTTGTGACGTTCCGTCTTGCCGATAGCCTCCCCGCAGCGATACTGCGGCAACTCGAAGAGATCGCGGAAAATCAGCGGTCCAGGCAGATCGAGCAATATCTTGATGCTGCTCACGGTGAGTGCTGGCTTGCCAGGCCTGAGATTGCCGGGATGCTCGAGCAGGTGCTGCTGAAGTTTCATGGGGCACGTTACCAGCTGCATGCATGGGTCATAATGCCCAACCACGTGCATATGCTGATTGAGCCCGCTCCAGGCGGTTCACTTTCGGAGATTCTCCAGGGCATGAAGTCGGTCAGTGCGCACGAGGCAAATCGTATGCTGGGACGCAAGGGTGAGTTCTGGCAAAAAGAAAGTTACGACCATCTGATTCGCTACGACGAAGACTTTGCGCGTTGCATGGATTACATCGCGCAGAATCCGGTGAAGGCCGGGCTTGCCGGGACTGCGCAGGAATTCCGGTTCTCCAGCGCACATGAGGCGCGGCATATTGCAGGCGAGTCGCCTGCGGTGCGAGATCGTGCGGGGGCTGTTGCAGGCGAGGCGCCTGCGCTACATAAGCGTGAGGTGGGTGCGGGCGAGTCGCCTGCGCCACGAAAGCGTGAAACGGGTGCGGGCGAGGCGCCTGCGCCACAGAAGCGGGCGCGAGCCGTTGCAGGCGCGGAGGCAGCGCTGCCGCTCGATCCGCGCGCAGCGGAGATCGCGCGCATGGAATGGCCGCAACTCAAGGACAGCGTTGCCGGCTGCACCGCATGCGCACTGCACAAGGGGCGCAACAAGACCGTGTTCGGCGTCGGCGACGAGCATGCCGAGTGGCTGTTTATCGGCGAAGGGCCGGGCGCCGACGAAGATGCAAAAGGCGAGCCGTTCGTCGGGCAGGCCGGCAAGCTGCTCGACAACATGCTCGCCGCGATCGGACTCAAGCGTGGCAATAATGTTTACATAGCGAACGTCATCAAGTGCCGCCCTCCCGGCAACCGCAACCCCGAGCCGCTCGAAGCGGCGCAATGCGAGCCGTACCTGCATCGCCAGATCGAACTCATCAGGCCGAAACTGATCGTCGCGCTCGGCAAGGTCGCGGCGGTCAACTTGCTCAAGCGCGAAGCATCGATTGCGAGCCTGCGCGGCAAGGTGCTCGAATATCGGGGCACGCCGCTGATCATCACCTATCACCCGGCGTATCTGCTGCGCAGCCTGCCCGACAAGGCCAAGGCGTGGGAAGACCTGTGCTTCGCGGTCGAAACCATGAAGGGCTTGCAAAGCGCCGAACCCGTCCCCATTTAGACTCCGGTTTACCTTCAGAGGAGAGCGCCATGAAACGACTTTTTGTGCTGCTGATTGCGCTGGTTGCGGCGCCGGGTCTGGGCGGCTGCGGCTACAACACGATGCAGGCCGGGGATCAGCAGATCAAGGCGGCCTGGGCCGAGGTCGTGAACCAGTATCAACGGCGCGTCGATCTCATACCCAACCTGGTTGAGACCGTGAAGGGATTCGCCGGCCAGGAACAGGCGGTGCTGCTGGGCGTCACCAACGCGCGCGCCAAGGTGGGTTCGATCCAGGCCACCCCGGAACTCGTTAACGATCCCGCGGCGTTCCAGAAATTCACTTCGGCGCAGGGCGAGCTCACTTCGGCGCTGTCGCGCCTGCTGGTGGTGGTGGAAAAATATCCCGAGCTCAAGTCCGACCGCAATTTCCGCGACCTGCAGGCGCAGCTCGAAGGGACCGAGAATCGCATCGCGGTCGCGCGCAACCGCTACATCAAGGCGGTGCAGGAGTACAACACCGTGGTCGTGCAGTTTCCCACCAATCTCACCGCGATGATTTTCAGCTTCAAGGAGAAGCCGCAGTTCACCGTGGCGGATGAAAAGGCGATTGCCGCGCCGCCGAAAGTCGATTTCGGCAAGCCCGCGTCCGCGCCGGCGAAGTAGTTCCTTCGTTCCCGGCACGCGCATGAACGGGGGTTTGTCAGGGCGCGGCTGGCCGCAGACCTTGCTCGCGGCCTGCGCGCTGTTCGCAGCGTCGCTCGCAATTGCGGACATCGCAATACCGCCGCTGAAGAGCCGCATCACCGATCTCACTTCAACGCTGTCGGGCGACCAGCGTGCCGCGCTCGAGCGGACACTGGCGGCGTTCGAGGCGCGCAAGGGCAGCCAGATCGCGGTGCTGATGGTGCCGACAACGCAGCCTGAGACCGTGGAGCAATATGCGGTGCGCGTGGAGGAAACCTGGAAGCTCGGACGCAAGGGCATCGACGACGGCGTGCTGATGGTGGTTGCCAAGGACGACCGCAAGCTGTGGATAGAGGTCGGTTACGGCCTCGAAGGCGTGCTTAACGACGCCACCGCCAAGCGCCTTATCGAAGAGGAAATCGTGCCGCGCTTCAAGCAAGGCGATTTCTACGGCGGCATCAACGCCGGCGTCGAGCGCATCATCAAGGTCGTCGACGGCGAACCGCTGCCGCCGCCCAAAGGCCGCCGGCCGCAGACTGGCGGAACCGATTTCGAAACGCTGCTGATTTTCGGTTTCATCCTGGTGTTCGTAGTCGGCGGCATCCTGCGTGCGATTTTCGGCAGATTCATCGGTGCCGGCATCATCAGTGCCGTTGCGGGTTTCCTCGCCTGGACGATGGCGGGCACGTTGCTGGTCGCTATCATCGTTGCGATCATTGCGTTCGGTTTTTCACTGTTGGGAGGCACCCGCGGCGGCTGGTCCTCCGGAGGCGGATTCAGCGGCGGCGGTGGATTCGGCGGTGGTGGCGGGTTCAGCGGCGGTGGCGGCGGCTCGGGCGGCGGTGGCGCAGGCGGGAGTTGGTGAGATGAACATCAAACGCATCCTCAAACATCTGTTCGCGCCGCAATGGATCATTGCGCGCGCGTTTCCGCGCCGCACGCTGGCCGTGATCGAGGACGCGGTTCGCGCATCGGAGGGGACGCATGGCGGCGAATTGCGCTTCGCGGTCGAGGCGGGACTCGACCTGCTGCCATTGTTGCGCGGGCTGAGCGCACGGCAGCGCGCCGACGCGGTATTTTCCAGCCTGCGCGTGTGGGACACCGCGCACAACAGCGGCGTGCTGATCTACGTGCAGCTCGTCGATCGCAGGATCGAGATCGTCGCCGACCGCGGCATCAATGCCAGAGTCGAGCAGCAGCAATGGGACGCGATCTGCCGGCGCATGGAAGCGGCTTTTCGCGAACGCCGTTTCGAGCACGGCGCGCTCAAGGCAATCGAGGAAATCACGGCATTGCTCGCGCGGCACTTTCCGCCGCGTGAAGTCAATCCCAACGAGCTGCCCAACAGGCCTGTCGTCCTGTAGCGGGCAGCCGCCAGCGGTCAGCTTTTCAACTGCGCTTTAGCCGCCTCGGTCCAAGCTGAATGCTGAATGCTGAATGCTGAATGCTGAATGCTGAATGCTGAATGCTGAACGCTGAATGCTGAACGCTGAACGCTACCCGACCCACGCGTGCTCGAGTACATCGAGCCGTAGATCCTGCGCAAACTTTTCGCCGTTGGCTTCGATCGCGAGCGTGACGATCCGCACGCCCGGTGTTGAATAGGCAATTTCGTGATCGAACGCGCCGGGCAGCGTGACCTGTTTTTCAACCATCGTCGTGCCCGATTGGTCGCTGAGCGTGCAGCGCGCCTCGCCCTTGCCCGAAAGCAGCGCCTGGATGCGGAACGGCTCGTTCGCGCAGCGGCGGTAGACCGCCGGATCGCGCAGCGCGTTGTATTGCAGGTTGTTGATTTTGATCAGTCTGATACCCATATATATGCTTGTTCCCTTATGCCGGCGCTTCACCTAGAAGGAGTTTGTCGGACTTTGGGCCGACAAACTCCTTTGGCAAAACCGCCTCCGAACAAAGAGACAACAAGATACTCCCACGCAGGGCGTTTGGTCGTTATGGTCACTTCGTGCAAGTGCAACCCGGTCCATTCCGCCCGCATCCAGCTCGAATTCAGAGGCGGTTTTGCTTTTAGCCGCCTGTCAGAGCGCCAAGTCCGACAGGCTGCTACAATGCTAATATTAGCAGTTCCTAATGGCTGGGCGTCAATGGCGCAACACCCGCTTGCCGCGGCTCTCGGGCAGGTTGGCGAGCTGAGCGAGCTTTTGAGGATTATTGAATGAAGACAGTGTTGAGCCGCGTGCGCGGCATCGAGCGCGACATCATCCAGCTGCCGCAGGCAAGCGACGTTGCTCCGTACTACGAACCGCAGGGCAACGAGATCGCGATTTTCGAGGCCGCCTACCGCAAGCGGCTGCCGGTGATGCTGAAAGGCCCGACCGGCTGCGGCAAGACGCGCTTCCTCGAGCACATGGCGTATCAGTTGAAGCGCCCGCTGGTGACCGTGTCGTGCCATGAAGACCTGACGAGCTCCGACCTGGTCGGCCGCTTCCTGCTCGAAGGCTCGGACACCGTGTGGCAGGACGGTCCGCTCACGCGCGCGGTGAAGGCCGGCGCGATCTGCTATCTCGACGAGATCGTCGAGGCGCGCACCGACTCGACGGTCGTGATCCATTCGCTGACCGACCACCGGCGCCGGCTCACGATCGAAAAGAAAGGCCAGGAAATCGAGGCGCACGAGGATTTCCTGCTGGTGGTCTCGTACAATCCCGGCTACCAGACGGTGTTGAAAGATCTGAAGCCGTCGACCAAGCAGCGCTTCATCGCGATCAACTTCGATTTTCCGCAAGAGGAGGTCGAGCGCAAGATCCTCGTCAATGAAGTGCCGGGGGTCGATCCCGGGACCGTCGCCAAGCTGGTCGCGGCCGGGCGCAAGGCGCGGTCGTTGAAAGACCACGGGCTCGAGGAAGCGGCCTCGACGCGCGCGCTGGTGTATGCGGCGAACATGATCATTGCCGGGCTCGACCCGGTGAACGCGTGCCAGGTCGCGATGGTCAATCCGCTCACCGATGACATCGAGCTCTCCGAAGCGCTGACGGAAATCGTCAGGGCGTATTTTGCATGACCCGTTGCGAGCATCGTTCCCCGCCTGACCGTGGCTGTTTCTACCGCAGCAATTGAACGCGCGCTCGAGGAATTGAGCGCGGCGAGCTTCGTTGCACACCGCGAGGTGCTCGATGCGCTGCCGGCGCTGCGCCATCATGGCGATGCGGTCGTGCTGCGCTGGCTCAACGCGGCGCGGCGGCTGTTCGAGCACGACTGCGACGCCGGCAAGGCCTTCATCCGCGGCAGCCGCGAGGTGGAAAAAA
This sequence comes from Betaproteobacteria bacterium, assembly GCA_016202615.1. Taxonomy (GTDB): domain Bacteria; phylum Pseudomonadota; class Gammaproteobacteria; order Burkholderiales; family SG8-41; genus PALSA-1004. Next base: position 11,654 of record JACQOI010000279.1, read on the forward strand.
TCTCTGAGACCGTGCTGCCGTGGACCGAGCAGGCGCTTGCGTTCTTGCGATGGCCGGCTTCGGGGCCGGCGCTCGAAGGCTACATGAAGAACCTGCCGCGAGCGTTCGGTGCGCTCGGGCACGCCGGTGAGCGGCGCTGGGCTGAAATCGGGTTCATCTGGTACGCGCGCCACGCTGAAAGCGGCCGCGCCTATTTCGCGATGCCGGTGCTCGATCTCGCCAGCCGCCAGGGCGTAACCGGCGTCGAGCAGTTGTGCGCGCCGATCGAGGAGCTCTACGAATCGCGCAAGCTGATGCTCGCGACCTGCCTTGCCGGCGCGATCCGCGTGCGCAATCTGCTCGGCGCGCAGGCGATACTGCCATGGGCGTCGCGCGGCGCCGACATCATGCAGTCCGGCCGCGCGCGCGGCGAGGCTTACTTCCGGCTCGAGAGCGAGGAAAGCCTGTCGGTATTGCTCGACCATCTGCCCGGCTTCCGCATGGCGGAGCGCAACCGGCTGCTCGCGCTGCTGCTCGACGTGTGGTACGAACGCCAGTTCGAGCTCAGGGAAAGCAGCTGGTCGCCGGAGAAGGGCAGGCCGTTCGTCGAGACCGACGGCCGCAGCGTGTTCATGCCCGCGGTGATGCCGGATCGCGACGAGGCGATTCTTGCGGTGCTGCACGCGGCAGGCCACCTCGCGTTCGGCGGTTTCGACCGCGCCGCGCTGCAAGCGGTATTCCGCGAGGCCGGCGCCGAGCTGCCGGCGTCGGGGCCGATCGCGTGGGCGCCGCTGTTCGAGCGTTACGGGGACGACGTGCTGCGCTTTCGATTGCTGTTCGATGCGTGCGAAGACCTGCGCATCGACAGCCGCGTGCAATGCCTGGTGCCGAATTACCTGAGCCGCCTGCATGCGACCGGGCTCGCGCACCGCCTGCGTCCGGTCGAGGCACTGCCGTATTACGATTGGGCGCTGACGACGGTGCGCGGCGCACTCGCCGCCGCGCGCGGCGAGCCGGCCGATTTCGACCCCCGCCTGCGGCGGCTGCTCGAGCCCGACGCGACAATCGCCGACGCCTTCCGCGTCGCCAACGAGCTTTATCGTGAAACCGCATTGGCGCCGGTCACCGACGTCGAGATATTCCAGGGCGCGTACTTGCCGGGACGCGCGCCGAATGCGGCGCGCTCGGCGCATGCGCAGACGCAACAGGAACAGCCGCAGCAGACCCAGGCCGGCGCCGACGGCGAGAACCAGGAGCGCGACGAGGGCGGGCAGCAGGATGACCAGCAAAACGCCGACACCGGCGGCCAGCAGAGCGGCGAGCGCGAGAAAATGGTGGCCAGCGAAGGCAAGAGCGCAGGCTCGAGCAAACAGTCGCTGCAGCGCTCGCAGACGCAGGAGCAGGGCGGCCAGGGGAGCGACAAAGGCAAACCCTATCCCGAGTGGGACTATCGCGAGGGGCGCTACAAGCGCAACTGGAGCTGGGTGCAGGAAAAGCCGCTCGGCGAAGCCAACCTCGCGGAAGCGAACCGGCTGACCTCGCAGTACGCGGTGGCGCTCAAGCGCCTGAAGAAAGCGATCCAGGCGCAAAAGCCGACGCGGCTCGCACCGCGGCTGCGCCAGTTCGACGGCGACGACATCGACCTCAACGCCGTGGTCGCCTACGTCGCGGAACAGCACGCCGGCATGTCGCCGCAGCCGGCGATCTACCGCCGCCGCGAGCTCAGGCACCGCGACGTGTCGGTGACGTTGCTCGCCGATATGTCGACTTCGATCCTGCAGCGTTTGCCCGATAGCGGCGAGCGGCTGATCGACCGC
>JACQOI010000280.1 GCA_016202615.1 Betaproteobacteria bacterium
ATTTTTGGTCAGCGTCGAATAACGGAAGCTGAGCGGGGTTCTGGATGGAGTTTCGAGCACGCCCTGGGCGCACACCAGATCGTGACGCGCCTGCCTGAGCTCCGGACAATTGATGCGCACGTTGCGCCAAGTGTTGCCGGCGATACTAACCTCGGCAGCCTGGAGATCCAGCACCAGTGTGCTCGCGGCGCGCAGTGTCCCCGTGATCTTGCTCGCGGCGAAGAACGGCCCGTCGATGCGATCGATGGAGAGCGCGATTTGCTGCGCCGCGGAGCCAGCGCCGAACAGCATGCCTGCGGCAACGCATAGTATCCGCAGGTATGGCACGGTCGGCGCGGCGCCTCGAAACTCAGGCAGGGAAAATCCCGGTGGATAGATAGCGGTCACCGCGATCGCAAATTATGGTGACGATAACCGCGTTTTTTACGGTGGATTCGACTTGCAACGCGGCCCACATCGCGCCACCCGACGATATGCCGGCGAATATACCCTCCTCGCGCGCCAACCGCCGCGTCATGTCTTCGGCATCGGCCTGGGTCACCTCGATCACGCGGTCGACACGGCTCCAGTCGCAAATCTTCGGCAGATACGCCGGCGGCCACTTGCGGATTCCCGGTATCTGCGAGCCTTCGGTCGGCTGGCAGCCGATGATCCGGATCGCGGGATTCCGTTCCTTGAGGAAGCGCGACACGCCCATGATGGTGCCGGTGGTGCCCATGCTGGAGACAAAATGCGTGACCTTGCCCGCGGTGTCGCGCCAGATCTCGGGACCGGTGCCCTCGTAGTGCGAGAGCGGATTGTCGGGATTGGCGAACTGGTCGAGGATCACGCCCCTGCCTTCATCGCGCATTTTCTCGGCGACGTCGCGCGCCATTTCCATGCCGCCGCTTTGCGGCGTCAGCACGATCTGCGCGCCGAACGCCGCCATCGACTGCCGGCGCTCGACCGACAGGTGCTCGGGCATCACCAGCACCATGCGGTAGTCCATCATCGCCGCCGCCATCGCCAACGCAATGCCCGTGTTGCCGCTGGTCGGCTCGATCAGCGTGTCGCCGGGCTTGATGTCGCCGCGCTGCTGCGCGCGCCTGATCATCGACAACGCCGGGCGGTCCTTGACCGAGCCCGCCGGATTGTCGCCTTCGAGCTTGGCAAGTATGACGTTGCCGCTTTTCTCACTGGCCTCGCCAGGCAGGCGCTTCAATCTGACCAGCGGGGTGTCGCCTATAAAATCTTCAAGCGTCTTATACATTACAGTTAGCCCGCTGCGTGCTGGCACAGTTTGTCGATATAGCGCGTCACACCCTGCTCGACCGTCAGGAATGGCGCATCGTAGCCGGAATCGCGCAATGCTTTGATGTCGGCCTGGGTGTAGCTCTGATACTTGCCCGTTAGCTCCGCCGGAAACGGGATATATTCGATCACGCCCTGGCGCTGCATGTCCGCCAGGCTCAGCGCCGCCTCATGATTATGCCTGCGGCAGGCATTGACGGTCGCCACCGCGACGTCGTTGAAGCTTTGCGCGGCGCCGGTGCCGACGTTGAAAATGCCTGCTTGCCCGGGATGATCGAGGAAGAACAGATTGACGTTGACTGCGTCCTCGACCGCCATGAAATCGCGGCGTTGCTCGCCGTTGCCATAGCCGCCGCTGCCCTCGAACAGCCTGACCCTGCCTTGCGCCCGATACTGGTTGAAGAAATGAAAGGCGACCGACGCCATGCGCCCCTTGTGCTGCTCGCGTTCGCCATAGACGTTGAAATAGCGCAGCCCGACCACCTGCGCCGTGCGCTCCGCCCAGTTGCGGCGCACGTATTGATCGAACAGGAACTTGGAATAGCCGTAAACGTTGAGCGGCGCTTCGCACGCGCGGTTTTCGCGGAATTCGGGGCCGGCGCCGTAGACCGCCGCCGACGACGCATAAACGTACGGTATTTCCTCGTCGACGCAATATTCGAGCAGCTCGCGCGAGTACTGGTAATTATTCTGCATCATGTAGCGGCCATCGGTTTCGGTGGTGTCGGAGCACGCGCCCTGGTGACAAATCGCGGCAATCGCGCCGTCGAACGCGCCGCTGCCGAGCTCGCGCAGAAAGGCCTCCTTGTCGAGATAATCGGCGATATCGCAAGCGACGAGATTGGCGAACTTGTCGCCCTGCTTCAGATCGTCGACCGCGAGCACCTCATATTCGCCGCGCTCGTTGAGCGCCTCGACGAGGTTGGAGCCGATGAATCCGGCAGCTCCGGTGACTACAATATACATGACGAGGCTCAATCCTGCTTTTCAAACAGCTCTTCGGGATGCACCACCGCCGTGCCGAATTTGCCGACCACGATGCCAGCGGCGCGGTTGGCGGTGCGTACCGCATCAGTGAGATTGCTGCCGGCAGCCAGCATCACCGCCAGCGTCGCGATCACGGTGTCGCCGGCGCCGCTCACGTCATAGACTTCACGCGCCTGCGCCGGCACGCGCAGCCGGCTACCGCGCACGAATAGCGTCATGCCCTCCTCGCTGCGCGTCACCAGCAGCGCATCGACCTTGAGCCTGCGGCGCAGCCGCTGCGCCTTGTCGGTGAATTCACGCTCGCTGCTCCAGCCGCCCGTCACGGCACGGAATTCGGCGCGATTCGGCGTGACCACGGTCGCGCCGTGGTAGCGCGAGAAATCCTCGCCCTTCGGGTCGACCAGCACCGGTTTGCCATGACGGCGCGCGAGACTGATCATGCGCGCAATATGGGCGAGTCCGCCCTTGCCGTAATCGGACAATATTACCGCATCGCAGCCGGCGACGAGCCTTGCATAATCGGCGAGCTTGGAACGCAGGATCTCATGGCTCGGCGCGGTTTCGAAATCGACGCGCAGCAACTGCTGCCGGCGGCCGATCACGCGCAGCTTGACCGTGGTGTCTATGGTGCGGTCGTGGTGCAGGCGCGCCGCGATCTTCTCTTTGCGTAGCAGCGCCCGCAGGCTGCGTCCGGCTTCGTCGCGGCCGACCACCGACAGCAGCGTCGCGCGCGCGCCGAGCGCGGCGACGTTGCGCGCGACATTGGCGGCGCCGCCCGGACGCTCCTCCTGCCGGCCGATCTTGACCACCGGCACAGGCGCTTCAGGCGAAATGCGGCTGACCTCGCCAAACCAGTAGCGGTCGAGCATCACGTCGCCCACGACGAGCACGCGTGCGCGTTTCAGCGCCCTAACTAATTCCTCACTCCTCACTCCTCACTGCGAAGCTACCCTCTGCCGATGCCAGAATAATCGAGCCCGTAGCCGCGCACCATGGCGGGCTCGTAGAGATTGCGGCCGTCGATGATCACCGGCGTGCGCAACCGGCGCTTGATATCGTCGAAATCCGGACTGCGGAATTCCTTCCACTCCGTCATAATCACCAGACAATCCGCGCCGTCGAGCGCCGCCTGCGGCGAGCTCGCATAGCCGATGCCGGCAAGCCCCGCGAACACGCGTTTTGCCTGCGCCATCGCAACCGGATCGTAAGCGACCACGGTGGCGCCGCGCTGGATCAGGCCCGGCACGATGACCTGGCTCGGCGCCCCGCGCATGTCGTCGGTATTGGGCTTGTACGCGAGCCCCCATACCGCGAAGCGCTTGCCGGCGAGATCATCGCCGAAGCGCTGCGTGATTTTCTCGAGCAGCCGCGATTTCTGCGCCTGGTTGACCTTGTTTACCGCGTCGAGAATCCTGATCTCGATCCCGGTCTCGCGCGCGGTCTGCTGCAGCGCCGTCACGTCCTTCGGAAAACACGCGCCGCCGTAGCCGCAGCCGGCATACAGAAAATGATAGCCGATGCGCGCATCCGAGCCGATGCCCTGGCGCACGTGCTCGATATCGGCGCCGAGCTTCTCGGCGAGGTTGGCGATCTCGTTCATGAACGAAATACGCGTCGCGAGCATCGCGTTCGCCGCGTATTTGGTAAGCTCCGCCGACGGGATGTCCATCACGATCATGCGCTCGTGGTTGCGCTGGATCGGCGCGTATATCGCCCGCATGATTTGCGTCGCACGCTCGTCGGCGACGCCGATCACGATGCGGTCGGGACGCATAAAATCATCGACCGCCGCGCCCTCCTTGAGGAACTCCGGATTGGACACCACGCTGAAATCGATCCGCTTGCCGCGGCGCGCGAGCTCTTCGGCGACCGCCGCCCGCACTTTTTCGGCGGTGCCGACCGGAACCGTCGACTTGTCAACCACCAGCCGGTAGTCCCGCATATGGCGACCGATACCACGCGCGGCGGCAAGCACGTATTCCAGATCGGCCGACCCGTCCTCGTCCGGCGGCGTGCCGACCGCGATGAATTGCACCTGTCCGTGGGCAACGCTCCCGGCGACGTCGGTCGTGAAATGCAACCGGCCGGCGGCGGTGTTGCGCTTTACCAGCGGCTCGAGCCCTGGCTCGTAGATCGGGATTTCACCGCGCTGCAGCAGCGCGATTTTTTCGCCATCGACGTCGAAGCACATCACGTCGTTGCCGAGCTCGGCCAGGCAAGCGCCGGAAACGAGTCCAACGTAACCGGTGCCGATGATGGTTATCTTCATGCGTCAGCCCCGGTTGCGATTTCGCGGTTGATCGCGTCGAGTACCGCGACCGGATCGGGCGCTTGCGTCACCGCCCTGCCGATCACCAGGTAATCGGCGCCGGCGGCGATTGCGGCCGCCGGAGTCATGACGCGCTGCTGATCGTCCGCGTTGCCTTCGCTCAACCGGATCCCCGGCGTCACCAGCACGAACTTTCTGCCGCATTCACGCTTGAGCAGCCTGGCCTCCTGCGCCGAGCACACCACGCCGTCGAGACCGCTCGCCTGCGCCAGTCTGGCGAGCTTCAGCGCCGCGGCCGCCGGATCCCCGGCGATGCCGACGTCGGCAAGATCGCCCGCCGCCATGCTCGTCAGCAGCGTGACCGCGATCAGATGGGGCCGCCGCCGGCTCGCGGCAACGGCGTCGCGCGCTGCCTCCAGCATGGCGCGGCCACCTAGCGCGTGCACGTTGATCATCCACACCCCGAGCTGCGCCGCCGCTCTGCAGGCGCCTGCAACGGTGTTCGGAATGTCGTGGAATTTCAAGTCGAGAAAGACATCGAATCCGCGTTGCGCGAGTTTTTCAATCAATACCGGACCAGCGGCGGTAAACAGCTCCTTGCCGACCTTGAGGCGGCATGACTGCGGCCTGAGCCGGGTCGCGAATGCGAGCGCGGTGTCCGCGGACGCAAAATCGAGCGCAACAATAACCTGCGGGCCGCTCATGCCGCCGCCTCCATTACCGCTATCACGAATTCAATCACCTCGTATCGGCGTCCGCCGTCATGAGCCTTGGTCGCATCCCCGCGAAGCGGGGCCCCTGCTCCGGGGCTCATGCCGGTGTCCCTTTCTCTTCGGCGCGGCGCGGCGAATAGGTTTCCCATTCGCCGCACGCCGGGCAGTGCCAGTAGTACTGGCGCGCGCGGAAGCCGCAGTTGTCGCACTGGTACATCGCGAGGCTGCGCGTGTGCTGGTGCACCAGGTTCTTTACCAGCTCGAGGTCGTGGCGGCGCTGCACCGGCGACTCGAGCAATTGCGCTTCGAGCAGCTTGTCGAGACCGAGCAGCGTCGGGTTGCGCTGCATTTCGTCGCGCACCAGCTGGTAGGCGGGTTCTGCGCCCTGCTGCTCGAGTATGCAGCTGAATACCACGTTGAGAACGTCGAGCGACGGGTACTTGCCCAATAAACCGCGCAGCAGATTGAGCCCTTCGCCGGTCTTGTCGAGTTGCCTGTAGGCCGCGAACAGCCGGTCGGCGACCAGCGCCAGATACGCCGGGTTCTGCGTCTCGATGCGCTTCCACGCCTCGATTGCCGCTTCATTGCGGTTGAGCGCCGACTCGAGATCACCGAGCAGCATGTTGGCGCGCACGCATAACCGGTGGTGTGACAGCGCGCGCGCGAGGTGCGGGCGCGCCGCCTCGGGACGCGAATCCATGATTTCCCGGCTCGCCATTTCGCAGTAGAAATTGGCGATTTCCTTCTGGTGCGACTGCCCGGTCACCACCTCGAGCTGCTGTGCGGTATCAACCGCCTTCTGCCAGTCTTTTTCCTGTTCGTAAATCTCGAGCAGGTACTTGAGAGCGGACTCCGCGTGCGAGGTGCCCTTCAACCTGGCGAACAGCTCCTCGGCGCGGTCGAGCAATCCGGCCTTGAGGTAGTCCTGCGCGAGCTCGTGGAGCGCATCGAGCTTCTGCTGCTGCGGCAGGTCGGCGCGCTCCACCAGGTTCTGGTGCATGCGGATCGCGCGTTCGACCTCGCCGCGCCGGCGAAACAGCGACCCCAGCGCGAAATGCAGCTCGATGGTCTGCGGCTCGACCTTGACCACCTCGATGAACGCCTCGATCGCCTTGTCGGGCTGCTCGTTGAGCAGGAAATTCAGCCCCTTGAAGTACGACGTTGGCAGCGCGCGAGATTCCGAGAGCAGATGCTTGATGTCGATGCGCGCGGCAAGCCAGCCAAGCGCAAAGAACAGCGGCAATGCGAGCAGCCACCAGTATTCAATTTCCATGTCGTGCCGCGCCGTTTCGTAAACCCGCGCTATACCGACTCCGCCGTCGCGGGCGCCGCGAGCGGGCGCGCGCGACTGCGCAGCTCGCGCTTCAAGCCCAGGATCTCGCGCCGCTGCCTGACGATGATGACAAAACTCGCCATCACGCCGACCGCGATGCCGATGCCGACAAACACCAGCAGCACGAATACCAGCGGCGCCTGCCATTCGAGGCCGGGAAAGTAACGCACCGCGACGCTGTCGGTGTTCTTGAATGCAAAGCCGAGCAACAGCAGAAACACGACCGTCTTGAGCAGCAGAAAGAAGATGCGCATATCCCTACACCCCTTCAGCCAACCACACCCCGCACCCCGTCAACGCGGCGGACGGGCAAGAAAAGCGGCACGATCTTTCGATGATGCCGCGCCGATAGAAAACCTGCCGATTACTTCTTGAAATCGACGCGTTCGCGCAATTCCTTGCCGGCCTTGAAATGGGGCACGTATTTCGCCGGTACCTGCACCTTCTCGCCGGATTTCGGGTTGCGTCCGGTGCGCGGCGGGCGATAATTGAGCCCGAAGCTGCCAAAACCGCGAATCTCGATGCGCTGACCCTGCGCCAGACTCTTCGCCATGGCGTCGAGGATCATTTTTACCGCAAGCTCGGCGTCTTTCGCCACCAGCTGTGGATAGCGCGCCGCCAGCTTCGCGATCAGCTCGGACTTGGTCATGGGTCGTCCTTTATTGGTCAGTATTGGCGGTGTCGAGCTTGGCCTTGAGCAGCGCGCCGAGATTGGTGGTGCCGGCGCTCGCGGGCTTGTCCGCCGCCATCTTCTGCATCGCCGCCGACTCTTCGGCCATGTCCCTGGCCTTGATCGAGAGATTGATGGCGCGATTCTTGCGATCGATGTTGATGATCATCGCCGTCACTGCATCGCCCTCTTTCAGATGCGTGCGGATATCTTCGACGCGGTCGCGCGCAACTTCGGACGCGCGCAGATAGCCTTCGACGTCGCCCTCGAGCGCAATGACCGCGCCTTTGGCGTCGATCGACTTGACCGTGCCCTTGACGATACTGTTCTTGTCGTGCGCTGAAATGTAGCCGGTAAACGGATCGCCGTCGAGCTGCTTGATGCCGAGTGAGATGCGCTCGCGTTCGACGTCGATCGACAGCACCACTGCCTCGGTTTCATCGCCCTTCTTGTATTTGCGCACCGCCTCTTCGCCGGGCGCGCTCCACGACAGGTCGGACAGGTGCACCAGGCCGTCGATATTGCCGGCAAGCCCGATGAACACGCCGAAGTCGGTGATCGACTTGATCTGGCCTTTCACCTTGTCGCCTTTCTTGTAGTTCATCGAGAACTCTTCCCACGGATTCGGCAGGCATTGCTTCATGCCGAGCGAAATGCGGCGGCGGTCCTCGTCGATCTCGAGCACCATGACCTCGACCTCGTCGCCGAGCTGCACCACGCGCGATGGATGCACGTTCTTGTTGGTCCAGTCCATTTCGGATACGTGCACCAGGCCTTCGATGCCCTGCTCGATTTCGACAAACGCGCCGTAATCGGTGAGATTGCTGACCTTGCCGAACAGCCGCGTGCCCTGCGGGTAGCGCCGCGACAGGCCGACCCATGGATCTTCGCCGAGCTGTTTCATGCCGAGCGAAACGCGGTTTTTTTCCTGGTCGAATTTGAGCACTTTGGCTTCGACTTCGTCGCCGACCGCCAGTACTTCCGAGGGGTGCTTGACGCGGCGCCATGCCAGATCGGTGATGTGCAGCAGACCGTCGATGCCGCCCAGGTCGACGAACGCGCCGTAGTCGGTGATGTTTTTGACGATGCCCTTGACCACCGCGCCTTCCGAAAGGCTCGCGAGCAGCGCCTGGCGCTCGGCGCCCTGTGACGCTTCGAGCACGGCACGGCGCGAAACCACGACGTTGTTACGCTTGCGGTCAAGCTTGATGACCTTGAACTCCAGCACCTTGTTTTCGTACGGCGCGGTGTCTTTCACCGGCCGGATGTCGACCAGCGAGCCGGGCAGGAACGCGCGAATGCCATTGACCATCACGGTAAGGCCGCCTTTAACCTTGCCGTTGACCAGACCTTGCACCAGCGTGCCTTTTTCGAGCGCCTGCTCGAGGTCCATCCATGCCGCGAGGCGTTTCGCCTTGTCGCGCGACAGGCGCGTTTCGCCGAAACCGTCCTCGAGCGCGTCGATCGCGACCTGCACGAAATCGCCAGGTTTGACGTCGATTTCACCGCGGTCGTTGCGGAATTCCTCGGCGGGAATGTAACTTTCTGATTTTAAAGCGGCATTTACTACGACGTGGTTGGCATCGACACGTATGACTTCGGCGGTAATGACCTCGCCGATCCGCATTTCCTTGCGCGACAGGCTTTCTTCGAACAGCGCGGCAAAAGTTTCGCTCGAGCTAAGCGGTGAGACCGTATTCATTATCAGCACGTTAAGAACCTGAAAAACCCGTTATTTCAACGGGGTGTAGTTAATCAAACCGTCAGCCTGGCAGCTTAAGGCACCCGTTTCGCTACAGCGTAACGCGCCAGCACTTGCTCTACCGCGGCATCGATTGTGAGCCGGGTCGTATCGAGCACACTGGCGTCGTCACTCTTCTGCAGCGGGGCCACGGCGCGTGCGCGGTCGCGTTCGTCGCGTGCCCGAATATCCTGCAAAAGGGTTGTCATATTATCATCCATTCCTTTTTCTATCAACTGTTTATGGCGCCGGCGGGCACGTTCCTCAACGTCCGCCGTGAGGTAAATTTTGAGCGCGGCATCGGGAAACACCACCGATCCCATGTCGCGTCCATCCGCCACCAAGCCGGGAGGCTGGCGGAATGCGCGCTGGCGCGCGAGCAGCGCCGTGCGCACCGCTGGCAGCGCAGCCATCTGCGAGGCGCCGACGCCGATCTGCTCCGCACGGATGGCGTCGGTTACAAGCTCTTGATTTGAAAAGACATCGTCATTTTCAAAACGAACGTCGAGCGTTGCCACCAGGCGCGCCAGGGCGGCTTCCTCGTCCAACTCGATCCCGGCCTTGATTGCCGCCAGCGTAACCAGCCGGTACAGCGCGCCGCTGTCGAGAAAGTGGAACCCGAGCCGCTGCGCGACCAGCCTCGCCACCGTGCCCTTGCCGGAGGCCGACGGGCCGTCGATCGCAATCACCGGTATCTTGCTGGAGTTAACCATTACGAAAAAGCTTCACCGCCAAGAATTTGCGTTCAAGACAACAATAATTTTGTAGGGTGCGTTCCACGCACCATGATTGCCGGTGCGCACGGCGCACCCTACACTATTTCATTTTGATTGCGAATTAGCCTGTCAGAGCGCCAAGTCCGACAAACTCCTACGGTTTGTATTTCCTTGGCGTCCTTTGCGTCTTTCGCGGTCAAAGATCTTGAATTCTTAAGCCAGCCGAGCGGGCAAGCTCGACGAAGCCGGGAAACGAAGTCGCGACGTTGGCGCAGTCGGTGACCGTGATCGGCGCGCTGGCACGCAATGCGGCGATCGAAAACGCCATCGCGACACGATGATCGCCGTGGCTCGCGACCGTGCCGCCGCCGTAGTTACCTCCAGTAACGCGCATGCCGTCGGCGGCGGGCTCGGCAACGACGCCGAGCGCTTGCAAGCCCTCAACCATCACCGCGATGCGGTCGGATTCCTTGACGCGCAATTCCTCGGCGCCGCGCAGCACAGTGGCGCCGCGCGCATTGGCCGCGGCGACGAACAGCACCGGAAATTCATCGATCGCAAGCGGCACCAGCCCGACCGGAATTTCGATGCCCTTCAATTCGGCGTGGCGCACGCGGATATCGGCAATCGGCTCGCCGCCGGCCTGACGCTGGTTGAGGAGTTCGATGTCCGCCCCCATCAGGCGCAGGATGTCGATGACGCCGGTGCGCGTCGGGTTGACGCCGACGTGCTCGAGCATCAAGTCGGACCCCCGCGCAATGCTGGCGCCGGCCATGAAGAACGCCGCCGAGGAAATGTCCGCCGGCACTTTGATCGCAATCGCGGTAAGCTTGCCGCCCCCGCTCACGCACACGGTGCTGCCGTTGCGCTCGACCGCGTGGCCGAACGCGGCGAGCATGCGCTCGGTATGATCGCGCGTCGGCGCCGGCTCGGTCACGCAGGTTCTGCCGCGCGCGTAGAGCCCCGCCAGCAGCAGCGCCGATTTGACCTGCGCGCTCGCGATCGGCATGCGGTAATCGATGCCGCGCAGATTGGCGCTGCCCTTGATCCTGAGCGGCGGCCGCCCGCCCTCGGCGGTCAAGATTTCGGCGCGCATCCGGGCGAGCGGTTCGGCAACGCGCTGCATCGGCCGCTTGCGCAGGCTCGCGTCACCGCTCAATTCGCAATCGAAATCCTGCCCGGCGAGCAATCCGCACAGCAGCCGCATCGAAGTCCCGGAGTTGCCGCAATCGAGCACCTTCGCAGGCGCCCTGAGGCCGTGCCTGCCGACGCCGTGCACCGTAACGCTGCCGTGGTCGGGCCCGTCGATGCGCACGCCGAGCGCACGGAACACGTTCATGGTCGCAAGCGCGTCCTCGCCCTCGAGGAAACCGCTGACATGCGTGGCACCTTCGGCGATCGAGCCGAGCATGATGCTGCGATGGGAAATCGATTTGTCGCCGGGAACGCGGATGCATCCCTTGAGCGCGCCGCCCTGCTCAACTTTGTAGGTAACCGTCATTTACTAATTC
>JACQOI010000274.1 GCA_016202615.1 Betaproteobacteria bacterium
CGCAAACCGCCTTGTTGAGCAGATCGGCGGAGATTCCCTCCGGCGTGTCGATGACTTCGTTCAAGACCTCGGCCGCCTTCTCCATCCGCTCGGCTTCCTTTTCCTGCGCGGCGAGCGGCAGCGCGGCAAAAGCGAAAACCAGAAGAACACCAATCCACGCTTTCATCCTTCGGTCCTTTCCCCCGAGCTGATGACGCGCCGGGCGCGTCAGCCTGCCTCGTTGGGCTCGGGCTGTGGGTGATTTCGCCAGGCCATATTGTGCCACAAACTGCCGGAGAGAGTCGCAGGAAGATTTCGCGCGTGCTTCGTAATGGTGTCGCAGAGAATCCCGCTACGCCATACTGCTTGCGGGTTTTCAGGCTCGTCAGATAGACTTCGGAGACCGATGCGTGCCATGGTGCTCGTCCAGCAGAAACCTGTGGAGGAAAATCCGCTCGAGCCGCGGGAGATTTCTCAGCCCACGCCGGGACCGGGGGAAATCCGCGTTCTGGTGCGCACCTGCGGCGTCTGTCACACGGACCTGCACATTGTGGAGGGCGACCTTCCTCTCAAGCGCGCCCCCGTTGTCCCCGGGCACCAGATTGTCGGCGTGGTGGACGGCACGGGCGCCGGGGTGCGCAATTTTCACGAAGGCGACCGGGTGGGAATTCCCTGGCTCTACTCAACCTGCGGCGAATGCGCTTATTGCTTGAAGGGATTTGAAAACCTGTGTGAGAACGCTCGTTTCACGGGCTACCATGTTGACGGCGGCTATGCTGAAACCGTGGTCGTCTCCGAATTATCCGCCTACCGCCTGCCGGATGCCTTTTCGGACATGGAAGCGGCTCCGCTACTCTGCGCGGGGGTGGTCGGGTATCGGGCGCTGCGGTTGAGCAATGTCGCTCCGGGCGAGCGCCTGGGCATGTACGGGTTTGGAGCGTCGGCGCACGTGATTCTCCAGGTCGCGCGGCACATGGGATGCGAGGTTTACGTCTTCACGCGCGCGGAATCGCACCGCGAACTGGCGAAGAAACTGGGGGCCGCCTGGGTGGGTGGAGCCAAGGATCAAGCACCCGGCTTGCTGGACTCGGCCATCATGTTCGCCCCAGCCGGGTCTCTGGTGCTCGACGCGTTGCGGGCGCTCCGCAAGGGCGGTACAGTGGCTCTGGCCGGAATTCACATGACTCCCATTCCGGAAATCGATTACGATACGCTTCTCTATCACGAGCGGACCGTGCGCAGCGTGGCGAACAGCACCCGCCAGGACGTTCGGGACTTCCTTCGCGTGGCCGCGGAGGTTCCCCTTCGGACGGAAGTCGAGTGCTTCCGGCTGGAAGACGCCAACCGGGCGCTCCAGGCCATGAAACACAGCAAGCTTCACGCCGCCGGCGTCCTGAAGGTTTCGGCTTAGGGAAACCGCACGGGCCGCCCGGCCTAAAGAATTTCCTTCGAGGTGAGGCGATGATTCGTGGAAAACTTCTGTGGATGTTTCCAATTCTCTTGGCGCTGGTCTTCAGCGCGCCGGCGCTTGGCGGCTCGATGCCCGTCAAGATGAAGCGCCAGGGGAACCGCGTCGAAGTCAGCATCGGCGGCCAGCCTTTCACGGCCTTCTATTTCGGCCCCGAGGCCCCCAAGCCTTATCTCCATCCGCTGCGCAGCGCGCAGGGCGTGGTGGTGACGCGAGGGTTTCCGATGCGCAAGGATATTCCGGGAGAAAGCGCCGATCACCCGCACCATCGCGCCCTGTACTTCGCCCACGGCGACATCAACGGCATAGATTTCTGGAGCGAAGCGCAGGTCGAAGAAAAGACCACGGAAGTGGCGCACGGAGTTCAGTACACCAGCGAGTCCTTGCCGCACGGCCGCACGGTCTACAAGAAACTCGAGGAAATGCGGGGAGGAAAAGATTCCGGCACGCTTCGCGCGAGTTTCAACCTCGTGGGCCCGGACGGCAAGGCCATCGCCGAAGCAACGCAGGCCTACACCTTCCGCGGCGATGAAGGGGTGCGAATCATTGATGGCGAGTTCACCGTCAAGGCGCTGGACGCTCCCGTCAAGATGGGCGACACCAAAGAAGGCACGTTTGCCATCCGCGTGGTCAAAGCCCTGGAGGAGCCGGGCGGACGGATGCTCAAGTCCGAAGGCGCCGTCGGCGAGAAGCAGATCTGGGGAAAACGCGCCGCGTGGGTGGATTACTCGGGCTCGGTGGAAGGCAAATCGCTGGGCATCGCCATCTTCGATCACGCCTCGAATCCCAAGCACCCGACCTACTGGCAC
>JACQOI010000275.1 GCA_016202615.1 Betaproteobacteria bacterium
CAGCAAGTACGGCGCCGACAGCGTGTCGCAGATCGTGACCTTCGGCACCATGGCGGCGAAAGCGGTGGTGCGCGACGTCGGCCGCGTGCTTGATCTCGGTTACAACTTCTGCGACCAGCTCGCCAAGCTGATTCCGTTTCAGCCGGGCCAGCACATCACGCTCGCCAAAGCACGCGAAATGGAGCCGCTGCTGAAGGAGCGCGAGAACAAGGAGGAGGAGGTTCGCGAGCTGCTCGAGCTGGCGGAACGGCTCGAAGGACTCACGCGCAACGTCGGCATGCACGCGGGCGGGGTGCTTATCGCGCCGGGCAAGCTGACCGATTTCTGCCCCATCTACACGGCCGACGGATCCGGCAGTGTGGTGAGCCAGTTCGATATGAAGGACGTCGAGGCCGTGGGTCTCGTTAAGTTCGATTTCCTGGGATTGGCCACGCTGACGATAATCGACTGGGCGCTGCGGTATATCCGGAATGCGGAATGCAAAGTGCAGAGTGCAGAGCGGAAGGCCGGCGAGGCCGGAGCCAACTCATCACTCGTCACTCATCACTCATCACTCGATTTATCTTCCATTCCGCTCGACGACAAGGCGGCCTACGATATGCTCAAGGAAGCGCGCACCGTCGGTATCTTCCAGTTGGAGTCGCGCGGCATGAGAGACCTGCTGCAGCGCGCTCGTCCCGACCGTTTCGAGGACGTTATCGCGCTGGTCGCCCTGTATCGTCCCGGCCCGATGGAACTCATTCCCGAATTCATCGAGCGCAAGCATGGCCGGAGCCGCGTCGAGTACCTTGATCCGCGGCTCGAGCCGATACTCGCGCCGACCTACGGCATCATGGTCTACCAGGAGCAGGTGATGCAGATCGCGCAGGTGATCGGCGGCTATTCGCTCGGCGCCGCCGACTTGCTGCGGCGCGCGATGGGCAAGAAACTGCCAGAGGAGATGGCGCAGCACCGCAGCATTTTCGTCGCGGGCGCGGCGCGAAACGGCGTATCCGAGCGCAAGGCGAACGAGCTGTTCGGGTTGATGGAGAAGTTCGCGGGCTACGGCTTCAACAAGTCGCACGCCGCCGCCTACGCGCTGGTCGCCTACCAGACCGCCTACCTCAAGGCGCACCACACCGCGGCTTTTCTCGCCGCCAACATGTCGGCGGTGATGAACGATACCGACAAGGTACAAACATTCGCCGAAGATGCGCGCCTGCACGGCATTCGGCTGCTGGCGCCCGACATCAACCAGTCGGGCTACCGCTTCGAGCCGGTTGACACCCAAACCATCCGCTACGGGCTCGGTGCGATCAAGGGCACCGGCGAGTCGGCAATCGCTTCCATCGTGAGCGCGCGTGAAGCCGATGGCCCGTTCAAGGATCTGTTCGATTTCTGCCTGCGCGTCGACAAGCGCCTCGTCAACCGGCGCGTGGTGGAGGCGCTGGTGCGCGCCGGAGCCTTCGACTCGGTCAACGATCACCGCGCGGGCCTGTTGGCATCGGTCGGGATCGCGCTCGAGGGCGCGGAGCAGGCAAGCCGCAGTGCGCAGCAGGTGAGCCTGTTCGGCGACAGCGGGCAGGATCGCGAGCCGATGCTCGTCGAATGCGCGCGCTGGCCGGAACGCGAGCGGCTGCAGAACGAAAAGCTCGCGCTCGGTTTCTACCTTTCAGGCCACCCGTTCAATTCCTATGCCGCCGAAGTGCAGGAGTTCGTGCGCACGCGGCTCGACAAGCTCACGCCGCAGAGCCAGCCGGTGCTGCTCGCCGGGCTGATCCACAGCTTCCGCACGCAGATGACACGACGCGGCAAGATGGCGGTGATCATGCTCGACGACGGCAACGCGCGCGTCGAAATGACGGTGTTCAACGAGTTGTTCGAGCAGCACCGTCACTGGCTCAAGGAAGACCGGTTGCTGATCGTCGAAGGCAAGATTACTCACGACGAGTTCTCGGGGGGGCTACGCGTTTCCGCCGACAAGCTTTACGATCTGAACGCCGCGCGTAACCGCTGCGCGCGCGGCGTGCGGCTGACCTGCAACGGCCAGTCATCGGCGCAAAAGCTGAAGGAGCTGCTCGCGCCGTATCGCAACGGCAACTGCCCGGTGTCAGTCGTCTATCACAACCATCGCGCGAGCTGCGAAATCGAACTTGGCGACGCGTGGCGCGTGAGTCTGAACGACAATCTGCTGCAATCGCTCGCGGCGTGGCTGAGCGAGGACAATGTCAAAGTCGTCTACAACGAGCAGCGCAACAGTCATTGAACGTCTGTTGATCGCGGTCGGCGTTGCACTGGTGCTTGTCGGTGCGGCGGCGCATGCAGGTGAAGAGGACTGGAAGACGCTCTCGGCGCAGGTACAGAACCATCTCGAGCGCGGCAACATGCAGCAGGCGCTGCTGTTCGCGCGCCAGGCGCTGAAGGAAGCCGAGACGGTCTGGGGCGAGACGCATCTCAACACGGCGGGCTCGCTCGATACGCTGGCGCGCGTATTGCTGTTTGCAGGCAATGACGTCGAGGCCGAAATCTATTACCGGCGCGCGCTGGTGGTGGTGGAGAAACTGCGCGGGCCCGACAGCGCTGCGGCCGGCGTCGCGCTGCAAAATCTCGGCAGCGCGCTGACGCGGCGCGCGGTGGGGGTCGAAGCCGAGCAGATGCACCGCAGGGCGCTCGGGATTTTCGAAAAAAACTACGGCGAGAACAACGTCAATACCGCCGCCGCACTGCACGGGCTGGGCTCGGCGCTGCTTGCGCAAGGCAAGCTTGGCCCCGCCGAGAGCTATCTGCGGCGCGCGCTCGCGGTCAAGGAAAAATTGTTCGGGCCCGACAGCCTCGCGACCGGCCATACGCTGAAGAACCTCGCGCTGGCGCTCGATGCGCTCGGCCGGAAAGCCGAAGCCGACAGGATGCGCGAGCGCGTTGCGGCGATTTTCAAAACCAAATGACGGTAGGCGGAGAGCGGTAAGCGGTAAGCGGTAAGCGGTAAGCGGTGAGCGGTGAGCGGTGAAGGGTGAAGCGTGAAGGGAAGCCGTGAGCAGTGAGCCGATTTCTCCGCTTACCGCTTACCGCTCTCCGCTCACCGTCTTACTCCGTGGGCAGCATATCGAAACGCTCGAAACTGCCGTGTCCTTCCGACACCCTGAAATCGGCAACCATTGCACTTTGCGGCCCACGCCGTGCCCGCTCGATCAGGGCGTGGACCGCCTCCGGCGTTCCCGAGATCACTGCCTCGACGCTGCCGTCGTGCCGGTTGCGCACCCAACCGGTGACGCGCAATTCATGGGCGGTGCGGCTCATGAAATGGCGGTAGCCAACGCCCTGTACGCGGCCGGTGATAACGAGATGTTTGACGGTTTGCATGGGCTGGACTACGACGAGCGGCGGAATTCGGACGGCAGGTCTGGAATATTGGCACACAGCCATTTTAACCGCTGAAGACAGCCATCAGAAGAGGGGCTGGAGCGGAATGGCACTTACTTAAGCCAAGCATCATCGCAGCTCGGCAAGATTCGATATCGTCGATTCAACGGCATAGGGTAGGGTGCGCTTGCGCACCAATGTGATGGCGTCGCATGGATCCGGACATCTTTTCCGCATGGTGCGCAAGCGCACCCTACGCCGGAC
>JACQOI010000276.1 GCA_016202615.1 Betaproteobacteria bacterium
ATCTCGGAGGTTCGAGGAGGCCTTTTTCGGATCCCATTCGAAGTCCATGCCTGCATTTTACGCGGTTGCATTTCGGCATGTCTAACGTTGCCAATAACCCGTCGGACAACTGCAAGCGAAGCGCCGCTGTTGGACGGTCGGGTTCATTGGCGGGTTAGGCGACGACCTGCGGAGGCTGATTGCGCGCGCTCCGGGATAATCGCCAACTGCAAAATGACAAAGCGGGGGAGCAGGAAGCCCAGCACCGTTGGCGCTGCAACCGCGGCTTCGTACCAGGATCTTGGCGCCATGAGCAAGGGTATACAAAGGATCAGAACGAACAACACAAGCCATCCACGATGGGTTCGTAGCGCCCTTACATGCCTTGCAAGAAAGAGCCATACGAGAATTAGGAGCGGATCGGCTGTCAGTGCTGCGACGAAGGCGAATGCGACAAACGGAGCAGCGATCCAAGCAAATTCGAACTGGTCGAAAGCAAACGCGACCAAGATCAAAAACAGCACTTCGATGCCACTAATGCCCAATGCAACCAGAGCGGACCAGCGCCACCATACGATTCCGATTCGCGCAGACGGCAAGCGCCGATTGCTGAATGGGGGAGATCGCGGATTCATCTTCAGGCCGCCTAACGAGAATTAGCTGCCGCCTGTTTGTTCGAGTGTAACGAACCCGACCACTGCATTATCGATCACCTTCGTGAGACTGCTGTTCCAGCCGCCCGTCACAAACTGGCTTGGCCTGACCGCACGCGCAACATCGACGAATGCGAGGAAGATGACCCGAAACTTTCGCGCTTGGTCATACTGGAACTGGGGGTTGTGCCACTGAAAGAATTTCTGCGTGTACCCGCGGTCCATCGGTGCCACCAAATCAGGGAGAATGTGGTGGAGGGTCTTCGTTCCCGGCACTATCCGCGTATCGTTTTGAATAATTCCGAATTGATCTACGAGCTTCCACACGCGCTGGCACACCGCTTCTGTGTCCAGGCTCAAATCTTCAATTGATGTATTTTCAAGCTCAGCGATTGCGGTTTCTCTCGCTCGAACCGCCGCCGCGAACTCCGTCTCCGGTAGAAGTCGCGACGCTCTCCGTCCGATCCCCCATGCATTTAGCGTTTGGTAAAGCGAGTGCAAGAATCTGTCATCTCTCACAGCGGCAGTTGCCGAACCCAGTTCCCTCCGCAAGCGGATTGTTTCCACGTGAAATTCGAGCTGGCCAGCGCGCGTGAACGCCGGGGTCTTGCCATAAGCGGCTAAATATCGGGGGAATCCCGCTATCAGCTCTCTTACGCGCGCGGTTCGGTCAATTTTGCGTGGCATAGCGGCAGCTAACGTTCACGATGACGCGCACGAGCGAGCGCGCGAAGCGGCGCTTGCGAAGTGTCGTCGTCGATCGTGCGGTTAGGTCCCATCATCTGGGTACAGCCAATCGATTACCTGCAGCCGAAACCGTTCCAGTTCCGTGGCGGCTAAGCCGAGGCGCTGCAAATCGCCGTCAAACGCTTCCGGTTGAAGTTCTTCTTCCAGCTCCTCGCGTTCACCCTTTTTCGCGCTAAGCCGGGAGTTCTTTCGCAGAAGACCCAGTCTTCCTTCGATGTTGATCCAGTCGTTGTATCGCGAATGGACTAACTCGTTGCGCCTCTGTCCCAGTTTGCCCAACTCAACCATCAGATCGTGAAACGCTGCCTTGCTTGCGGGATCGGTGTTTTTTCGAAGATCCACGAAACGGGAGAACAACACATCTGCAGTTCTGAGTCGCTGATTGTACGCCAGCTCATTTACAAGGATAAGTACCGCCTCGCTGTCCGTGTCGTCCAGCAACACAAGGAGTTTGGTGACAGCATTTTCAAGATGCTGGAAGCCGACGATGAATCGGCCGAGTTGGTGGTAGGCGGTAGGGTGTGACATGGGACTTAACGAGAAATCGGCCCCATAAGTGGGGCATTTGTTTTGCCCCGAAACCGGGGCTGAAGCATGGAAGGCTACTCCTTACCCCTGCTTCCTCAAGCCGGTCAACCGGGGTGGCGACAGGTACGTTAATCCAGTTTCGGAGACGTGTACCTGCCATTCGCGCTCGCGCGCAAGTACCCGCACGCGGGCAGGAGCTGGCCCTGGCAGTACGTATTCCCATCCGGCAGCCGGTCGACCGATCCGCTCGACGGCGTCATTCGCCGTCATCACCTATCAAACGCCGTAAACCGTAAATCCGGGGGTGCAGGGCGATCATTTAATGTTTACCGTCAGTCCAGTTCCTCCAGCAGTTGTTTGAGCCCTCGCTTTTCGCGCTTGTGGCTGACGAGACAACGGCGCGCCGCACATTGGCGCTTAAGCTTGCGATAGAACTCCGGATCGGATTCGGCGCGCCATAACAGCCGCGCCAGCGCGCGTTCGTTTCCGAGCTCGTAGCAGCCGGCATAATCCGCTCCCAGCATGCCGACATTGCCCGGGATGCGAGACGCAACTACCGGCACGCCGGCCGCGAGCGCTTCGGTGACCACGTTGGCGCCGCCTTCCATGCGCGAGCTGATTACCATCAGCCGTGAGCGCGCCAGCCGGCGCAACGCGAGCCAGTGCGGCAACTCGCCGACCCAGCGGTAGCGCGGCTCGCGCGCCTCCCAGCCGTGCGCCGCGACCGCCATTTCCGGACTCATCGGGGCGCCCAGGTGCGTGACCCGGATGCGGCTCTGCGGCGGCAGATATTTGAGCGCGGCAGCGAGACGGAATGGGTCCTTTTCCTCGCGCAAATGGCCGCTGGTGCAGACCTCGAAGCAGGTTTTCAGCGACGGCTGCGGCTTGACCGGGCGCGTTGACTGGTAGATCACGCGCGTTTTTTTCCGCAGACCGGGCGCCAGTTCGGCCAGCCCCATCCGTTGCAGCACGATCGTGCGCGTGGCCAGCCGCAGCGAATGCCTGGCATCGGCATCGGACCGGATATCGCGATAAAGATCGGTGCCGGTCAGCGCAAGAATCAGCGGCCGCGACGGGTAAGCCCCGGCAAAGCGCACGATTGAATCGTGGCTGCGCCGCGCGTGCAGCGCAATCATCAGATCGGCCGGCTTGCCGTCCCAGCTCATCTGTACGCTGACCGCGTGTCCGAGTTCGCGCAGCATGCGCGCCCAGCGCACTGCGGTGTTGCGGTTGCCCGAACGCGCGGCCGGCCGCGCCGGCGTGACCAGTGCGATTTTCATGCGCTGCCGATAAGTTAGTTAGAATGGATGCATGCCGGAAGCAGCTCAAACTATAGCAGAGTCGCGCGAGCGGCAGCTGTCGAGCCATTCGACGGCGCACGAACTTGCGCAGCGGCTGCAGGCCGTACGCGAGCGCACGCTGCTCCTGGCATCGGACTTGAGCGGCGAGAAGTTGCTCGGGCCTCGTCTCGCGATCGTCAATCCGCCGCTGTGGGAGTTCGCGCACGTTGCGTGGTTTCAGGAACATTGGTGCCTGCGCTACCGCGCGCCGGGGGAGCTTGCGCCTTCGATGATAAACAACGCGGACCCGATGTACAACTCGGCAATCGCGGCGCACGACACGCGCTGGGATCTGCCGCTGTTGCCGTTCGAGGCGGTGCTGCGCTATCTCGATGCGGTACTCGAGCGCGTGCTGGAGCGGCTCGCGCGCGAGCCGGAAAATCCGACGCTGCGCTATTTCGCCGAGCTCGCGGCGGCGCATGAGGAAATGCATTGCGAAGCATTTACCTATACGCGCCAGACACTCGGTTACACGCCGCCACGGTCCGCGACTCCCGCTGCGGCGAGCGGCGGCGCATGGCCGGGGGACGTCACGGTCGCCGGCGGCGAATTTCTGCTCGGCGCCCAAATCGGCGGCCGTTTCGTATTCGACAACGAGAAATGGGCGCACCGCGTTGAGCTCGCGCCGTTTTCGATTGCGCGCGCCGCGGTCACCAACGGCGAATTTGCCGCCTTCGTCGACGACCGCGGTTACGAGCGGCGCGAGCTGTGGTGCGATGCCGGCTGGCAGTGGCGCGTGAGCGCAGCAGCGCGAGCGCCGGTCTATTGGGTCAGGCAGGAAGGGCAGTGGATGCGGCGCGTTTATGACCTCGTCGTACCGCTCGCGCCGCACGCTGCGGTCATCCACGTCAACTGGTATGAGGCCGACGCCTGGTGCCGCTGGGCCGGGCGCCGGCTGCCGAGCGAGGCCGAGTGGGAACAGGTAGCGGCAAGTACGCCCTCTGATCCGGCAGGCGCAAGCGGCAAACGCACTTATCCGTGGGGCGAAGGCACGCCAGATGCCGGTCGAGCCAACCTGTACGGCGTATGCAACACCACCTCGGATGTTTCGGCGTTCGCGGCGGGCGACAGTGCGTGGGGCTGCCGCCAGATGCTCGGCAACTCGTGGGAATGGAGCGCGGACTGGTTCAATCCCTACCCGGGCTTCGTGCGCGATCCGTATCGGGAATACTCGGAGCCGTGGTTCGGCAATCACAAGGTGCTGCGCGGCGGCTGTCATGCGACGAGCGCGAGCCTGCTGCGCAATACCTGGCGCAATTTCTACACACCTGAGCGCCGCGACGTGTTCGCCGGATTCCGCACGTGCGAAACATGAAGCTGATCGCCTCGGCTGACAACGCGCGCTTCAAGTCGCTCCTCAAACTTGCGCGCTCCTCGCGCGAGCGCAAGGAACAGGGCCTGTCGCTGCTCGACGGCATCCACCTTGCCGCCGCCTACCGCGAACATGCCGGCCAGCCGGAGCGGGTCGTCGTCAGCAAATCAGGCCTCGGCAATACGGAAATTCAGGCACTGCTCAAAGCGCCTGCGCCTCTGGAGCCACTGGTATTGGCCGACGCGCTGTTCAAGCAATTGTCGACGGTCGAGACACCCACTGGTGTGCTGGCGGTGGTCAAGACTCCACGGCCGCGCGCCGCACCCGCGGATATCGACGCGTGCATCGTGCTCGAAGACATTCAGGATCCGGGAAATCTGGGTTCCATCCTGCGTTCGGCGGCTGCCGCCGGCATCAAGCACGTGTTCCTGTCGAAAGGCTCGGTGCATGCGTGGTCGCCGCGCGTGCTGCGCGCCGGCATGGGAGCACACTTCATACTGCAAGTTTACGAACAGTGCGATCTGCTCGCGCTGGCGCGGAACTTCAAGGGCAGGATGATTGCATTCAGCCATCGCGCCAGGAAGTTTGTCTTCGATGTTGATCTGACCGGCAAGGTCGCACTGGCATTCGGCAACGAGGGCGCGGGATTGTCGCAGACGCTTGCGGACGCGGCGCACGAAGTGGTCGCTATCCCGATGCCGGGAAAAGTCGAATCACTGAATGCGGCGGCAGCGGCGGCGGTGTGCCTGTTCGAGCGGGTAAGACAGCTGCAACGCAGCGGTCAGCCGTCAGCGGTCAGCTTAAATCCAGGCGTTGACGCGGGATGATTCTGGCTGATAGCTGATTGCCGATAGCTGATCGCTAGTAAACCCTCCGCACGAGCTTGGCTTCCTGCAGTATCGTCGTCGCCAATTCTTCCACTGACTTGCTGGTAGCATCGAGATACGGGATTCCTTCCTGGAGCATCAGCGCCTCGGCCTCGCGCACCTCGAATTCACAATTGGCGAGCGTTGCATAAGTGCTGCCGGGGAGACGCTCGTTGCGGATTTGCTGCAGGCGACCGGGCTTGATCGTCAGCCCGTAGAGCCGCTTGCGCAGCGGCTTGACCTGCGACGGCAGCCGCATGCTGCTGAAATCCTCGGGGATCAGCGGGTAGTTGGCGGCGCGGATGCCGAACTGCATCGCCAGATAGAGGCAGGTCGGCGTCTTGCCGCAGCGCGAGACCCCGACCAGGATCACGTCGGCCTCGGCCAGATCGCGCGTCGATAACCCGTCGTCGTGGCTTAACGAGAAGTTCACGGCCTCGATGCGGTGGTGGTAATTCACGAAGTCGCTGGCGCTGTGCGACCTGCCGACTGCGTGCGATGCCGGCACGCCGAGTTCTTTTTCCATCGGCAGTATGAAAATATCGAAGCAGTCGAGAAACAGCGCGTTGGCGCCGGCCACCACCGCTGACACTTCCGGGTTGACCAAAGTGCTGAATATCAGCGGGCGCTCGCCGTCCTTTGCGGCTTGCGCGTTGATCTGCCTTACTGCGACCTGTGCTTTTTCGACCGAATCGACGAACGGCAGCGTTACTTCGCTGAAGGCCACCATGTCGAACTGCGTGAGCAGGCTGTGGCCGAGCATCTCGGCGGTGATGCCGGTGCGGTCGGAAATGAAGAACGCCGAGCGTTTTTGCGGCATGAATGTGATGCTTCGAAGCGATGGAACCGGTAAAATAACGGGTTTTTAATGTTTGCACAATCGACGGGTATTCGACGAACGCGACCCGGCGCTGAAGCATATGCCGCACCTCGAAATGCGGGCCTGCCGCAAGGTCGGCAAGTATGTCGGCATCTACGGCCAGGGGCGGTCGGACCATTCCGACCTCGCCAGGTGGCTGCAGAACCGGAAGCAGGGCTTCCCCAGCAGCCTGTCGGACTTAGCATTCGACAGGCTGCTAAGGAGTTTGTCCGACCCAAGCCCGACAAACTCCTAGGAAATTGCCTCTGATCAAGAAATAAATCAGATTGAGCGCGCGGACCGATTTGGGATAAAATACGCAAACGGCCGGTATGACATGAAATGACCAAATATATCTTTGTCACGGGTGGTGTCGTTTCTTCACTTGGCAAAGGTATCGCTGCCGCCTCCCTCGCCGCCATCCTCGAATCGCGCGGCCTCAAAATCTCGATGCTCAAGCTGGATCCTTACATCAACGTGGATCCCGGCACCATGAGCCCGTTCCAGCACGGCGAAGTGTTCGTCACCGAAGACGGCGCCGAAACCGACCTCGATCTTGGTCATTACGAGCGCTTCATGAGCGCCAAGATGGGCAAGCGCAACAATTTCACCACCGGCCAGATCTACGAGAGCGTGATCAAGAAAGAGCGCCGCGGCGACTATCTCGGCGGCACGGTGCAGGTGATTCCGCACATCACCGACGAAATCAAGCTCTTTATCCGGCGCGGGGCGGGCGACGCCGAAGTCGCGATCGTCGAAATCGGCGGTACCGTCGGCGACATCGAATCGCTGCCGTTCCTCGAAGCGATTCGCCAGATGGGGATCGAGCTCGGCCGCGCCAGTGTCTGCTACATCCATCTGACGCTGGTGCCGTACATCGCCTCGGCGGGCGAGATCAAGACCAAGCCGACCCAGCATTCGGTCAAGGAACTGCGCGAGATCGGCATTCAGCCCGATGTCCTGCTGTGCCGTGCCGACCGGCGGCTGCCGGAAGACGAGCGCCGCAAGATCGCGTTGTTCACCAACGTCCAGGTCGAGGCGGTGATTTCCGCGGTCGACGTCGACAGCATTTACAAGATACCCGGCATGCTGCACGCGCAGGATCTCGACGACATCGTATGCCGCAAGCTCGAGCTCACGCCGCCGCCCGCCAATCTCACGGCGTGGGACAAGCTCGTATATGCGCTCGAGCACCCGAACAAAACCGTCAACATCGCATTGGTCGGCAAGTACGTCGACCTCACCGAGTCCTACAAATCGCTGTCGGAAGCGCTGATCCACGCCGGCATTCACACCGGCGCCAGGATCAAGATCAACTACATCGACTCCGAGTCGATCGAGAAGAACGGCACCGGCTGCCTCGGCAACATGGATGCGGTCCTGGTGCCGGGCGGCTTCGGCAAGCGCGGCGTCGAAGGCAAGATCAAGGCGATTCGCTATGCGCGCGAGAACAAGTTGCCGTACCTCGGTATTTGCCTCGGCATGCAGCTCGCGGTGATCGAATATGCGCGGCACGTGGGCGGCCTGGAGGGCGCGCACAGCACCGAATTCGAGCCCGACACGCCGCACCCGGTGATCGCGCTGATCACCGAATGGCAGGACCGCGACGGGCGTATCGAGCATCGCGATGCCGGTTCCGATCTCGGCGGCACGATGCGGTTGGGCGGCCAGGAATGCCTGCTTAGGCCCGGCAGCGAGGTGCGCCAGATCTACGGCACCGAGCGCATCATCGAGCGCCATCGTCACCGCTACGAGGTCAACAACCATTACCTGCCGCGGCTCGAGGCGGCGGGTATGCGAACGTCCGGTGTGTCCGCCAAAGACCAGCTGTGCGAAATGATCGAGCTGCCCGGCCATCCGTGGTTCATCGGCTGCCAGTTCCACCCCGAATTCACGTCCACGCCGCGCGGCGGGCATCCGTTGTTCAACGCCTTCATACGCGCCACGCTGCGTAATGCGAAGACCACGGGCAGCCCCGTCCCTGAAGCAGCGCCCAAGCTGCAGAACATCGCGTAGGCCCGACCATGCGCCTGTGCGGGTTTGAAGCTGGCTTGGACAAACCCCTGTTTTTGATAGCGGGGCGCCGCGGACTCGGCGGGTGCGAAGCACCGGGGGCGGGCAGCGGCGCAAGGCCCGCGGCTGAATGCAGGGGCCGGTCATGAAGTTATGCGGATTCGAAGCTGGCTTGGATAAACCTCTGTTTTTGATAGCGGGTCCCTGCGCGATCGAGTCGCGCCAACTGGCGCTCGACACCGCCGGCCAGCTGAAAGAAATCTGCGCCCGGGTCGGGCTCCCGTTCATCTACAAGTCATCCTTCGACAAAGCGAATCGCAGCTCTGGAAAATCCTTTCGTGGCTTAGGGATGGAAGATGGTCTTAAGATTCTGGATGAAGTAAAGTCCAAAATCGGCGTGCCGGTCCTGACCGATGTTCACGAAATCGAACAGATCAAGCCGGTGGCCGCGGTCGTCGACGTGCTTCAAACCCCGGCTTTCCTGTGCCGCCAGACCGACTTCATCCATGCGGTGGCGCGCGCCGGCCGGCCGGTCAACATCAAAAAGGGGCAATTCCTGGCGCCCGGCGACATGAAGAACGTGGTCGCCAAGGCCAGGGAAGCCAGCGGGCAGAACAACATTATGGTGTGCGAGCGCGGCGTTTCCTTCGGCTACAACAATCTGATTTCAGACATGCGCTCGCTGATGATCATGCGCGAAACCGGCTGTCCGGTGGTGTTCGACGCCACGCATTCGGTGCAGTTGCCGGGCGGACAGGGCACTTCGAGCGGTGGACAACGCGAGTTCGTGCCGGTGCTGGCGCGCGCGGCAGTCGCAAGCGGCGTCGCCGGCGTGTTCATGGAAACTCACCCGAACCCCGAAAAAGCGCTGTCCGACGGCCCCAATGCGTGGCCGCTCAGGCACATGCAAGCGCTGCTCGAGACGCTGAAAGCGCTCGATCTGCTGGTCAAGCAGCGCGGGTTCGCCGAACAACTCGTTTCAGGACAGGGGAAGCCATGAGTGCGATAGTGGACGTGATTGCGCGCGAGATACTCGATTCGCGCGGGGTGCCGACCGTGGAAGCCGACGTGCTGCTCGAATCAGGCGTGCTCGGCCGTGCCGCGGTGCCGTCGGGAGCCTCGACCGGCAGCCGCGAGGCGATCGAGCTGCGCGATGGCGACGACAAGCGCTACTGCGGCAAGGGCGTGCGGCGCGCGGTCGAAAACGTGAACACCGAGATCTGCGAAGCGATCATCGGGCTGGACGCGGTCGAGCAGCGCTTCATCGACCAGACGCTGATCGAACTCGACGGCACGGAGAACAAGTCGCGGCTCGGCGCCAACGCGACGCTGGCGGTATCGCTGGCGGTTGCGAAGGCCGCGGCCGAGGAATGCGGACTGCCGCTGCACCGTTACCTGGGTGGCGCCGGCGCGATGTCGATGCCGGTGCCGATGATGAACGTGATCAACGGCGGGGCGCACGCCGACAACAGCCTCGATCTGCAGGAGTTCATGCTCGTGCCGCTCGGCCTGCCGACGTTCAGCGATGCTTTGCGTTGCGGGGCAGAGGTGTTTCAGGCATTGAAGAAGCTGCTCAAGGACAAAGGGTTGTCGACCGCGGTCGGCGACGAAGGCGGCTTTGCGCCGCGGCTCGCCAATCACGAAGTGGCGATCAAACTGATCATCGAAGCCATAGAAAAGGCCGGCTACAAGCCCGGCACGGACGTCGCGCTCAGCCTCGATTGCGCGAGCTCGGGATTTTTTTCCGACGGCGAGTACACGCTGGCGTGCGAAGGGCAGACGCTGAATTCCGCGCAGTTCATCGATCTGCTCGGCGGCTGGGTCGACAAATACCCGATCATCAGCATTGAGGATGGCATGGCCGAAAACGATTGGGACGGCTGGAAGCTGCTCACCAAACGGCTCGGCGGCAAGGTACAGCTGGTCGGTGACGACATATTCGTCACCAACACCAGGATCATCGCAAAAGGCATCAAGGAGGGCGTCGCCAATTCGGTGCTGATCAAAGTCAATCAAATCGGCACCCTGACCGAGACGCTTGCCGCAATTGAAATGGCGAAGCGCGCGGGCTACACTGTGGTGATATCGCACCGTTCGGGCGAAACCGAGGACACCACGATCGCCGATATAGCCGTGGCTACCAACGCGTTGCAGATCAAGACCGGCTCGTTGTCGCGCTCCGACCGGCTCGCTAAATACAACCAGCTGCTGCGCATCGAGGAAGATCTCGGCGATGCGGCGGCTTACGCCGGCCGCGGCGCGTTTTATCAATTACGGTGAGGCGAGAGGCGAGAGGTGAAAGGCGAGAGGGGTAAAAACGGAACCGAGGCTGAGCCTTCCAAGAACCGCGGCAATGCTAATTGCGTGATCGTTCAGTGCACTATTCGGTTTTCTGCCGTTTGCGCCTCACTCCTCACCCCTCACTCCTCACGCTTTTCACCATGAAACTGCTCACGCTCGCGCTGGTCGCGCTGATCGCGTTATTGCAATATCCGCTGTGGCTGGGCAAGGGCAGCTGGCTGCGGGTGTGGGAAGTCGACCAGCAACTGCGCGCGCAACACGAGATCAATCAAAAGCTGCAATCGCGCAACGCCGCGCTCGACGCCGAAGTGCGCGATCTCAAGCAGGGGCTTGATGCGATCGAAGAGCGTGCGCGCAGCGAACTCGGCATGGTCAGGCAGGACGAAATTTTCTTCCAGATCCTGGACAGTCAGCGCGGCACGGCGCCGGCCGGTCATTGAACCTTGAAGCCGCAGATGAACGCCAATATGCCGAAAAGATTTATCGGGTTACGGCCCGACGCCGATGTACCAGTCGGGTGAACTTTGCCGCTCATATATCGCCTTGTACGATCTGCGTTAATCGGCGTCCATCGTCGGTTAACTGCTTTTTTTAGGTTGAAGCGTCGGCCGGCACAAAAGCGTGGCGCAATTCATGTCCCTAGGAGTTTGTCGGACTTAGCGCCGACAAACTCCTATGGCAAAACCGGCCGCGGGCAAAAGGGACAAAAAGATGACCAACGTACAAATTTACCCTCGCTTTTCTTGCCGTTCGACTGCCGCGGGGGTTTTTGATCTGCATATTCGGCCGGTTTTGCTTTTAGCAGCCTGTGCGGACTCTCAAGTCCGACAGGCTGCTAGCCCGTCACCGTTCAAACCATGACCGCTACGCTGATTGACGGCGCGGCGATAGCCCGCGAACTCTATGCCGATTTCAAGCAGCGCGTGAAGGCGCTCGCCAGCCGCGGCGTGCGTCCGGGCCTGGCCGCAATCCTGATCGGCGACAATCCGGTATCCGAGGTGTACGTGCGGACCAAGACCCGCGCCTGCGCCGAGGTCGGCGTCCACTCGGTCGAGCATCGCTTCGGCGCCGATTGCCTGGAACATGAGGTGATCGAGCTGATCGAAAGCTTGAACGCCAACCCCGTCATTCACGGCATACTGGTGCAGTTGCCGCTGCCGCCGCGGCTCGATACCGGGCGCATTCTGCAGACGGTCGATGCGCGCAAGGACGTCGACGGGTTCAACTGGAATAACCTCGGCGCCCTCGTCGCCGGTCACCCACGTTTTTCCCCCTGCACTCCGCTCGGCGTGGTGACGATGCTCGACCGTGAGAAAATTGCCGTGGAAGGCAGTAACGCGGTGGTCATCGGCCGCAGCGTGATCGTCGGCAAGCCGATGGCGCTGATGCTGATCGCACGCGGAGCGACCGTCACCGTGTGCAACTCGAAGACGCGCGAACTGCAGGAATACACCTCGCGTGCCGACATCGTGGTCGCTGCCGCCGGCAAACCCGGCCTCGTCAAGGGCTCCATGCTCAAGCCCGGCGCAGTCGTGATCGACGTGGGAATCAACCGCCTGCCCAACGGCAAGCTCGCCGGCGACGTCGATTTCGCATCCGCCAGCCGCGTCGCATCGCGCATCACGCCGGTGCCGGGCGGCGTCGGCCGCATGACGGTCGCGATGCTGATCGCCAATACCATCACCGCCGCCGAGCGCAGCATCGCGAAGCCATACGCGGCCCGGGCAAGCCGCTAGGAATTTGTCGGACTTGCGGTCCGACAAACTCCTTAAGCAAAACGGGCCGCAAGATCGAGAAAAAAGTACTGATCAATCGCCACCAAAACCCTGCAAACTTGCGTCGGTGCGTGTAATGGAGCCTTCCTGCGGAACTTCACGTCGAATTTTCAGCCCGTTTTGCCTTTAGCAGCCTGTTCGAAATGCTAAGTCCGACAGGCTGCTAGCACGAGAATAAATTGGCGAAGCCGATCAGGAATTCCGGGCTGAGATAGGCCCTGAAGCTCAGATAGCTGAGGTAGACGAGCAGGACCAGCAGCACCATCCACACCAGCAGGCGGCGCGTTTGCAGCGTCATGCGCCGCTCCCGCCGATCGGGCGGCCAGGGAATGAAACGCCGGGCGGCGTCGAGTTTACGCGATCGATGATGGGATCCTCCATCCACTCCAGCCAGTCAGCGCCGGGTGGGACAAAATTATTATCGCACAAAGAGCCAACGGCGTTTTCCGCACCCGTTTCTGACCTGACATTGTGGGCTTTTTTATGCTATGTTCGCGCGTTTTCCGCAGTGCACCACCGCGACACGATCTCAATGCTGAAACTGTCACACGGATTGTCGTTCCCCGATCTATACAACCGGGACGGGCTGTTGCGGCTCGATGCAGCGTTCGCGCGCGCACTCGAACAAAGCGACAGCGCGCTCTCCCAGCGCCTGCTCGCGGCGCGCGCCGCCCCGGATTTACTGGCGGCGGAACAGGAATCGGAGCTGTTGATCGCGCTCGCTCCGCACGTCGACGATTTCATCGCCGGACTGTTCGGCATCACACCCGAGGTGCAGCGGCTGTCCGCACGGCACAACGAACTCGCGCCGCTCTACAGCTGCAAGCGCCTGTTTGTGCAGCGCAAGGCGATGCACAAATTCAAAGCCGACGAGGCGGCTCAACTCGACGGCGCTGCGCTGCGCAGCGAGCTTACGCGGTTAATCGGCGGCGAATTCAGCGAGCTTGACTTTGCGCAGCACGTGACGCGCTGGCAGCAGGACGAGGCGGCGCACGCTCCGAAGCTCGATCTCGCATTGCGCTATGCGGCGTGGGCGGCGCTGGCGCCCGCCGGCAAGGCGTACCACGCGGCGGGTGTGCTGTTCAAGGCACCGCACAAGCTCGATTATCAGCATCTGGTGCCGTTGCTCGCGGATACCTCGGCCGGCTACACCGTATACGCAGCGGATGCCGCGCATTTGCGCCGCCGCGAAGGCTTCAAGCTGACCGATGGCGGCACTGATCTCATCGGCGCGCTCGATGAGGCCAATTACTGCATTTGGTGCCACGAGCAGGGCAAGGACTCGTGCTCGAAGGGCCTCAAGGAAAAAGGCTCAAGCGGAAGGGGCTCGGCCTCGTTCAGGAAAAGCCCGTTCGGCG
Organism: Betaproteobacteria bacterium; assembly: GCA_016202615.1. Lineage (GTDB taxonomy): Bacteria > Pseudomonadota > Gammaproteobacteria > Burkholderiales > SG8-41 > PALSA-1004. The sequence goes on from JACQOI010000276.1 coordinate 13,732, forward strand.
TGACGCTCGCCGGTTGCCCGCTCGAAGAGAAAATCTCCGAATTCCACAAAGTCAAAACCGAGGGCCTCGCGATCGGCGCGCTGGCGGTGATCGTTGTCGATAATCCCATGGTCGCGGCAACGGGGCATCGCATCTGCAACGATTGCATGAAATCGTGCATCTATCAAAAACAGGAGCCGGTCGACATTCCGCAGGCGGAAACGCGCACGCTGAAAGACGTGCTCGAGCTGCCGTGGGGGTTCGAGATCTACAGCCTGCTCACGCGCTGGAATCCGCTCAATCTGCGCGTTCCGTATCCGCGGCAAGCGTCGGGCAGGCGCGTGCTGATCGCGGGCATGGGTCCGGCCGGCTTCACGCTCGCGCACTATTTGATGAATGACGGTCATCTGGTGGTCGGCATCGACGGCCTCAAGATCGAGCCGCTGCCGCCGCAACTGTCGGGCGTCGAGCAACATGGCGCGCGTGCGGCGTTCGAGCCGATCCGCGACGTCAAACAGCTCTACGAATCGCTCGACGAGCGCGTGATGGCGGGCTTCGGCGGCGTCGCCGAGTACGGCATCACGGTGCGCTGGGACAAGAACTTCCTGAAAGTGATTCGCCTGTTGCTTGAGCGCCGCGAGCAGTTCGCGCTGTTCAGCGGGGTGCGTTTCGGCGGCACGCTGACGCTCGACGATGCGTTCGCGCTCGGCTTCGATCACATAACGCTCGCAGTCGGCGCCGGCAAGCCGACGATACTCGACCTGCCGAACGGGCTGGCGCGTGGCGTGCGCGCCGCGTCGGATTTTTTGATGGCGCTGCAGTTAACCGGCGCGGCGAAAGCGGATTCGATCGCCAACATGCAACTGCGGCTGCCGGTGGTGGTGATCGGCGGTGGTCTCACCGCGATCGACACCGCGACCGAGTCGCTCGCGTATTACCCGGTGCAGGTCGAAAAATTCCTGCGGCGCTACGAAACGCTGATGCACGAAAGCGGCGAGGCCGCGGCGAGGCTTGCCTGGAACGACGACGAGCGCGCGATTGCCGATGAGTTCCTCGAGCACGCGCGCGCCATCCGTGCCGAGCGCGAGATCGCCAGGAAAGAAAATCGCGAACCGCGCATTCTGGAACTGTTGCAGCAATGGGGTGGCGTCACCATCGCGTACCGTCGGCGCCTGATCGACAGCCCCTCGTACACGTTCAATCACGAGGAGGTGCAGAAAGCGCTCGAGGAGGGCGTGCGCTTTGCCGAGGGGCTGAACCCGGCCGCGATCGAAATCGATGAGCACGGCCATGCGCGCGCGATCCGCATGACGCGCCAGCAGCTTGGCGCCGACGGCAAATGGAGTGCTGTGAGCGAAATCGAGCTGCCGGCGAAATCGATACTGATTGCCGCCGGCACCCAGCCCAACACCGTGCTTGCGCGCGAGGATGCCACGCATTTCGCGCTCGACGGCAAGTATTTCCGCGCGTGCGACGAGGACGGCAATCCGGTCAGGGCCGAAACCGCGATCTCGAAGCCGAACGAGGTGCGCGTGCTGCTCTCCAAACATGATCGCTGCTACATCAGTTACTTCGGCGACGTGCACCCCTCGTTTTTCGGCAATGTAGTGAAAGCGATGGGCAGCGCCAAGCAGGGCTATCCGCTGGTGAGCCGCGTGCTCGCGCGCAGCCAGCCGGCCTCTACGCAAAGCGACGGCGAGTTCGTGGCGTCGCTCAATCGTGAGCTGCGCGCGACGGTGCACGAAGTGATCAGGCTGACGCCACAGATAGTCGAAGTCGTGGTGCGTGCGCCGCTCGCCGCGAAGCGCTTCCGCCCCGGCCAGTTCTACCGTTTGCAGAATTTCGAGACCTCTGCACGGCGCACCGCCGACACTACGCTGACGATGGAGGGGCTGGCGTTGACCGGCGCGTGGGTTGACTCCCGCCAGGGGCTGATATCGACCGTCGTGCTCGAGATGGGCGGGTCGAGCGATTTGTGCCGCCTGCTCAAGCCGGGCGAGCCGGTGGTGCTGATGGGGCCGACCGGGAGCCCGACCGAAATCCCCTCGGGCCAAACCGTGATCCTGGTCGGAGGCGGACTCGGCAACGCGGTGCTGTTCTCGATCGGTCATGCGTTGCGCCGCGCCGGCAACAAGGTGCTGTACTTCGCCGGCTACAAACGCATGATGGATCGTTACAAGATCTCCGATATCGAGGCCGCAGCCGATATCGTGGTGTGGTGCTGCGACGAGGAGCCCGGATTCGTTCCCGACCGGCCGCAGGACATGACGTTCGTCGGCAACATCGTGCAGGCGATGCACGCGTACGCCGATGGCGATCTCGGCGAACAGCCGATCGCGTTCGGCAGCGCCGGCCGCATCGTCGCGATCGGTTCCGACCGCATGATGGCAGCGGTGGCGCGCGCGCGGCACGAAGTGCTAAAGCCGTACCTGAATCCGCACCATTTCGCGATCGGTTCGATCAACTCGCCGATGCAGTGCATGATGAAGGAAATCTGCGCGCAATGCCTGCAGCCGCAGCGCGACCCGGCGACAGGCAAGGTCAGCTACGTGTTCTCATGCTTTAACCAGGACCAGCCGCTCGACTGTGTGGACTGGGAAGCGCTCGACCAGCGGCTGCGTCAGAACTCGACGCAGGAAAAGATCACCGCGCTGTGGATCAGCCACTGTCTGCGTGCAATCGCTAACCCTGACCCGCCGCAGATAAGAACTGGTGAACGGGTGAACGAGTGAACGAGTGAACGAGTGAACGAGTGAAACCCCTCACCCCCCGCCCTTTTCCCCGGTACGGGAAAAGGGTGTTCACCTCTTCACCCG
>JACQOI010000277.1 GCA_016202615.1 Betaproteobacteria bacterium
ACGACACGCTGATCGGTGTGGCGCGGGACGCGTGGCGCTGTGAGAGTTTCCCGCCCGGGTGCGCATTTCTCGGATTGTCGCGCCTGATCGAGTCCGTTTACAACGCGCGCGCCGAAGCCGGGGAGAAACGCAAAAAGAAACGGAAACGCGACAATCTTCTCGACTATCTGAATCCGGGCGGGATGGAGGCGCGGTTGGCCCGGAGCTGCCGCGACGTGCTGGGCGTGAATGAGCCATGCGCGCGGATATTCCTGGATGCGCAGGAAGTCCTGCTTCGTTTCGCCGTCCGCCACCAGTTGATCGCGGACGCCGGTGTCGCCGCGACGCGCGCGGAGCTGGCGCGCCTGCGCGGCGTGCTCGAAGGCGCCGCTGTCGCTGCTGACGACTGACGGCCTGGGCCACCACGTCTGCCGGCGTTGCAATGCGTGCGTGCGCGGTGTTACCATAGTATTACTTCTACATTGATGAGGTATTCCCAGTGCCCGTTACGACGACGCTCAAGTTGCCTGAAAAGCTCAAGGCTCGCATCGCCCGCCTGGCGAAGGATACCGGACGCTCGGCGCACGCGCTCATGATCGAGGCGCTGGAGCGCGAGGTGAGCCGCGAGGAGCGCATGAAGGCGTTCGTACGTGACGCACTGGCCGCCAAGGCCGACATCGAGTCGGGCGGGGCAGTCTATCGGGCCGAGGACGTACACGCTTGGATGGATCGGCTCGCCAAAGGTGAGAAGCCGCCGCGGCCAGCGCCGTGGCGCAGATAATCTACTCGAGGCGCGCGCTGGCGGACATCGAGCGCGCTTTCGAATTTCTCGTCGAGCGCGATCCAGTCTCGGCCGTCAAGGCGGCGGCTGCGATCCGCCACGCAGTCGAAGCTTTGTCTGAACACCCGCTCATCGGACACCCGACCACGGGCGGATTGCGAGAACTGGTGATTTCGTTCGGGCACACCGGCTACGTCGCCCTGTACTGGTTCGTTCCGGAGCGCGCGGAGATATGGATCCTCGGAATCCGCCACCAGCGCGAGCTCGATTATCCCGGATGAGGAAGGGGTGACGGCTGGCGCCGCTGTCGCTACTGACGACTGACGCCGCTGTGGCTGCTTACGACTGACGGCGTATAGTCCGCAGCGCTTTTGACGCGCCGCCGCGTGGATAACTCTCGTGCCTCGCCTGGACGAATTCGGGAGGGCAGGGCGGCTCGAGGATTTGGACGTGCTCATTGGGCACGGCGTATGAACACCCTCGAAATTCTGATGAAGTCCCACGCGTTGTTTCCGGCAGCGGCATTGATTATAGTGCAACCCCTACTCGGTGAGCAGAGCCGAGATCTCGGGTGGAAGTTTCGCGATGTTGAGCATGACGGTAAGCTCGTCTATCGGCGACTCCACGAATCCGTGTTTCAGGTAGAACTGCTTTGCTTTAATTGAGACGGCGTGGCACAAGATTGCGCGTATACCCGCTTCGCGGGCGACGCGTAGTGTACGGAGTAGGGCGTCCTTGAGGAGGCCGCGCCCGACTCCTCTGCCAGCCCATTCAGCGTGGACCGCGAGGCGTCCCAAAACCATGACCGGTACCGGGTCCGGCATGTTCCGCCGGATACGTCGCGGCGCAGAAACGTGCGATACGGCACCGGCTGCCAGCGCGTAATAGCCGATTACGTCGGCACCGTCGCAAACCACGAAGGTTCGCGAAGCGCCTTCGCGTTGATTCTTGAGCGCGCGCTTTTTCAACCAGTCGGCAAGTGCCGGCTCTTCGCACATAAAGCTATCGAGCCGGTGGCCCTCGGAGAGAAGTTCCGGCGCGCTGAGCGTCTTGGGCGTCAGTGCTCCCAAGGTGCGCTTGACGCAAGCAATTTCTTGAGGCCGGCGTTCGGTTTCACGGGTGCGTTGAGCAGACGCAGGAAATGTTCGTAGCTTTTCTTATCCAGGGCAAAAAAGGTCCGGTCAAGGAGTACCTCTTGCGCTTTCTCGCAGGCTGCCTGTAACATGAACTCGGAGCGATTCTTGCCTTGGGCTTCGGCTGCGCGATCGATCAGGTCGCGCTGTTTGTGACGAGCGCGCAGGTTGATTAAGACTTCGCGGGTGGCGGTGGTGGTAGCCATGGGAGTTGCTCCGTGTGTTTTGACAACAACTATACGATTCTGTATCGACAATGTCAACACATAGCACCGGAGGTTTGGGGACTTTTGGGGACAGTTGGCGGGAAAAAATGGTCGTACAGCGTTATCGTCAGATATCACCAGAAATTACAAGACGCTGTTTTAATTGAAATCGTTCCGTAAGTCATAGTTTGTTCGATGCCAGTGCCCCCCGGTGTGAGTACGAGCCTCTTAAGCTCACGAGATTTTTCACGAATCTCCGACACTCCTGGTAGGGACGCAGAAAACCGCCTCTAGCGCGCCGCGCGCGCCCTTTCGCGGCGCGGTTCGGGCTGCGCGGCGAGTGCCGCGGTAAGCTCGTTAATGCTGGCGAGATTCTCGATGTTCGACACCAGCGCGTAGACGCGCACCGCCTGATCCGCGCTTAACACGCGTGTCGCGCATTGCTCGAACTTCTGTTTGAGCAGGTCAGGCGATAGCGGGATTCCGGGCTCGTGTCCGACCGGGCGGTTCAGGCCGGTGGTATAGCTTTCGCCGTCCACGGTCGTGATCCGTATCTCAGCGGCAAAATCGTCGTTTTCGCTGGGCGCGCCGTGCGGAAACGCAGCCGCATGAACGAGCTTCATGATACGCTGCGCTTCAGGGTCGCGGTACGCGTCGCCTTCGAATTGGGCGAGCACCACCTTGCGGTCCATCAACGCGCGCGCCAGGCAATACTGCACCGAGAGCTTGGCATCGAGCGCGCTTCGCGGAGCGGGGCGGTTGGTATGCTCCAAGCGACGCGCATAGGTGAGGGAATCGATGCGCGTCACCTGCTCCGGCCTGATTCCGTGGGCGCGCACCAGCGAGAGCATCGCATCGATCGCCGACTGCACGCTGAGGCAGCACGGGTATTGCTTGATCGCAATACCCGGCACCGCGATGTCAAACGGCGTGCCCCATTTTTCGAGGATACGCTCCGTGGAGTACATGCCGGGACCATTGAAGAGATTCAGGAAGCCTTGGCTATGCTCAAATGCGTCGGCATTCGCGGTAAATCCATCCTGAGCGAGCAGCGCGGCGAGCAGGCCGTTGCGCGCGCAATTCCCGACGTGAAGTGGTTTCGCCATGCTTCCGAGATTGGACTTGATTCCCGAGGCAAGCGAAGCACTCAATGCCAACGCTGTCGTCGTTTGATCCACCGACAGCCCGAGCAGTCGCGCGCCAGCGGCGGCTGCGCCGAATACCCCAAGCGTTGCGGTCGCATGCCAGCCCTTTTCATAATGATGGAAGTTGACGCCCCTGGCGATCTGCGTTTCCGCTTCGAACCCCACGACATAGGCAAGCAGCACGTCGCAGCCGCGGGCGTCGAGCTTTTCGCCGAGCGCGAGCAGTGCCGGCAGCACGGGCGCCGAAGGATGTCCTCCAAGATGATCGGTACAGTCATCGAAATCGAGCACATTGGCGGCGATGCCGTTGACGAACGCCGCAGCGAGCGGGCTGGTACGCCGGCCGCGACCAAACACCAGGCTCGGACCTGTTTCCATGCCGGCAATTTGGTCCGCGATACGGGTCGCCTGTTCCTGCGAACCGGCGAGAGTTACGCCGATCGTGTCCAGCAAGCCGATCTTGGCGTAGCGTATGGCTTCAGGAGTCAGGTCCTCCTGGCGCGTTGAAACGATACGTCTTGCGAGTTCGCCCGCCAATGTCATGATTGTTGTTCCTATGCAGGTGCGCGCCAAGGATGTGCGATTCGACAATACTTAGGAGTTTATCGGCGCTAAGTCCGACAAACTCCTAGTCGATACGCAGATCGGCCGCTCTTACCACCTTCACCCATTTATCGAGCTCGGCCCTGATGAATGCGGCGAACTGCTCCGGCGTCCCCGGCGCGCGCTCGGCACCCTGGGTGGCGAGCCGTTGCCTCATCTCGTCGGTGGCGAGGATGCGGTTGATCTCCGTGTTGAGCTTGACCACGATGTCGCGCGGCGTGCCAGCGGGCGCGAGCACGCCGTACCAGGTACCGGCCTGGTAGCCCGGCAATACGGTCTCGGCGACGGTCGGAAGCTCCGGCATGATCGTCGAGCGCTGGGCGCCGGTTATCGCCAGCGCCCTGAGCTTGCCGGCCTGTACCTGCTGTTGCACCAGATTCAAGTCGGCGAAAATGAGATCGATCTGGCCGGCAATTAGGTCGGTGATCGCAGGAGCGAGTCCCTTGTAGGGAACGTGCACGATGTCGATTTTCGCCAGGTTCTTGAACAGCTCACCGGCCAGATGCGGCGAACCACCGGTGCCGGAAGAGCCCAAGTTGAGCTTGCCCGGTTTCGCGCGCGCCAGCGCGATCAGTTCTTTTGGCGTCCTGGCGGGAATGGAAGGATGAACCACGAGCGCGAACGACGAGTGCGCCAGCAGCGACACCGGCGCGAAGTCCCTTACCGTGTCGAACGGCAGCTTGGGATACAGCACAGGGGCGATCGTCAGCGGGCCCGCCGCGCCGAGCAGCAGGGTATAGCCGTCGGGAGCGGCCTTGGCCACGGCTTCATTGCCGATCGCGCCGTTGGCGCCTGCGCGGTTGTCGATAATTACCGGCTGGCGCCATGCTTCATCGAGCTTCTGCCCGACCAGCCGGCCCATGAAATCCGCGCCGCCACCAGCGGCGAAAGTGACTATGAGGCGAATCGGCTTTTGCGGGTACGACTGTGCCGACGCGATACCGCTGATTACACTGAGTAGAAGAGCGTAACGGAATGCGTGTGCGAGTTTCATCGTTGGGTCCTTTCGATGTGGATCAAGTTACCGCCAGGCGATCCGAGTTAGGGAAACCGAAACACGCACGCCGGCTCGTCGCTCCACGCGAAGTCGCGACGGATCCGCTGCGCCATTGCCAGCGCGTGCGGTGCGGCTTCGCACAGCGTGGCGAACAACTCATCGTTGAGCTTGAGTCTCGCCGCGCGCGCCGCGATCGTGGCCGTTGCGCGCGTTTGTGCATCGACCTGCGGTGCATGCGGCGCCTCGGTTGCGGTGTCGATCGCGACCGGCGCGGCGCCGGCGACGAGCTGCGGTCGCCGCTCGCGCCACGGCGTCGCCCGCTCGTACGCATGGCCGATCTTCAGCACGGTCTCCTCGTCGAACGGCCGCCCGAGAATCTGAAACCCGAGCGGCAAGCCTGCTTGGGTGAAGCCGCAGGGCAGCGCCAGTGCCGGCGCGCCAGTAATGCTGCCGAGCGTGCCCATGCTCGGATTTTGCCACTTGCCGGAAAACCCGATCGAGCGATGTTCATCGAGCCGCGGCGCGGGACCAGCGCCGGCGGTCACCAACGCATCGTAATGTTCGTACAGCGGTCGCATCTCCGCAATCATGCAGCGGCGTTCACGCTGCGCCTGCAAGTAGTCTGCCGAGGTAAACAGGCAGGCGCACAGCGCGCGGCCAAGGAAATGGTGACCGTAGTCGGTCGGCCGCTCGATCAGGTTGTGCTGATGGATCGCGAACAGCTCCGACTCGGTAATCACGATGCGCACGTCATAGTATTGCTGCAGCGGCCGCAGTTGCACCGGTTCGAGCTGCGCCCCGAGCCGGCTCAAGACATCGAGCGCCGCCTCCATCGCCGCGGCGAGCTCAGGATTGGTTTTCAAGTCGTGTTCCCAGAAGTGGCGGATCACGCCGATTTTCATGCCGCGGATGTCTTCGCTCAGCGCCTTGCGAAAGTCGGGCACGGGACGCTCGTGGCTGCCAGGATCGAGCGCATCGTATCCGGCGATCGCCTGCAACAGGATTGCGCAGTCTTCCACGGTCCACGCCATCGGGCCGGCATGATCGCAGCTGATTGAGAACGGAATCACGCCGATGCGCGACACGCGACCGTAGGTGGGCTTCAAACCGGTCACGCCGGTGAGCCACGACGGGCTGCGAATCGAGCCGCCGGTGTCGGTACCGAGCGCGCCGGAGACGAACCCTGCCGCGATCGCCGCCGCCGAACCGGACGACGAGCCGCCGGTGAAGTGTGCCGGATTCCACGGGTTTCGCGCCGGCGGCCAAGGCAGGTCGAACGATGGTCCGCCGTGCGCGAATTCGTGCGAAGCGAGCTTGCCTATGAGCACCGCACCCGCGTGGTATAGCTTGCCGACAACCGCGGCATCGCGTTCGGGCACGTTATTGGCCAGGATTTTCGAATGCGCCGTGGTGCGAACTCCGGCGGTGTCGAACATGTCCTTCAGCGCGAACGGGATACCATGCAGCGGCCCGCGGTGCTTGCCCGCGGCGATCTCCGCTTCGGCCTGGCGTGCTTGCGCAAGCGCAAGCTCAAATGTGGGCGTGATGAACGCATTGATCTGCGCGTCGAGCGACTCCGCGCGGGCAATCATCGCTTGGGTGAGTTCCACCGGCGACAGCTCGCGACGCGCGATTTTGCGCGAGGCTTCGGCGATAGTGAGGAAGTGCAGATCGTTGCTCATGATCCGTAGTTGAAATTTAATAGACGGTGTTTCCTCGATGGATTCGAAAGAACCGAACTCGCCAACACGGGTAGATCTCGCGATAGCGAACAACCGTGAATAACATAGCACGAAACACGCGGCTCGCGCTAGGACGCGGGGCAGAAACGCGCCGATGGTGTCTCGGCGTTGAAAACGCCTCACGAAGTCTTCTGGGAGATGGTAAAATCTCGCCAAAACAGCGCTTACACTTGAGGCATGAGTCCGCCTAACTTGACACCGACAGACTCTTGGGGGGAATGCAATGCAACCGCGTATTTATGGTCCGTTTAAGTTCACGCCGATCACTGAACGCAAAGGTTTCCGATGGCCGAACGGCTCGCGCATCGCGCTGTGGGTAATCCCGAACATCGAGTTCTTCCATCTCGACGACCCGTTACCGACCGGGAATAACGAGCGCGTCGCTGCCGCGCAAGCAAAGATCCCGAACGTTCGCAACTGGTCGCTGCGCGATTATGGCAATCGCGTCGGCGTGTGGCGATTCATGGAAGTGATGTCGCGCTATGGCGTGCGCGGCACGGCCGCGGTGAACGGCGACATCTGCATCCATCATCCGCAGATCATGGAGGCGGCGTTGAAGCTCAAGTGGGAGTTCATGGGCCACTGTCAGACCAATGCGGTCCGACTCAACGAAATGGAGCCGGCGCAGGAGAAGGAAGCGATTCATCAGACGCTGGAGACGATCGCGAAGACGACAGGCAGGAAACCGCTCGGCTGGCTTGGCGCGGGGCTGGCGGAAACTTGGAGCACGCTCGATTTTCTGATCGAGGAGGGGTGCTTGTACGTCGCCGACTGGACCTCGGACGATCTGCCGTTTCGTATGGACGTTGGCGGCAAGACCATCTACTCGATTCCCTATTCCCTGCAGTGCAACGATACTCCGCAGTTCTTCGAACAGAAGCAATCGGCGGAGGAATTCGAGCGCATCCTGAAACGTCAGTTCGACTGGCTCTACCGCGAGAGCGACGAGTCGTCGCGCGTGATGGCGATTGCGTTACACCCGTTTGTCTCGGGCGCGCCATACCGCATCGGAGCGATCGACGCGGCGCTCGAATACATCTGTAAGCACGACGGCGTGTGGCTTGCGACCGGCGAGGAAATCATTCGGGAATACATCGCTTCCGGGGCGACAATTTAATCCAGCGTTCCGTCGCGCCTGAGAACGCCTGTCCTGGGCAAGCGCCGCGCGCGGGAGTTGTGCGAGGCGGCGTGGAACATCGAGAAACTGAAGGACGTGCGCAAGCTGCGGCCTTTGCTGCAGACTTAACCTGTTGTTGTTATGATGGTGGTGGTGACGGCTTGCAAAGCCGAAGTACGCCGGTTCGATTCCGATCCCCGATTCCAAGAACATCGGCGTGCCCGGGTGGTGAAACTGGTAGACACAAGGGACTTAAAATCCCTCGCCGGGTCATTCCGGCATGCCGGTTCGAGTCCGGCCCCGGGCACCAAACGACAAGGTCTTGAACGCGCGCGCGTTCACTCCTCCGCTCAGCGAGCAGGTTCAGGAGTACTCGACCAGGTTCGACATGTGCGACGTTTTCGTTCAACGCAACAACAATCGGACGCAAGCGCAGCAAATGGCGAGCTGGCCCAAGCGGATTAAAGAGGCGCGCGCGCGCGGCGTCACCGAAGGCGGCATGTCGATTGCCAGCAATGCGTGGGGTTCCAACTGGACCGGCGAGTTCACGCTCGAGCAGCGGATGCGGGTCTTTGACCGGATGTATCGGATGTGGGCCGATGCGGGCATAACGGTCAAGCGTGTTGGCCTGGCGGATGCGATGAGCTGGAACATGCCGCACCAGGTCGAGCGGCAATTGGCGGCGATCAAGGAACGCTGGCCTTCCATTAATGATTTCAACCTTCACCTTCACAACGGCCGTGGAACGGCGCTGGCGTCGGTCTATGCCGCGCTGCGTCTGCAGACTTCGATCGGCGGCATGGCGGGTTGCCCGTATTGCGGGAACGGGCGCGCTGCGATGATGATTGCGACTGAAGACCTGATGCACATGCTGGAGGAGATGGGCATCAGCACGGGGGTTGACCTGTACAAGCCGGTTGAAGTGGTCTGGCTGGCGGAAGAAATCGTCGGGCATTCTCTTTACGGGTTTGTCTCCAAGGCGGGGCCGCGGCCTCGTTACGATCGTCTCTACCCCATGGATATGCCGCGCATTGAAACGCTTGAGCAGGCGAAGCACTTTATTCTGGGTCCGAAGGCCTATGAAGGCGCGCCGTCGCCCTGGAAGACCCCGATCACCAGCTACCAGCGCCCCGATTCCCTGGTCAAGTGAGAGGTTCCGGTCCGCCCCGGGCAAGCGCCTGATTCCGCACCTTCACCGAAAAAATCCACCAATTTCCTGCCGAGTGCGAGAACCAGAACCGGAAGAACCAAGCGGTGCAGAGTACCCAAGACGCCTTCCCATCTCTCTCCACTGATGGCGACCATGCCGCCGGCCGGTAATGATGGGTATATAAACCGCGAAAACCAGCAATGCCAGCATGGCCATCAGCAATTCCGGCATTGCGTAGACGACATTCGTTGCTATATTGACGGTGCCGTCGCGCCAGGAACGTGGTTTGCGCGTGGCCCAGATGCCCACGCCGGTCGCCGCTAGGATCGAAACAACGAAGGCCAGTGCGGTAAAGCGGAATGGTTTGCAGGATTCGTCTAAGCGGACATGCGGACGAGCCCCCCATCTTGTTCATTCCCCCGCTATTCCCGTGCGGGCAGGCCAGTGTAGACCGCAGCCGATTCGCCCCGGTCTATCACCCAGTCGATCGGGCCGCGTTCGCGGCGCTTCGCATCCCGGAGCTGATGCGTCGCAAGCTCATCATAACCCCCTGCGGTATCGATCGCGACCCCATAGTCGCGCGCGCCCTCGACAGTAAGCTTGCCATTCCTGACGTCGGCCATGACCTGCTCAGGCGGACGCGCCAAGGGATCGCCGTATCCACCGCCTCCAGCGGCGGAGAAGCTGACGACGTCGCCGCGATGCAGCGGCAGGTTGGTGGTTTTCGAATGCAGCGTTCGTTCCTCGGCAGTACCCGGATTGAGGAGGAACTCCGCGACACCGCCAGGCTGCCCGCCGAAGAGCCCGAATGCCGGGATCTTCTGGCGATCGGCGAACAAAGTCAGGACCATCGGCTGCCGTGCACGGATCACTTGCCGTACCGCCGCGCCGCCCCGATAAAGTCCGGGACCGCCGCTGTCGGGTCGAAATTCCTGGCGTTCGACCAGTAACGGAATCTTCTCTTCTATGGTTTCGACGTTCATGTAATGCGTGTTGGACATATCACAGGTAATGCCGTCGACGCCATCGACCGTGGATCGCGCTCCCATACCTCCGGGAATGGACCCGGCGAACAGCACAAAGGGGCGACCGCTCTCCTCGTCCTGTCCCGACAACAGCAGGCAAGGCGAGCAGCCATAGCTTGCGGCTCGGGATTTGTGGGGCATCAGGTGCGCCATGCCGCCAATGATCGCTTCTTCTTGCCGATGGCATACGGTCGCGCGCGTATTCACCGCGGCTGGCGCATTCGGGTTGTTGATCGTGCCGCTTGGGGCGATCACCGTCAACGGCGCATCGCATCCTTCGTTGGGCGGTATGTCCGGATCGAGGAACATGCGCAGCGAGAGGCTTACCGATGAGATCGTATTTCCGATCGGGCTGTTAAGCGACATCGTCTGCGCGGAGCTTCCAGTAAAGTCGACCACGACGTCGGTTCCACGCTTCTCCACCTTGACAACCAACGGTACGGGTGTAGTCAAATGGATGCCATCATCGTCCATGCATTCCGTAACGGTATACGAGCCGTCGGGAATTGCCGCCAGATTCGTTCGCACCCTACGTTCCGAGTACGCCAGCAGCTCGAGCGTCACGTCGTGAATGTGCGATGCGCCGTACCGGTCATAAATCTCCGTGAGACGCCGGCGGCCGAACTCGATTCCCGCGATCTGCGCGCGGAGATCGCCCATGACGTCATCCGGCACGCGTACATTTGCGGCCAGTATGCCGCGCACCGACTCGTTCAGTTTACTGATCGGTATGATAAGACCGGTACCGTAAATTTCGCGTGCATCGCCGGCGAGGCCACCAACTGCAACACCGCCGATGTCCGTGTGATGGAGCATCACCATGAGAAAACATTGCGCTTTGCCAGCGTGGAAAAATGGTGCAACCAGGGTGATATCGGGCAGGTGCTGCCCGCCCTTGTAAGGATCGTTGGAGATCAGGATGTCGTTCGGCCCCAGGGTTTCGGGCGGAAACACTTTAAAAAAATTGGCGACGAAGTAGCTGGCGCCGCACAGGTGAATCGGGATCCCTTCCGCGCCCTGGGCCAGGAGTCTGCCTTGATGATCATGAATGCTCGCCGACAAATCGCGTCCTTCCCGCGCAATGTGGGAGAAAGCGGTTTTCCGCATCACCTCTGCCATCTGGGTGGCGGTGTACACCAACTGGTTTTTTACGATTTCGAGCGTGGCGGCGTCGATAGTTGGCGGCATAACGTCCTACCTTCCAGCAGAGTTGATGATGATGAGATTGCGCAGTTGATCCACTTGAATGCGCTGACCGGGATGGACAAGGGTAGTGCAGTCCATCTGCTCAATGATGCACGGCCCGCCAAGCTCACTACCCGGGCGCAAGGATTCACGATCAATAATCTCGCACTTTATCCAGCCACCGCATTCCTCGAAAAAAACGTCACGGGTACGAGGATCGCCTTCAGAGCTGCCCGCCGAATCCCCGCGGGTCAGCCTGGGCTTGGGCACCAAACCTTCGCCCGTCACGGCAAAATTGACGATCTGGACAGGCGAGTCCGGATCTGAATGACCATAGAGCTTATGGTGCTCGGCGTGAAAGCGTGCTTCGATGGCGCTAACGTCGAAGGGCGACTTCTCGTCGAGGGTGACGGAGATGTTATAGCCCTGCCCGGTATAGCGCATGTCGAGGTAGCGATGCATGTGAATCCGATCCCTCGTGAAGCCGTCGTTTTCCAGCTGCCTCACTGCCTGTGCTTCCAGCTTGACGAAGGCATTTCTCAATTCATCTTCTGTAATGCTGCGCATCTCGCGTATCAAGGTCATTGCAAAGTCGTACTTGAAGTCGGCGAAAAGGAAACCCATTGCCGAGGCAATGCCGGGATAGCGCGGCACGATCACTTTGCCGATACCCAGTTCCTGCGCGATCACGCCGGCCTGCAAAGGGCCCGCCCCGCCTACCACGAACAGGCTGAAATTCCGCGGGTCATAGCCCTTCTGCGTAAATCGCAGGCGCATCTCTTCGACTATACAGGCATTCACCACGCGCAGGATTGCCGTGGCCGCCTGCTCGATCGTCAGCCCCAAGGGTTTGCCGATCTCCGAGAGCAATATCTCCCTTGTCGCGCCGCCAGCTATCTCGAATCGCCCAGCGAGCAGCGCAGCAGGTGAAAGCCGACCCAGTACAAGATTAGCGTCTGTGACTGTCGGTCGCTCGCCGCCCCGCCCATAACAGATCGGTCCCGGCACCGCCCCTGCGCTGTGCGGCCCGACCCTGAGTGCGCCGCCATCATCGATCCAGGCAATGCTTCCGCCGCCTGCCCCAATGGAGAAGGATTCCAGCATGGCAAGGCGGACCGGTTGACCCGCCACCTGCGTTTCCGAATGGCGATCTGCTGCGCCGTCGTGAATAAAGCCGATGTCGAGGCTGGTGCCGCCGAGATCGATAACCACCAGGTTACGCTCGCCGATCTCGGCGCCGATCGTCGACGCCAGTGTGAGCGCACCGGAGTGGGTGGACAGGAGCGTATTGATGGGTCTTTGAACGGCAGCGGGGATCGTCATGATGCCGCCGTTCGCCTGCATGATATTGACCGGACCGTTTACGCCTTCTTCCTTGACCTTTTGTTGCAGGCGGCAGAAGTCGGCGTTCGCCAGCGGCATCACGTAAGCATTCATCACGGTCGTGGAGGTGCGCTGGTACTCCCTGATTTGTGGATCGACCTCGGAGGAAATGCACACCGGGATACCCGGCAATGCCTGTTCAAGCATCTCCTTTACGCGCCGTTCATGCGAGGGATTGACGTACGAGTGCAACAAAGAGACGGCCACCGCCTCGACCCCGTTTTCCCGTAATCCGTTTACGACTTTCGCCAGGTCGTCGAGGTCGAGAGGATTGACGATCTCGCCCCGCCGATCGAGCCGCTCGCCGACTTCGAAGATCAGCGACCGCGGCACCAGGGTAGGCGGCCGAACATAAAACAGGTCGTAGATGTCTGGCGACCTGTCTTTCTTTCCCATCTCGAGCAAATCGCCAAAGCCCCGCGTGATCACAAGCGCGGTCTTTGCGCCCTTACGCATGATCACTGCATTGATCATCACTGTCGTGCCGTACAGTGTGAAACGAATCAACTTGGGATCCCGGGTAGCGCATACTTCGCGCAACGCGGAAAGGAATGCGTTCGAAGGTTCATCGGGCGTACTCGGGACCTTGTATACCGCTACCTCGCTGGTGTCCTCGTCCATGACGGCCATGTCCGTGAACGTGCCGCCGACGTCACAACTCACTCTAAACATCTGAATCCCTCTTCCGCGATCGCGTTTCGGTGGCATCCGTGTGTCGATGCCGGGCGCTTGACGCCGACACTGTTGGCCTACGCGCCTTTGAGACAATCAATCAAGGACCGGACGTCGCCAACCTCTTGGAGCTTCATCACCAGCCTCTTGATTTCAACCGCCTGGCTGGGGCTGACTACGCGTCGCGCCAGGTCGTCAAACTTCGCCACCACGACTTCCTCGGGGAAAGGCCGTTCGCGTGCCCCGCGCGGCAAAGGTGCGACGTGCCCGCCCAACACGCGGCCGTCCCGAAGGAAAATAGTCACTCGAGCGCCGCAACGCGCGCGCCGGCCGAAGCTTTCGAGATCGGCATCCTGCTCGACGGCCACACGTTCGGCCATTGCCAGAACGGCGGGATCAGCCAAATGCCTCTCGGTCATCTGATCGGGCCCGAGCTCGCCCTCACACAGCGCCAGGGCGACACAGAACCTAACGCTGAAGAGCGCCTGGGCCAGGTTGTCGAAGGTGAGCTCCCGCTGATAGTGATACGAGATGGAGTGCAGACCGACCTCCACCCGTTCGACGTCGGGCGCCTTGAAGCCATGCTCGGACATCAGAAGCAGCGTCTGGTCGACGGGTTCGTGCGTACCCTGCGCGGCGGGATAAGGCTTGATGTGGCTGTCCAGGAGTCCGAACTCCTTGCCGAGTCCCTGCACGACCGCAGCCGGGTCAAAGCCGTCGGAAAAAGCCGCGAGAAAGCCGCCGGTCTCGCTCTCGAGCGCGTTCAGGCTTCCTTCAAAGCCACGCGATGCCAGCTGCGCTGCAATCACACCGGATTGTGCCGGCCGGGCGACGATGAAGCGCTTCGACATCGAAAACTGCGCTACCTGAAGGCCGCCGCTGTTGATGGCCGCCACCGCCAGAGCATGGCCGAGCCGGACCGGATCGAGCTTCATCACGTAACCGGCCGCCATCGCGGCCCCGAGGTTGCCTATCGAGCCAGTCGAGTTCCATCCCCGCTCGATGTGGGTCATATCCATTCCTTGCCGCACGCGAATCAGGGTTTCCATGCCCATTGCGACGGCACCGAGCAGCCGTTCGCCAGTTGCGCCGGCGGCCTCCGCTACCGCCAAGGCGGCAGGCAAAACCACGCATCCGGTGTGCAATCCGAGGGGCAGGTGCGTGTCATCGAACTCGAATCCGTGGGTGGCGATGCTATTCACCAGTGTGGCGCTGGTACTGTGCGCACGGCTTCGCGTTCCCCAGATCGTTGCTTCGTCATTCCGGTCCCAGCTCTCGACGTACTCGCGCACGGTACGTACCCAGGGCAGCGTCGACCCGAACAGGCCGCAGCCAAGCGTGTCAAGGATGATGAGCTTGACATGCGTTCGTGTTTTTTCATCCAATTCGCCCACTTCAAAGCCTGCCGCATAGCTACTGATTGCTTCTATGCATGTCGACATGAGACCCCCTTAAGGAAGCTCTGAATTTCCAGCGCTTGATCAACTGATCAGTGCGATATGAGTAGGAACGGAGTGGATCGCGGCGGTATCAGTTTCAGAGATTGGTTCCAAGCTGAATTAGCGATGGGAAAATCAACCCGCCGGTCGTCGGAGTTCACTCGCTGATCGAGCCTGTCGCGAGCTCTGAGGCGGCCCGGGAGCCCTGTTCGGGACTTAGGACCCCGAGCTCCAGGGCGGGTTCGGCGGCCGCATCGGCGCTTATCAGGCGCTCCGAGACGGACGTTAAGGCAAATCATACACCTGCCCGGGCGACAGGGCAGCGAAAGACTGGCGTACGGCGGCCAGATCGCGGGATCGACGGGCGGACTTCGCTCGGTGGGAAGCGGCGCCACAGGCCCAGGTGCTCGAGGATGCGCCGGGTGACTCTCGGCTCGGGAATGCAGGATTGCTGGCCAGAGGAGCATTCGGTTACACTTAATCCGCCTCAACCCGGTTGCATTTGCAGCTTGGAATCGCCTCGGTAATGTCCGTTTGGACAATCGGTTCGCATAAACAGAAGGAATCATGATGACAGCTACGAGTCTTCGCGTCCGCCGTAACTATGATTTTGCAGTGGACTTAAATCTTGCTGGCCGAGACCGGGCGACCCGGCTACACAACGAGTGCGTCTTTTGGAATGCTTGTGATTCGACGGACCAAGCCTACGCGGACGAGACTTATATCAGTAAGATCAAAAATTCCGGAATCACGGCAATAAATCACACGGTTGCCTACTCAATGTCCTTCAAGGAGGCAGTCCGGTCCATCGCTACTTGGTCAAAACTGTACGAAGCTAACCCTGATGTCGGTTTTATCGCTCGAAATTATGCCGACGTAGCGCTGGCAAAGGAAAGCGGCCGCACCGCAATTTTCATGGGCTTTCAGGACATCGTATCGCTCGAGGACGACATCTCATTGCTTTCTGTGTTCCATAACTTTGGTATTCGATGGGTTCAGCCGACTTATCAGTACCGCAACCTTGCTGGTGATGGTTGCGGCGAGCGAATCCAGTCAGGATTGAGCCATTTTGGCGTCCGATTGATCAATGAATTGAATCGCTTGCGCATTGTCATTGATGTTTCGCACGTTGGCATTGGGACAACGCTAGAAATTATCGAGCGCTCAGCGCATCCCGTCATGGCAACACACTGTGGCGCCTCGGGTTTGGTCAACACCCCGCGGAACAAGACAGATGAAGTGATAAAAGCGCTGGCAGCGAGAGGCGGTGTGATCGGCATAGCTGCAAAGTCGGGCTTCCTGAAAAGCAACGGCCTTCAGACTGGCACCACGATGGACGACTTTGTCGACCACGTGGAGTACGTCAGGGATCTTGTAGGGATCGAACACGTCTGTATTGGGACTGATATTGGGGACGAGCGCAAGTACACACTGGAACGTATGCGCGTGTTCCACTCTAAGTACCCCGAGGTCGCTATTATTGGTGACGGTCTGCGCACTGACATTATGCACACAGCTGGGGTAGGCCCGGGGACGTTATATAACGTTACGGCCGGGCTGGTAAAGCGAGGCTTCAGCGATCAGGACATCCGCTTGATTCTCGGTGAAAATGTCAACCGAGTGCTTAGACAAGTGTGGGAAGGCTGAAAATCGGAATCATGGCTGGGCAATCAATCCCATCGATCCGTGGCTTGACCTTGGCCACGGCGTTCCATTCAAAAACGGAGTGCAAGAAGACCTCGAGGACAAATCGCCGCGTGGTGAATGTGGTATTATAATAAAATGATGCAACAACGAGACCTTTAGAAAGGGGCATGCTACATGACTTTACCGGTTTATCGCCAGGCACTCGTGGTGCTTTTTCTCTTCTGCCTTCCCCCGGTTCTACACGTCACTTGGGCAGCGTACCCGGAACGGCCAATCCGGCTGGTAGTCGGATATCCGCCTGGAGGCGGCTCTGACCTCATGGCACGTCAGGTGGTACAGCCGGAAATCATGGCGGCATTGGGTCAGCCGGTCATCGTGGATAACCGGCCCGGAGTAGGCGAGCGCATCGCAGCGAACATAGTTGCACAAGCTCTACCGGATGGTTACACGCTAATGCTCGTCACTTTAAATTTTGCACTAAATGCCGGCCTTACAAAAAACCTCCCGTACGATCCGGTCAACGATTTTGACGCCATTACGCTAATTGCGTCTGCCCCCATGGTGCTTTCGATCAACCCGTCGCTTCCGATCAAATCTGTCTCGGAACTGGTCAGCTTCGCCAAGATGCGCCCGGGAAAGATTAATTATGGTTCCAGTGGCCCTGGCGGAACCTCGCATGTGGCGGCAGAATTGCTGAACTCCATTGCCAAGATTAAGCTGGTTCATGTCCCGTATCGGGGTGCTGGCCCTGCACTAATTGCCACCATTTCCGGTGAGGTGGCATTGTATTTTTCCCCCATGCCGCCTGTTCTTCCCCATGCGAAGACAGGCAAGTTACGGATGCTCGGTGTAACGACAAGCCAACGTTCGAAAGCGGTTCCCGATCTTCCCACAATGAGGGAAGGTGGCGTGGAGGGATACGAATTCGCAACTTGGTGGGGGCTTTCGGCGCCGGCCAAGACCGCCCGCTCGACACGACTCCTGTTGCACGGCGTGATTGATAAAGCTTTGGCCAAAAGCACTGTCCAGACACGGCTTCTCAGTGAAGGGGCGGAACCGATGGGCACTAATCCCGATACATTCCAGAAGTTTCTCGCGGCGGAAATCAGCAAATCGAGGGCCGTAGCGAAAAGCGCGGGCATCACGCTCGAATGAGCGCCGGGCTTAGAGTGGCCAGAGAACGCGTGCTGTAGTCACCCCGGCTCGATGCCATCTGTCTTGTTGATGGTGACGGTCCGCTGCGGCGACAATCTCGGACTTTGAAGAAGAGAATTCAATCCTGCTCTTTTCGCGCGTTTGGACGCTGGTGACGGTTTCGCGCTGATTCACCGCTGCCGAGCATCGCGCCGGGAAGCATGTTGCGCTTGCGCTCGGCCAATCGGCAATGCCGGTTACGTCAGTATGGCGCGAATCCTGAGAGGCGTGGGATCATCGCATGAGGCGAGGGGCAAGTGCGGCCGAACTTACCCCTCGCGCTGCGCCACGCGATGTCGGGAACTGTGCAGTCTGCATTATGAATATTTTTTCGTGGATATGCCGGGATGAACCGGCTTTCCTGCGGGTCTGAACGCGCGCGGCCGAACAATTGCGGAGCACAGTGCTTACAGGCAGCTTGATCGTTGAAAATCTTATTACTTGCCTACATATCTAGCCCGCTGCTATCATTATCAAAGCAATTTGAAGTAGGGGCGCATTGAAGAGAACCCGTTGGTTCCCGCGACCCTGAATGATTGGCACGACTTCCTAGGCGAACAAGGAGAAATACGACGTGGAACCTACATTTCAATCCTATCTGGGCATTGCCTGGCCCGAGCGTTCACGAAAACCGCGGCAGCAGGGTCTCACGATGGTAATGGATACCGGCTGGCCGGTATCGTTTGTCCAAAGCATGATGGAGCAGTACGGGGATTACCTCGATATCGCGAAGATCTGGGACCCGCACTTGAGAGCGCCTGAGAAGGAAGTGCGGAAGAAGATCGAGGTCTACAACGCGCACAAGGTGCGTGTCCAACCCGGCGGACTCGTTATGGAAATTGCCCGGATGCAAGCTGCGCAAGGTAAAACGGGGATTGAGTATGAAATTATGCGCAAGCTCGCGGAAATGGGGTTCTCGGTGATCGAGATCTCTGATACGGTAACAAACACGGGAAGAGACATGCGACGCGAATCGGATATGGTGAAGCGCGCGCAAGATCTCGGCTTCGCAGTCTTCGGCGAAGTCGGGAAGAAATGGTCTGAGCAGGATGAAACGCGGCGCGGCTTGGAAGTGATCAACGAAGAAGTTACCATCACGCAAATGCTCGCGTTGCTCGAAGCAGGGGCAGAACGCGTTTATTGGGAAGGCCATCTTCTGAGGCAGGTTCTCGGTGAATCCGCCGAGGAGCTGCTTGCGAAACGCGACAGCGCCACGCAGCAAGTGTTGCGTGTTGCCAAGAAAGTGGGCCCGGAGCGGATAATCTTTGAGGTGTCTCCTTTGCGTCCGTTGTTGAACCGGCGAACGTTGCAGTTCTGGTTGGTTACTCTATTCGGACCGGAGGTAAACATCGGCAACGCCAGGCTGGAAGATCTCGGTTGCCTTGAGGCCTTGCGTTCAGGTAGTCATCCAGTGCACGGCTTTGCGCAAGCGGGCGACTACCCTTGGGTCCGGGCGCTCGAAATGAGGAAACCTGCGGACTACAAGTGGTGGGCGGAGGCGTTATCTATAGGAGAAAAGCGCTAAGCAAGGGGCTGTGGAGAAACAGGACTTGGGACACGCGGGATAGATGCATAAAGCATAAACGATGTGCTCGCCGGCGCGCAGACCGACCAAGGCACCGCGCTGGCAATACTCGACTGGGAGGTAACCCATGAAATATCCGTCGCTGGTCGTCTGCTTCGTGTTGGTGGCACTGTTGGGCATGGGGTCCAGCAGCGTCGTGGCGCAAAAGAGCGCCTATCCGACCAAGCCAATCCGCTGGATCGTGAGCTATGCGCCGGGGACCACCGGCGATATTCTGGCCCGGGCGCTGTCGCCAAGAGTTAGCGAGTCCTTTGGCCAACAGGTTGTGGTCGACAATCGCGGCGGCGCCAACGGTAACCTCGGGACGGCGGCGGGCGCCAAGTCCTCTGCTGACGGTTATACCTTTCTGCTCGCCGGCAACGCCAGCCTGTCGATCAATCCCCATGTGACGCCCAACCTTCCTTATCACCCGGTCAAGGACTTCGCGCCGGTGATTCTGCTCGGCACGGTGCCGTTGGTGCTCAACGCACACCCAGCGCTGCCGGCGAAATCGGTCAGGGAACTCGTCTTGTTGGCCAAGACCAAACCAGGGCACCTTAACTACGCCTCGGGCGGCAACGGGACCACGACTCACTTGGCCGGTGAGTTGCTGAAGATGTCGGCCGGCATCGAGCTGACTCATATACCCTACAGGACCGCTGCCCAAGCGATTATCGATCTGCTCGGTGGGCAAGTGCCGTTGATGTTTACCGCCGTGCCGACTACACTTTCGCACGTCCGCGCGGGGCTGCTGCGCGCGATTGCCGTCACCGGAGCCAAGCGCGCCCCGGCGTTGCCGGAGGTTCCGGCGCTGGCCGAAACCCTGCCGGGGTTCGAAGTCACCGTGTGGTACGGACTGCTGGCGCCGGCCGGGACCGCCAAGGACATCGTGCAGCGCAATTTCACCGAGGTTACGCGTACACTCCAGACCCCGGAGGTGCGGCAGCAGCTCGGCGCGCAAGGGGTCGAGCTGAGCGGCATGGGCCCGGAGCGCTTCGCGGCTTTTGTCAAAGAGGAGTTTACGCGCTGGGGCAAGGTGGTAAAGGCCGCAGGGGCGAGACCGGACTGAGCGGAATGTCGCCTTCGCCCATAGTACGGCGACTTTAAGTTTGAAATGCAACAGAGCCGACATTTACTGGCGGATCGATTTGCATGAGCACACCTGCTTCCGTGAAGGCTTTGGCACCCTGCACGTCCGAGCACACTACGACCATTTCTCGGCAACTGGCGGAATTCGTTGCCGACTTCGACTACGATGCGGTTCCGGAATCGATTCGCCGGCGCGCCAAGTATCTGATCCTCGACGCGGTAGGCATCGCTCTCGCCTCCACTCAATTCGATTTTGCGCATCGCACCCTGTCCGGAGTCCGCGCACTCGGCGGAATCGGTGACTGCTCGGTAATAGGAATGCCCGAGCGGCTACCGGTGCGCGATGCGGTCTTGATGAACGCTGTGCTGGTCCACGGTCTGGATTTCGATGATACCCACATTCGGGCAATCGTACATCCGACTGCAAGTGCGTTTCCCTGCGCACTGGGGGTGGCTGAGCGGCTTGGCTGTTCGGGGCGCGAGCTGCTGGCCGCTTACGTGCTGGGGGTCGAGATTGTCATCCGGATTTGCGAGGCGGCCAAAGGCCTCTTCCATCATTTTGGCTTTCACCCTACCGGACTGGGCGCGCATTTTTCATGTGCGCTGCAAGCGGGCTGGCTCTACGCCTTGACACCGCTACAACTAGCTATGGCACAGGGGCTTGCCGGCAGCACCGCCGCAGCGAGCGCGGAATTTCTTGAAGAAGGAGCGTGGAACAAACGCCTGCATCCCGGGTGGGCGGCCGTAGCGGGGATCACCGCCGCGAGCCTTGCGCGCAACGGCTTTATCGGCCCAACCAAACCGTACGAAGGCCGGTTCGGGCTATACAAGAGCCACTTAGGTGATCTAGAAAAAAAAGTGAATTACGGTTCGATCACTGCCGGTCTTGGCACAACCTGGGAACTCGGCTGCGTGGCGGTCAAGCCTTATCCGGTATGCCATTTCATCCATGCCTGCGCCGACTCGGCTTTGTTGCTCCGGGAAAGGCATTGCCTTACCCCGGGCCAGATCGCAAAGGTCATCGCGCTCGTGCCCGCGGAAACGATCAGCCATATCGCGGAGCCGGTTGCCAATAAGGTGCGCCCGGCCAGCGACTACGATGCTAAGTTCAGTGTGCAGTACCTGGTGGCAACCTCGTTGGTACGTGGTCGTTTCGGACTCGCCGAACTCGAGATCGACGCGCGGACCGATGGCGAGATTCTGTCACTTGCGCAAAAAGTCGAGGCGGCCGCCGATCCCGAGTCCGCGTTTCCGGACTATTTTTCAGGCGGGGTGGTGATAAAAACCACTGACGGGCGCGAATTCAAGCATCACGAACGGGTCAATCGCGGAGCCAGCGACCGCGCGTTGACAGCGGAGGAAATCGAAACAAAGTATTGGGACAACGCCGGGCGTGCCTTACCGGAGCGTCGCGTGCAGGAAATACGGGATGTCGTTCTCGGTATGGAAGGCCTGACTGCACGTGAGGCAGCGCAAAAACTGCGCTGCGGCTAAGCACTCTGGTTCATGAATTCGGCAACGTATGATTTTATGCGGCGAAGCGCAATGTGGCGGCGCGGGTGGGGAAATGATAATCAAACGGCGACGACTGGCTTTTTCCAATTTGCGTTCAAAACAACAATAATCTTGTAGGGTGCGTTCCACGCACCATCACTGCCGGTGCGCACGGCGCACCCTACGGTATTTCATTTTTGATTGCGAAATGGAATTACACTACCGCCGGACCGCGTAACGCGCGGCATTCTCACCCGCCACCCGTCCGAACACCGCGCCATTCATAAGACCAGAGCCGCCGGGATAATTGAAATAGAAAATACCGCCGACCAACTCACCCGCCGCGTATAGACCGGGGATCGGCTTTTCCTCCGTGTCGACCACCTGCGCTTTTGTCGTAATCTTCAGTCCTCCAAACGTAAACGTGATGCCGCAAGTCACGCCGTACGCTTCAAACCCGAGTTTGACACTTGCTAGTGACACGCTGGCTGGAAAGGCGCGTGGGACAAGGGTTTGCGGGCAGTAGCCGGAAACGGCCGTGTATCTAGGCCTCAGGCAAGGCTGAGGATTGGGGCAGGCGGCGGTATTCGCAATGC
>JACQOI010000027.1 GCA_016202615.1 Betaproteobacteria bacterium
ATCGTGCATTGGGCCGAGACCGCCGCCGACGTCAATCGCATCGTGTGCGAGCTCGCGGCGAAGTATAGCGTGCGCAAAGTGGTCAAGTCGAAGTCGATGGTGAGCGAAGAATGCGCGCTCAACGATGCGCTCGAAGCCGCCGGCGTGCAAGTGGTCGAGACCGATCTCGGGGAATACATCCTGCAACTCGCGCAGGAGCCGCCGTCGCACATCATCGCGCCGGTGATCCACAAGGGCAGGGCCGAGATTGCCGACCTGTTCGAGGAAAAGCACCATCTGCCGCGCAAATCCGCTGCCGCCGAGCTGACGCGCGAGGCGCGCGAAATGCTGCGCTCGCATTTCCTGTCGGCCGACATGGGAATCTCGGGCGCCAACTTCATCGTCGCCGAGACCGGAACGACGCTGATCGTCACCAACGAAGGCAACGGCCGCATGGTGACGACGCTGCCGCGCGTGCACGTCGCGATCACCGGCATCGAGAAAGTGGTGCCCACGCTCGAAGACGTAACCACGCTGCTGCGCCTGTTGCCGCGCTCGGCGACCGGGCAGACGATATCGAACTATATTTCGTTCACCACGGGCGTTGCGCCGGCCGGGGAGGACGGCCCGGGGCATTTTCACATCATCCTGCTCGACGCCGGCCGCACCCGGCTGATCGGCGGCGACATGCAGCCGATGCTGCGCTGCATCCGCTGCGGCGCGTGCATGAATCACTGCCCGGTGTATCAGAGCGTCGGCGGCCACGCCTACGGCTGGGTTTATCCGGGCCCGATGGGATCGATCCTGACGCCGACCTATGTCGGGCTTGAGAACGCGCTCGATCTGCCGCACGCGTCGACCATGTGCAATCAGTGCGGCGTGGTGTGCCCGGTCAAGATTCCGCTGCCTGATCTGATGCGAAAATTGCGTGAGAAACAATTCGAGCGCGGCTTGCGGCCATGGGTCGAATATCTCGGGCTGGGATTGTGGGGCTGGGCGGCGCGGCGCCCCGCTTTGTATGCATTATTGTCCGGGATCGGCGTCAGAATACTGAGCTGGATGGGCGGCGCTGAAAAACTGATTCATCATCTGCCGTTGGGCGGCGGCTGGACCGCCGGCCGCGACATGCCGGCGCCGCAGGGTAAGACTTTCCGCGAATTATATGCACGGAAAAAGCGACAAAGCTGAACCGCAAAGGAAACCAAAAATCGAATCGAAACCACAGATGAACACAGATAAATCCACTTCAGAAGTTACATTATTTCAGTGTAGGGTGCGCTTGCGCACCATCCGGCAATCGGTGCGCAAGCGCACCCTACTCCAATTATTAATGCTTTCTTGATTTGGAAATGAAATTATCTGTGTTCATCTGTGGTTAACAACGCTTTTCTCGTTCTTGGCGGTTAGATTAGGAGATCGCGATGAACAAACCGGTTGATATGCATCGCTGCCGCCGTCTACTTGCGCGTCAGCGTGCCGTCCCAGGTGCTGACCGCTTTCCTGGAGTCTTCCTCGGTGAACCACACCGAGGTGACCGACTTGGTCTCGGTGTAGAAGGCCACGCCGTCCTTGCCCATCGCGTGCAGATCGCCGAAGAAGGATTGCTTGTGACCGCTGAACGGGAAGATCGAGAAGGGCACCGGAATGCCCACATTGACGCCGACCATGCCGGCGTCGCTGCGCCGGGCGAACTCGCGCGCATGGCGGCCCGAGCTGGTGTAGATGCACGAGCCGTTGGCGAACCGGCTGGCGTTCATGATCGCCAGGCCTTCCTCGAAGTCCTTGATGCGCTTGACGCTGGTGACCGGGCCGAAGATTTCTTCGTTGCCGACGAAGTGCCCGGGCTTCACGTGATCGAAAATAGTCGGGCCGACGTAGTAGCCGTTCTCATAGCCGGGCACTCTGACGCCGCGACCGTCGAGAACAAGCTCGGCGCCTTCCTCGACGCCACGGGCGATGCACTTCTCGACCCATTCCTTCTGGCTCAGGGACACCAGCGGGCCGAGCTGCGATTCGGGCAGATAGGCGGGGCCGATCTTCAGCTCCGCGGCATATTTCTTCAGCAGGGTGACGAACTCGTCGGCGATCGATTCCTGCACGCACACGACGGGCAGAGCCATGCAGCGCTGACCGGCGCAGCCGTAGGTCGAATTGATGACGCCCTTGACCGAACGCTCCAGCACGCAGTCTTCCATGACCAGCGCATGGTTCTTGGCTTCGGTGAGGGCCTGAACGCGCTTGCCGGCGCCGCAAGCGGTCTTGTAGATATGCATGCCGACGGCGGTCGAACCGACGAAAGAGATGCCCTTGATGTGCGGATTTACCAGCAGGCTGTCGGCCTCGACGCGGCTGCAGGTGACCAGATTGACCACCCCCTTGGGCATGCCCGCTTCGATCAGCAGTTCGAGCATCCGCATCGAGGTCTGCGGCACCATCGAGGCGGCTTTCAGCACGAAGGTATTGCCCGTGACGATGGCGAAGGGAATCATCCAGCCCATCGGGATCATGGCCGGGAAATTGAAGGGGACGATACCGGCGAACACGCCGAGCGGCTCGCGGTAGGACACGGTGTCATAACCGGCGGCCACGTTCATGCAGGTGTCGCCCTGCATCAGGTAATGGGTCGAACACGAACATTCGACGACCTCGATGGCTTTCAGCACGTCGCCCCGGGCCTCCGCCAGGCATTTGCCCATTTCGGTGGCGAGCAGGGTGGTCAACTCATCCAGATTCCGGTCCAGGAGCTGCTTGAAGCGGAACATCAACTGGATGCGTTCGGGAATCGGCGTATCGCGCCACGCCGGATAAGCGGCGGCGGCGGCATCGACGGCCGCATTGACTTCTTCCAGCGTGCAGCAAGGGGCTTCGGCGATCTGCTGGCCGGTGCTGGGGTTCATGACCGGCATGTATTTGCCGGTCTTCGACTCGATCCACTCGCCGTTGACACAAAACTTCAGTCTCTTGATGCTCGTCTGTTTCCGCTCGTCGTTGGCAGAAAACTTCAGATTTTGGACGCTCATCGTTAGTCTCCTAATCGGTAGAATTCGGGAAAAAGCGCGGATAAATTCGCATTTCTGTTATCCTATTCTGCAATTCTACTGGAGCCGGTTTTGCATCAGGAGCTTGTCGGGGTAAGTCCGACAAGCTCCTGCCTCGTTAGTTAGTATGCCACGATTGGTATGGCGGTAACACTACGCGATAACATTCTTTCCCGCATCCGCGCCGCGCAGGGCAGAACCGGTGCGCCAACCGCGCAGGAGCGCGCTGCGGTCGAGGCCCACATCAAGGCGCATCCGTCGGGCCCGCGCCCTCAATCCGATTGGGAGCCGGTCGCGCGCTTTTGTGAGTGCGCGGTGACGTTGGCGACGACTGTGGATCGGGTCGGCACGCTCGACCACGTGCCGCTTGCGGTTGCGCGCTATCTGCACGAGTACAGTCTGCCGCGGAGCGCGGCGTGCTGGCCCGAGTTTATCGGACTCGAATGGCACGCCGCCGGCATCAACGTCGAAGCGCGCGCGGCGCAAGGTTCGGACCTGGTCGGCATCACCGGCTGCTTCTGCGCGATCGCCGAGACCGGCACGTTGATGCTGCTATCGGGACCGAGTACGCCGGCGGCCACCAGCCTGCTGCCCGAGACGCATGTTGCCGTCGTCAGAACCAGCCGCATCGTGCGCGGCATGGAGGATGCATGGAATCTGCTGCGTGGCGAACACACTGCAATGCCGCGCGCGGTCAACTTCGTCTCCGGCCCGTCGCGCACCGCCGACATCGAGCAGACGCTGGTGCTCGGCGCGCACGGGCCGTACCGGGTTCACATCGTCCTGCTCGGCGCAACCGCTGCCGCCAAAGTCGATTACTGAGACGTATTCAGGCATGCAAGTCGACGCTTCGGCGGTCGCGGCCGTCCTGTTCGACGAGCCCGAGGGTGCGCCTGTCATCGCCAGCGTGAGCGGCACGCTGCTGGCGCCCGGCCTGCTGCGTTACGAGATCGCAAGCGTTTGCACTATCAAGCTGCTGCGGGAACCCGCTCATGCCAAGCTCGTCCTTTCCCGCTACCGGCTGCTCGCAAGCCTGGATATCGAGTTTGTCGAATCCGACTGGGAAACGCTGCCGCTGCTGGCGCGGCGATGGGCGCTGAGCGCTTACGATGCCGCTTATTTGCAACTGGCATTTACACGCAGGGCGCCACTTGTCACGCCGACGCTGACACGGATTACTTACTGCTCGCGTTTGTCCAGCATTTGCTTACTGCTGAACACGTAGAGCTCGAGCCGTCCCGAGACGCCGAGCTTTTCGTAGATGGAGCTCAGGTGATTGCGGAGCGTCTTTTCCGAAATGCCCAGCAACTCCGCTACCTCCTTGATGAGGAGCTGCGGCTGGCGGACCAGGCTCAGCACGATGTCGCGCTCGCGCGTAGTCAGACTCGCTATTCTCTCCTCCTCATCGCTGCGGCTGGGCGGCGACTGGTTGCGCGATATCTTCGCCAGGAGCCGCGCGGTGGTCTGCCGGTCGACTGACAACTCGCCGCGGTGCACTCGCACGATTGCCTGCAGCAGCTCCGCGGGAGCGGCCTCCTTGCCCACGACGCCCAGCGCGCCGGCCCGGATCGCAGCCTCGTGAGCGCTCGTATCGCGCACGCCCGTCAGAACCAGTATCTTCGCGGCCGATTTTTTCAGAAGCTCCGGTATCGCATCGAGCCCGTTCTCTTTGCCGAGGTCGAGGTCGAGCAGGACAACATCGGGTTGCGCCTGTTCGATGAGCAGCATGGCAGGTGCGGATCCCGTGGCTTTGCCAACCACGCCCATTCGCGGCTGCTCGCTCTCGATCAGGCGCTCCAGTCCCCAGATGATCGTGGGATGATCATCGATGATGAAGATGCGTATAGGCGCTTCTGTCTGCTGCGCTCGTGACACGGTGTTTCCCGTTACGCCGGAATGGTTGCGTGCACGACGGTATAGCCTCGCGCGCCGTGCTCGACCTCGAGCGAGCCGCCCAGCGCTTCCACACGCGACTTGATGGACTTGGGAATGAAGTCCGGCGCAACGTGCGAATCGATCGG
>JACQOI010000281.1 GCA_016202615.1 Betaproteobacteria bacterium
AAATCGCTTGTCGCGTGCCATTTCCGGCCGACCCATGATCTTCATGAACTTCGCGAACTGGGCATCGTTGGCGATGGCCAGTGAAAGGATTCCGTCTTGACACTTGAAAGTCTGCGTGGGCGCCAAATTGCGGCTCACGCGCCCCAGACGCTGCGGGATCTCGCCGAACAGGAGGTACTTCATATTCTCGGATTGCAACGCGGCTACCGCCACGTCGAGGAGCGCGACGTCGATGTACTGACCTTGACCCGATACGCTCCGATAGTTCAGGGCACCGAGAATGGCGATGGTCGCGATCATTCCCGACATTATGTCGGTGAGAGCAATCCCGGCCTTCAGCGGGCCGCCGCCCGGCTCCCCATCGGGCACGCCATTGATGCTCATGAATCCGCTCATCGCCTGTATGATGGGGTCGAAGCCGGCACGGTCTCGGTAAGGCCCATCCTGCCCGTAGCCGGTGATCGAGCAGTAGACAATGTCAGGTCTGATGACCTTCATGTCTTCGTAGCCAAGCCCGTAACGCTGCAGCGTTCCGACGATGTAGTTCTCAATTAGGACATCGCACTTTGCCGCGAGTTGACGGACGATCCTCTGTCCCTCCTGAGTGGAGATGTCGATCGTTACAGACTTCTTTCCCCGATTCACGCCGAGAAAGAATGAGCTCTCCCTGGTTTCATGGCCATTCTTGTCTTTGGCGAAGGGGGGGCCGTAGGTGCGCACGACATCACCCTCCTGCGGGCGCTCGACCTTAATGACCTCCGCCCCCATGTCGGCCAGCATCTGGGTCGCCCAAGGACCAGCAAGATACCGGGTGAGGTCGAGTACTCGGATATGCGAAAGAGCTCCAGCCATGATCTACTTCTCCAATAATTTCGCGGTCGCGATTCTTTACCCTTGAGACAACGAGAAACCATAAAGAGTACGCGCTTGAAATGCTTGCGCAACGCGCGCAAGCTTTGACATCTTGAGCCGCCTTAGGCTCTGAATTTATTTTTTAACACAACCTGCGCGCGGATTCTTTGATCTAGTTAGGGAAAAAGTGATGTGCGATATGTTCCGCTGCCACCAAGCCCGTAACGCCACCCTTGACTAACCCACCGACATATCCGATTTCGGGGCCGCCTTCGAGTCCTCCGGTTGCGCCACCCACCACCGCTACGTCATAACCTCGCTCTTCAACCATTTCGTGACGACCTTCCCCTCCGCCGCCATTGCGGCAGCGCCGCTGCTTTCAACTCGACGCAAACCGATGATCCTAGGAGTTTGTCGGACTTAGCGCCGACAAACTCCTAAGGCAAAACCGGCCACGGGCAAAAAGGACAAAAAGATGACCGACGTGCAAATTTATCCTTGCTTTTCCTGCCGTTCGACTGCCGCAGGGGTTTTTGATCTGCATATTCGGCCGGTTTTGCTTTTAGCAGCCTGTGCGGACTCTTAAGTCCGACAGGCTGCTAGTATCGACCATGATCTCTTATCAGGTCAAGTCATCGGTTCGCGTTGAAGTGTTGCGAATGGAACGCCGCTATTGCTGGCGGACGCCGGCCTTTTCGGCCGTTGCCGTCCAACGCTGCACATCCTTGACCAGGATGTCCTGCATTTCTTGCGGCGTGGAGGGGCTAGGTGTCGCACCGATGGCACCCAGTAAATTGACGAATGTCGGTTCGGCGACGATCTTGTTGATCTCGGCGTTCAGGCGGGTGCGAATGTTATTGGATATCCCGCGCGGGGCGAACACGCCCCACCATACTTCGGCCACGAAATCGATACCGCCCTCGCGCACGGTAGGCACGTCGGGGGCCGAGGCGAGGCGTTGCGCACTGGCAAAAGCGAGCTTGGGCAGTTTATCTGCTCCCCCCACGCCGCTTAGCGAGGTCGGCGTGGTAATGCCTAGGTCGATGCGCCCAGCAATCAGGTCGATTAACGAGGGGCCAGTACCCTTGTAGTGAATAGCCTCCATCTTGATGCCGGCCGTGAGGCCGAACAGTTCGGTCACCAAGTGCTGGCTGCTGCCCGGCCCCGCGGCCCCGTAACTGATCTTGCCGGGGTTGGCTTTGGCATAAGCCACGAGTTCCTTCACGGAACGGGCCGGAAAGTTCGTCCGCGTCACGATGGCGAGGGGGGCGAACGCCACACGGCCGATGGCGGCGAAATCCTTAACCGGGTCGTAGGGTGTTTTCCGCGCGGCGGCGCCGGTGGCCAGCGAATAAGAATTGAACATCAGCGTATTGCCGTCGGGGCTGGCGGTCGCCACTAAGTTAGCGCCGATCACCCCGCCGCCGCCACCGCGGTTATCCACGATGACCTGCTGACCAAGCACCGGGCCCAGCTTATTCGCCAGTAGCCTCGAGATCACATCGTTGGCGCCCCCCGGGGCGAACGGCACGATCAGCCGGATGGGGCGCGTCGGCCAATCGCCCGCGTCCGCGGCGCGAGCCGGGGATGACACGAGCAGCGTGGCCGTGCATACTGCGGCAAGGAGCAAAGAGTACTTGTTCACCGATAGGTAAAGCATGAGATGACTCCACGTTAGCTTCGAGAGGTGATGCCCCAAACTTAGTTGAGGGTTTGGAGCGGGTATGCTAAGCGGTTTTTCGCTGCTCTGCAACAGTGCAAGGGAGTGTTGAGAGCGCATGATCTGTCCGGGTTTGTAGCATTACGGTCCCATTAGCAGCAGCGCAGCGGGAAAAGCACTCCTTCAGGCGGATGAAGCCCTTCCGGCACATTGCCGGCATCCTCGGCGTCAACGACCGCACCGGAGTCTTCTACTTCCGGACGCATGACGGAATCGCTCAACGTGCGAAGTTTTGCCCGCATCACTTCGGTTGCAGGCCTGTCGATCAATCCGGTTTTCGCACCGAAAACAACGCCATAACAGCCCTCCGCCCGCTTCCGCGAAATGTAACCTTCGCGCAGGTCTTCCTCAATTCTTTCAACCGGACGATCGAGCGGCGAACCGTAGCCGCCTCCGCCCCCGGACCGCGAAATGTATGCGTCGCCCGGCTTGAGCAGCCGGCCTAGCACCTTGCCGCTGGGAAACCGGATTTCGGGCGCCGCCCCGACCTGTACCGCGACCTGGTTTCCCGCTCCCGGATGTCCCTCGAAGAGTCCCCATGGGCGGCAGAAGACGCGTTCGACCATGGCATTGAACATGAGGTCGCTGGTCGCGCGCACAACTCTCTCCGCACCCAGGCCGCCTTGCCATTTTCCGGCACCGCCCGAATCCTCCCGCAGCGCATAGCGGTCGACCATCACCGGATATTTCGCCTCCATCTGCTCTAACGGGCTGTTATGTGTGTCGCCGTCGTTCATGCAGATGGTGGCGTTCGACCCGTCGGCGCCGTTCTTGGCGCCCCAGCCACCGCCCATCAATCCACCGTTGAGGAGGAACAGTTTTCCGTCCTCAGGCATATGCCCGTTCAGCGCCGCTGACATCATATCGGCATGGTGTCCCGCTATGACCCGGTTCGGAATCGCGAGGGCAAGCGCCTTGAAAATCGTGTCGATTACTGTCATGGGGTAGGTCATCCATCGGCGCATCGGCGCAGGTTTTGTCGCGCTGACAACCCGGCCGGCCGGAAGAATGATTTTCAGCGGCCGAAAGCTTCCCTCGTTGATTGGCCTTTCAAGCCCCGAAGTGATGCACTTGAACGCCACCTGGCAACATCCGCGGCCCGCTGCTTCCCCCGAGTTGTAAAACCCCTTGACCTGCATGCTCACCTCGGAGAGATCGATCGTCATTTCATCGCCGGAAACGATCACCTTCACCCTGATCGGGACGCGTTGACCCGCATCGACGCCGTCGTCATCCATAAACGATTCGGCCTCGTAGACGCCGTCCGGGATGGAAAGCACGTGCTTCCTCGCCAGGGCTTCGCTGTGGTCCATGATCGCCGCGATCCCGTTGAGCACCTGTTTCCGTCCGTACCGCCCAATCAACTCAAGAAAACGACACGCCCCGGTGCGCACGGCGGCGGTCTGCGCGTGAAGATCGCCGATTGCCCGCTCGGATATCCGGACGTTCATCCGGAAGATCGCCATCAGATCCTCGTTGATCTTCCCGGCGCTGTACATCTTCAGGATCGGCACCTGCAGGCCTTCGGAATAGATGTCCAGGGTGGTCATGTTCAGGGCGCCCCCGATGTCCGCCCAATGCGCCATGCAGGCCGAGAAGGCGACGAGAGTGGTCCCGTCGAAAACAGGGACGACCAGCGTGATGTGATTGAGGTGGCTTCCGGTGACATAGGCGTCATTGGTGACCAGCACGTCTCCCGGCGCCATGCCGTCCTCGCCGTAATGCGCCAGCATCGCCTTGACGGTATCGCTCATGCCGCGTATGAAACTCGGCAACCCGATGCCGATCGAAATAATGTCCCCGCGGGTGGTGAAAAGCCCGACGGTAAAATCCTGAGCCTCGTAGATAATCATGCTGTACGCCGTACGCATGAGATTCGTCTTCATCTCCTCCGTAATGGCGATCACCGCGTTGCGAACGATCTCTGTTACCACCGGATCGGCGCGGTTCGATGACCGCGCGCGGCTGCCTTTCCTGACTTTTCCACCTCGCATCGCTTAACTCCTTGCGATCGTGATCACAAGATCGCCGAACTTGCTGACTTTAAGACTGTCGCCGGGAAAAATCACGGTCGTCGACGCGTATTCTTGGACCAGCGCCGGCCCGGCGATTCGTTGCGCGGCCGACAGCTCGCTGCGCGCGTAAACCGGCGTATCGACATAGCCGCTCGATTCCGTCAGATAGACTTTTCGCACTGCCGCCTTCGCCGCGGGTCTCCGGCCGCCTTTTTTTCCCGGGCCGGCCAGCGGTTTCGCGACGGGTTTGTCCATGATCCCGACGACCGAGCTGTGCAGGCTCACGATCTCTGCGGATTCCTCGGGGGCATTGAAATCGTAGCGTTTCATGTGCACGTCATCAAAAAGCCGCTTCAATGCGGCGCGGTCCCGCTGCGAAAACAGCGATCCCGGCAACTCGACCGTGACCGGATGTTCCTGCCCGACGTAGCGCATGTCCGCGGCGCGGGTGCAGGCAATCCGCCTCCTGTCCCTAATGTCGCGCTCGAGTATGCGGATGCCCTCCGATTCCATATCTGCGTAGTGCTTTTCGAACTCGTTGAAGTCGAGCTGATTGACCGGCTTGAACCAGGTCCGCACGAAATCCCACCGCAGATCGGCCATCAACATGCCGTAGGCGGAAAAATGCCCCGGCGAGGGCGGAATGATGACCTGCGGGATTTTCAGCTCGCGGGCAACAATGCACGCGTGCAGGGGGCCTGCGCCGCCGTAGGCGACCATGGCAAAGTCACCGGCATCCAGACCCCGCTCCGTGGTGACGCGAGTCACGATATTCGACATCGTCGTGGCCGCGATGCGGATAATGCCGTTGGCGGCTTCGGTCAGCGATATATCCATCGGCTCCGCGATCAAGCTACGCAAAGCGTTTTTCGCCTTGTCCAGGTTGAGCCTCATCTCGCCGCCCAGAAAATTGCCGGCGGAAAGACGGCCGAGAATCAGGTTTGCGTCAGTCACCGTCGGCTGGGTACCGCCGAGGTCGTAGCAAACGGGGCCCGGCGATGCGCCCGCGCTCTGCGGTCCGACCCTCAAGCCGCCGCCTTCCTCGATCCGCGCAATGCTGCCCCCGCCGGTACCGACTTCCTGGGTATCGATGAGCGGAATCTGTATGGGCAGGCCTTCCGCGTATCCGCCCACCATGATGTTTCCGGCCATCATGACCTCACCGGCGAGGACAACCCCGGCCTTTGCGGTCGTTCCGCCCATGTCAAACGCGATCGCGTTACGCAGCCCAAGCCGGTCGCACACTACCTTGGATCCGATCACCCCCGCGGCCGGCCCCGATTCGAGCATGCGTATGCATTCCCGCTGCGCGCGGGCAACATCGAACAGTCCCCCGTTCGATTGAACGACGAAGAACGAGCCGTCGAAGCGCTCCGCCGCGAAGCGTTCCTGGATTTCGCCCAGATAGGTTTTAATGCGCGGTCCGATATACGCGTTCGCCGCCACGGTCGAAGTTCTCTCGAATTCCCGGTATTCCTTGGACAACTCATGCGAAGCGGAAACGAACACCCCCGGACAATTCTGCTCGATCACCTGTTTGGCGCGAAGCTCGTGCGCGGGATTCACGTAGGAATGAAAAAAAAGAATCGCAACTGCCTCGATCTCGAGTTCGCGAAGCTTCGCCGCCGTGGCGACGAGTTCCGCCTCATCCAGCGCCTTCAACACTTCTCCCCGCGCATTCATCCGTTCGTTCACTTCGAATCTGAGAGAGCGCTTGATCAGGGGCTGGTGTTTCCTGAAAAACAAGTTGTAGGCCTGCGGCCTGTTGATCCGCCCGATCTCGTAGATGTCGCGAAAGCCGCGGGTCGTCAGAAGCGCCGTCCTGGCGCCGGAGCGTTCCAGCATGGTATTGATGGCGATCGTGGTGCCATGCAGAAAAAGCCGCGCCCGGTCGACCGAAGTGCGGGCCTTGTTCACGCCGGTGACAATGCCATCGACCAGCTGACTGGGAGTGGTGAGCGTCTTGCCGTAGAACGCGCCGCCCGAGGCTTCGTCAAAGGCGACAATATCGGTGAAGGTGCCGCCGACATCGGCAGCGACACGAAAGGACTTGGACGGGCTGGAAACCTGCATAGAAGGTAGCATCCCCCGATTTTCTTGGCGCTTCCGGGTTCTCCGCGGGTAAGTTCAAAGTATAGCATAGAGGGCACCATTGAAAATTCTCCAAGTCGGAGCCACCCCAGTGCTGTACCACGTCATCCTGTGCGTCAACACTTCATTCATCTAACTGCGGACAAGCTATTGAATACCCACCCAAAGATAAGCTAGAATATTTGAAAGGAGGGAAACGAATTGAACAGGGATTTCAAAACCATCATCTCGTCGGCAGCCAACGGCGTGACGACGATCACATTGAACCGCCCGGAGGTGCTGAATGCGATGTCGCCAAAGCTATTTGATGAGCTGGAAGCAGCCATTGACGATGCCTACGTAAACGATGACACCAAGGTAGTCATCCTCACCGGCGCCGGGCGCGCGTTTTCTTCAGGTGGAGATATGAAGCTCGACGTCTCCGACAATCACAGGAAGCCTCCGTTCGAGTTCAGATCTTTTATCCACACGCGGCTGATCAGAAAGATGGTGGAGCTGGAGAAACCCATCATCGCAGCGGTGAATGGTCTGGCGGTGGGGGCCGGCGCGGACCTCGCCCTTGCATGCGACATCAGATTCGCATCTGAAAACGCGCGCTTTGGCTGGATGTACATCGCGAGTGGAGTTATACCTGACTTGGGCGGCGTCTACTTTCTGCCTCGCCTCGCCGGGATCGGCAAGGCAAAGATGCTTGCATTTACCGGCGATATGATCGATGCGGTTGAGGCCGAGAAAATCGGAATCGTCGACAAGCTCGTGCCAGCCGACCGGTTGATGCCGGAGACAATGCAATTCGCAACCCGGTTGGCGAATGGTCCCTCCAAAGGAATCGCCATGACGAAGGTGGCGATAAACAAGGCGCTTAGCATGGACCTGCTGTCAAGCCTGGATTACACGACTAATTTGCAGTACCTCTTGATGCAAACGGAGGACCATAAGGAAGGCTTCAGGTCTTTCCTCGAAAAGAGAAAACCAGTGTATAAGGGAAAGTAGCTTTAACTGTCTGGTTGGGCCTTCTTCTTCCTTCTTTCGTCTTTTCTGTTGTGAACGTAAGCGACCGTCGCCCACTCGGTGTCGGCGCGGCTGGGCTCGCAATTCTGAGAAACCGTACCGGATCGCACCCAGAGCTTGCGCA
This sequence comes from Betaproteobacteria bacterium, assembly GCA_016202615.1. Lineage (GTDB taxonomy): Bacteria > Pseudomonadota > Gammaproteobacteria > Burkholderiales > SG8-41 > PALSA-1004. The sequence continues at coordinate 7,814 of JACQOI010000281.1, forward strand.
GGCTACTGGTACGCGCATCGGCGTACCATGCACGAAAAATTGAAAGGGGAGCATGCAGAACCTTGCGCCTAACAGAGTACGGCTAAGCGTCGCAGACGCCCGCGAGCTGTCCGAGCGGGCGTTGCGCAGTATAGGCTATGACGCCGAGGAGGCGCGTATTATCGCCGATCATGTGGTCGATGCGGCGCTGTGCGGCTACGAATATTCGGGACTGGCGAAAATTCTGAACATCGTCGATAGCCGCAAGTTTCGCGATCCGCGCAGGCCCATGAGCGCGCTGCGCGAGACCGCTGTGTCGATCTTGTACGACGGTGGCAACAACGTCGGCATGCTGGCGGTATACCGCGCGGCGCAGGCCGCGGTGGCGAAAGCGCAGCAACATGGCTTTGCGCTGGTCGGTGTGACCAACAGCTGGATGAGCGGCCGCAGCGCGCATTACGTCGAGCTGATCGCGCGTGCCGGGCTGGTGGGCATCCACAGCGTGAGTTCCACGCATCAGGTCGCACCGCATGGCGGCGCGCGCCCCGCGCTCGGCACCAACCCGATCGCATTCGGTTTTCCGACTGATCACAATCCGTTGATCATCGATCTGGGCACCTCCGCTTTTATGGCCACCGACCTCAAGTTCCGCAAACGCCTCGACGGGCTGCTGCCGGAAGGAGTTGCGATCGATGCCCAGGGTCGGCCGACGCGTGATCCGGCGTTGGCACAACTCGGTGCGATCCTGCCGTTCGGCGGCCATAAAGGCTTCGCGTTGGCGCTGGCCATGGACGCGCTCGGCGTGCTGGCCGGTTCCGGTTTCGACGTCGACAAGACTTACGGCTACCTCATCATCGCGATAAAACCCGACCTGCTGGTTCCGCTGGATGAATTCAAGCGCCATTTGAGCGACGCGATCGCACGCATCAAGGCGACGCCCCGTCAACCCGGGTTCGACGAAATCCGCATTCCGTCCGAACGCACATTTCGCGAACGCGCGCGCAGCCTGCGCGAGGGTATTGTGATCGATCGCAGAATCTACGATGCGCTGCACGAGCTCATTAAGAATGCCGGTATCGAGCCCGGATAATCCGCGGCTACGGAACGCCGCGCCAATTGCGGCAAGGAGGTCTTATGACCATTGATTGCAACAAACTGAAGAGTTGGCCGTTCGGCGCAGTCGAACAAACTTATACCGACAAGGACACCATGCTGTACGCGCTCAGCGTGGGCTTGGGCGCCGATCCGCTCGACGAGAACCAGCTCAAGTTCGTCTACGAGAAAAACCTGCAGGTGCTGCCGACGATGGCGAACGTGCTCGCCTACCCGGGCAACTGGATGCGCGACCCCGCGGCCGGTATCGACTGGCTGAGAGTCGTGCACGGCGAGCATACCATGCGTCTGCACAAGCCGCTGCCGGCCGCTGGTACCATCATCGGCCGCACGCGTATAACCGGAGTGGTCGACAAAGGTGTCGGCAAAGGGGCTTTGCTCTTGCGGCAGCGCGAGATCTTCGACCAGGCGAACGGTGCGTTGCTGGCAACGCTGGAGCAGGTATCCTTCTGCCGCGGCGATGGCGGCTACAGCGCGAACGGCGGGGCCGACGGCAAGCAAATCTCCGATCCGCCACCGCCCGCCCCGCACGAATTGCCCAAAACCGATCCGCAGATCGTCTGCGATCTGCCCACGCTGCCGCAGATGGCTCTGATCTACCGCTTGTGCGCGGACCGCCATTTGCTACATGCGGATCCGGCCGTGGCAAGAGCGGCCGGATTCCCGCGCCCGATCTTGCACGGACTCGGCACGCTCGGCGTCGCGGGGCACGCGTTGCTCAAGTGCTGCTGCGGCTACGATCCGGCGAAGTTGCGTTCTCTGCGGCTGCGCTTCTCTGCGCCAGTCTATCCGGGCGAAACCATCCGCATGGAAATGTGGAAAAACGGCGCCGTGGTGTCTTTCCGCGCCCGCGTCGTTGAGCGCGACATCATCGTGCTCAACAATGGCTACGCCGAGATCGGCTGACCCTGGGAGTTTGTCGGACTTGGCTCCGACAAACTCCTGGTGAGTTTATTATGAATGGTCAGCCGGTTTTGCTTTTAGCAGCCTGTACGGACTGTTAAGTCCGACAGGCTGCTGGCGCACGGCTTCGCTGCAACTCCGGCGGCATAATAAAGGTAGAATAATGCGATACGGGATACAGAGTCGCGACCGCTAAATCATTACAGGAGACGCAGATCATGGCTGGAGTTCTTTCACATATCCGGGTTCTCGACCTCACCCGGTATCTTGCCGGTCCTTGGGCGACCCAGATGCTGGCCGACTTGGGGGCGGAGGTCATTAAGGTCGAGCGCCCGCGGCAGGGTGACTTCGTGCGCACCTACGGCCCTCCCTTCATCAAGGACAAAAACGGCCATGAAACCAGGGAGAGCCCGTTCTTTGTCGGCTTCAATCGGGGAAAAAAGTCCGTAACGATCGACATCTCCACTCAGGAGGGACAGAGGATCGTCCGTCAGCTCGCGGCAAAGTGCGATGTCCTAATTGAGAACTACATCGTCGGAACGCTGCAGCGTTACGGGCTTGGCTACGAAGACATGAAGGCTATCAGACCCGACATCGTCTATTGCTCGATCACCGGCTACGGGCAGGATGGGCCTTACCGAGACCGTGCCGGCTTCGATCCCATCATACAGGCGACAGCGGGACTCATGAGCATCAATGGGGTTCCCGATGGCGAGCCGGGCGCCCGCCCGCTGAAGGTCGGGACGGCTGTCATCGACGTAATGACAGGGATGAACGCAACCATTGCCATCCTCGGCGCTCTGAACCATCGGAGCGTATCGGGTCAAGGTCAGTACATCGACATCGCGCTCCTCGACGTGGCGGTGGCCGCATTGACATCCGAGAACATGAGGTATCTCCAGCTCGGCCAGATCGCGCAGCGTCCGGGGGACAGTAGCCGCAACCTGGCACCCTCGCAGACTTTCAAGTGTAAAGACGGCCTCCTCTCTCTGGCCATCGCCAGCGACGACCAGTTCGTGAAGTTCATGAAGATCATGGGTCGACCGGAGGTGGCACGCGACGAGCGATTTGCGAAGAACGCCGCACGGCTCCGCAACCGGCCTGTGCTCATTGCCATGCTCGAAGAGATCTTCCTGACGCGCCCAGTCCGCGAGTGGGTTGAGCTGATTGCTTCCGCGGCGATTCCGTGCGGGCCGGTGAACAACATCAAGGAAGTCTTCGAGGATCCGCAGGTCCGGCATCGGCGCATGCGAGTCGAGATAGACCACCCGGTGCTCGGGACAACGCCGGTCGTGGCAAACCCGATCAGGTATTCGGCGACACCCATCGAGTATCAAATCGCACCGCCGATGCTCGGTCAACATACCCGCGAAGTGCTGCGCGAGTTCGCGCACATCGAAGGTGAACAATTTGAGCGGCTGGCCCAAAAAGGGGTGATCTAAGTTTTCTCCGGATTTACTTGCTCCCACTAAATTACGTTGACTTAGTCTCGGGTCCGGAACGTATTTTAATGCCGAGCATATCCTCCCACATTTTCATTGTCTCCACCCAAGGTTTATCGCCATATCCCGCAATTCTAGCCGCCTCAAAGAATGCCAGTTTTGCCGAGTGCATCCACATCGGAACGCCGGTCTCTTTACCAAGTTGCAGAATCGCTTCTGAATCCTTGTACGCGAGGTCTGTATTCATGATGCCGGACTTCTCGCCCTCGATATAGCCCCTTATAGTGGCGTTGAAAGTCCAACTTTGGCCCGAGCAGATGCTTATGGCTTTGTACAGCAGTTTGGGATCTCCTCCTGCCTTGACTCCAGCCGCCAGAGCTTCGCAAGCAGCTACAAAATTGGCCTGTCCCATTGCGTTGTTCACTACTTTGGCAATAGCTCCCTGTCCGACCTCACCCATATGTATCAACGACTTGCCAAAAGTTTGCAAGATGGGACGCACACGTTCTACCGCTTCCTTGTCACCGCCTATCATAAGGACAAGTTCTCCCGCCGCCGCTCGAAACTGGCCGCCGGATATCAGCGTGGAGCTTGCCCCAGAAACAGAGACATCAATAACTTGAACCCCTTTCTCTTTAGTGGCATTGGCCAGGTACACGACAAAACTTGAGGGTACCGTGCTGGTTTCGACCAAGATATTGCCCTTTTTGGCCCCCGCCAGTAATCCATCTTTGCCCAAGAAGACTTCCTCAGAAACCTTTGGATGTGGTAACGAAGTTAGCACTACCTCCGACGCCTCAGCGACCTCCTTTGGGTTACGAGCTTTGCCAGCCCCCTCTTTGGTTAATTCATCTACGGGTTCCGAACGGAGATCGTAGACTGTTAGTGGAAAACCAGCTCGTAAAATGCGTCTTGCTATGGGTTTTCCTACGCGCCCCAAGCCAACAAAACCTACTTTCGTGCTCTGAACTGACATCATTTCACCCTTTCTTCAATTTTCGCTAACTATTGACAAGTCTATATGTACTCGCGACAGGCGAAGCTTCCAATATTAAGTAGGACTACCACGTTTCTGCTTTAGCATCTCGATGCTGTATCGGCAAGTTAGCGCCTATTCCATTAGTGACCGCCCGTGGTCGTAGCGCGGTGCGCAACGCCAGCGGGTGTGCGCGCGCGCGTCCATGTCAGACTGCCAGTCGGTAGATCCGCGCGGCGGTGTCGTGATACAGCGCAGCCTTCTCTGCCGCCGAGCAGCCCTGCGTGATCCGCTTCAAGGCGTTCCACAACACGCCATAGCCGCACGATTGCTTGTCCACCGGGAAATTGCTCTCCATCATGCAACGGCTCACTCCGAACGCCTCGATGCAGACCTCGACATAGGGGCGCCAAGCGGCTGCCAGCTCCTCGGACGATGGCGGGGCGTCGCGCAGGTGGAAATCCCAGCCGCAATTCAGCATCCCTAACCCCCCGACCTTGACGCTCAGGTTGGGGAACTGTGCCAGCTCGCGGATATGGTCGCGCCAGATTGCGAATACCTCCTCGCGCTTGTCATGCGGCGGAATGCCGAGCGGCCCGCCGGCGTGGACGAGAATCACGTTGGCGTTCGGGAAGGCGCGCAGCAGGTCAACCAGCTCGGGCAACTGTGGATAATACAACCCGGCGTCGAACGACAGACCGAGTTGCTGGAGGCAGGCAAAACCCTGACGAAAGGTGGGATCGAGGGCCAGGTGGCGCGGCGCCGCGCGCTTGCCCTTGCTGATCTGCGCGTTACCGGTATCCCAAGCCATACTGTGGCGGATGCCACGAAGCCGCCCGTTGCCCGCCGCGATCAACGCTTCGAGTACCGGTTTCACCTGATCGCCCAGCCTGAGGTCGGCGTTGCCTACGATGCCGGCGCAAAGGCGGGACGCGCCGTAACGGCCGCTCGCGCTCATCGCGGCGACGCCGTTGGCAAACTCGACTTCGCCGACCGACTGCATGGGGGTCGGGCCATCGGCACGGTACATCGCCCTGACTTCAATGAACACCGTGGCGACGATGTTGTGGCCGGTGCCAATGTCCTCCACCAGTTCGTGGATCAGGTAGCGGCCGCCGCGGCCGGGTTCGAGGTCCCACAGGTGATGGTGCGGATCGAGAATCGGCAACTCGGGTTCAAGCGCTGCCTCGTGGCGTTGCTTCGTCCAGGTGTTCAGCTCAGCGAGCTTGCGATACGCGTTGCCGCGGAATTCGGGTGACTGGGCCATCTCATGAGTCCTCTACAGTTTGGCTGAATAGTCGAGCGCCTACGGTTGGAAACCGGGCCGGCTAAGCCTTGATTTTTAACGCTTCGAAAATCTCATCGAGATCACTGGCCGATTCGAGCTGCCAGAGCGCTTGCAGCGCTTGATCGACGCGCGCGCTCCGCAATGCGCGCTGTACAAAGCCGCGGAATTTTTCGCTCACCTCCTCGTCACTCATCGGGTTCTTGTCGTGGCCTCGCGGGTAGTCGATCTGCGCGATCTTGCGTTCTCCGCTTTTGGTAGTGATCTCGATGCGGCAGGGCATTTGCTGCGGATAACGGCGCGTAATCTCTGGATCTTCTTTGCACTCGATTTTGTCGATCAATGCGCGGATGCGCGGATCGCGCAAGCGCTCGTCGGAGAAGATTTCGTCATCAAAGCCGCGATCGATCAGCACTGCCGCGACAATGTAGGGCAGGCTGTGGTCCGCGGCCTCGCGGGTGGTGGGTCGCCATTTTTCGGGCTCCCGGCCATTGATCTCCCAAGCGAACCGGTATGTATAAACCGTTACTTTCTCGATGTCTTCCACGGCCACTAGTCGGCTCAACTCGAGTGCTACCGTAATCGGCGACAACGAGTGTGCGACAGTGCAGAAGCGCTTTAGCGTGACCTCATGTATGCCGTAGGGACGTCCATTGCCGCCGAAGGGCTTGAGCTCGAACTTACCAACGAAATTTTGGATGCCGTGATTGCCCTCTATGGGTTTCTCCGGACCGGTCATACCAGCTTGCGCCAACAGCGCCGCAAAAACGCTGTTGCGTACCGCCGCCCCGGCAGCGCACCCTTTCCACATCGACAACTGCCCGTAGCGCGTGGTATCGAGCGGAATGTTGGGCGCGACTGCAAGCGCAAGCGTCTCCACGATGCGTGCGCGGTCGAGACCCAGGATTTTCGCCGCACCGACTGCACCCGCCACGACGATATAAAAGGTGCTGTCTACGCCCTTGGCGAGCACGCTTACCGCTTTGCACAGGTTGTAGTGAACCTCATATGCAGCCGCGATTGCAGTGATAATGCTGCGGCCATCGGCATGACGCGTGTCGGCGACCGCGAGCACTGCGGCTATGGCATCGCTCGGATGTCCGGCGCCCAAAAAGCAGTCGTTACCGTCCAAGTAGCGGCCCATGACCCCGTTGGCAAACGCGGCGAGCTCGGGCAGCGTGCGGTGAGCCGTGCCGATCACACGCGCGCCATCTCGCACGCTCGCGCGCTCGGCCATGGCACGTGCAATGCGGCTGGGCTCGGCATTGAACGCGCCGATCGCAAGCCCGAACGTATCGATGACCGAGCGCTTAGCGAGCCGCACGACATCGGCCGGCAGATCTTCAAAGCGCAACGCGTGCGTATAATCGGCAATGAACCCGACGCTTGCATCCATCAGATACTCCTTGCTATCAAAGTCAGTGGCTCGACCTGAGTGTAGTCGACTGCCTGATAGGACTCCTCGGCAACTTCATCCCCTCCTATTTTCTTAGCCGCCGCTCACCGAAACGAGTTGGGAACCGCCATACCATTGCGGCGCCGTGGAACCTCTACCCTACTTCCGACGGCTATGTCGTCATCTGTACGGGGACGGGAGGGATCGACTGGTGGAAGACGATAACCAAAGTGATCGATTTTCCCGAATTAGAATTCCAATCAACCGGGCTTTGCAGGAGTCTCAAACCTCAAAGGCATGCGAATATAGCTCTCAAATAGCTTCACCAGATCGCCGTCTCCAGGTCCATCCTTGCTGCCACTTTTCTGCATGGCCATTTCATAATAGGCATGATTGACGCTTTGAATGAGTACGGGGACATCGTGTTCTCGCGCGAGCTCGAGCATTGCCTCGGAGTCTTTTATGGCTGACCCGATGTTCATCAACTTGCCTTTCCCATGCTGTAAATTATAGGCGAGAGCATCATTTAGAGGACCGCTCATCGCACTGGTGTTGCGAAAGATTTCCTCCAGATTCTTTAGATCCACGCCTGCTTTCGCCGCCACCGCAAGCACTTCGAGTGCAGCCGCAAAATAAGCGTGCGTAACCGCGTTATTGAACACCTTAATTATTTCTCCCGAGCCTAACGGACCAACATGGAAGATAGGATTACCGAACGTTGCCAGCACCGGCCGCACCTTTTCTACATTCGCTTTGTCTCCCCCAACCATCACCGTAACTAACCCCTGCGCCGCAATCTCGTCCGCCTTAAATTTAGCCAACCCGGGATGGAACGTGGTTCTGGCCATTAATGGAGCGTCAATGACCACTACTCCCAGCTTATCCGCTTCGTTTACATATCTTTTGACCATACTCGGGGGTACAGTACTTGTTTCCACCAGAATCAGCCCTTTTCGCGCCCCCTTTAGCAATCCATGGGCTCCGAAATAAATTTCTTCACAAGCTTCGAGTGAGGGCAGCGAGGTCAAAACTACATCAGATACTTCGGCCATTTCCTTTGGATTGGTAGTCTTCCTAGCCCCTGCCTTGACCAATTCCTCCTCGGGCTCCGATCTTATGTCATACACGGTCAAAGGATAACCGGCTGCCAACACCCTTTTTGATATCGGCTTGCCCAGCATGCCAAGACCTATAAATCCGACCCTCATCTTGTCGTTCATCATTTCTCCTTTTTGATCCTACTTGGTCTCAAGCACTCTTAATCGAAAATAATGACTGTCTTCAGAACCTGAACACAGAGAATCTTTGTAACTTTGTAAAAAACTCTCATCCATTCTCATTCTTTCAGAGCAAAAATAGGGAAACCAATGCGCCTGTCGCCGACGTCCTCTGCCAATGCAACGCTGCAGTGATGCCGGATCTGTGCTCGGCGCACTCGATCGAGGCTGCCCGCGCGTGCTCCACCGTCAGGTCCACGATGCCGGGGGCTTCGCCACGGAAATTACGAAAAAAAATAATTGTACGGCCCCCGGGCGCGCCAAGTCAACGCATTCGGCACCTGTTCGATTCAGCGAAACGCTGCATGTAAACGCAGAGACCGGCTGATTTGTTGCTATACTCATCGCATCCTTCATCGGTCGCGATCAGTGATGTATTTCATGACCATCGCCGCTCGTTCGTATTCAGTATCGATCGAGCACAGGGCCCGCTTTCTGTCTCAGAACAGCGTCACCGCTCCGCGATGCGCTCTGTTCGAGCATAGCTTCTTTGGGAACGAAATATTGTCTATCGCCGAAGGGTCGAGCAGGATTCGCAATACCCCTCGGATGGCAAAACGCCCCGAACTTGCGGGGCGTTTTGTTTGGGGCGTTCGAATCGTGACAGCGACAGCGGTCTCAGTCCAGCTTGATGCTGGCAGCCTTGATCACTTTCGCCCAAGCCGCGGTTTCGGTCTTCATCAGCGCGGCGAGTTCCTCTGGCCTCGTGCTGGTTTCCACTTCCATACCTTGCCGGCCTAACGCTTCCTTTATGTCAAGTTGCTTAACGACCCGCAATGCTTCTTCATAAAGCCGCATTACTATAGGCCGTGGCGTTTTCGCGGGCACCAGTAGCGCAAACCATGTCGCCACTTCGAATCCTGGATATCCGGACTCAGCAACGGTCGGAATGTTGGGCGCGGCCGAGGAGCGCTTTGCACCAGTGACCGCGAATGCTTTGAGTTTACCTGATTTTACATACGACAGCGTCGAAGCCAAGCTGCCGAACAAGACTTGCACCTCGCCTGTAAGCACGGCGAGCGAGGCCGGGCCGCCGCCTTTATAAGGCACGTGCACTAGATCGACACCGATCTTATACTTGAACATTTCCGCCGCCATATGGATGGTACTGCCGGCCCCCGCAGACGCGTAGTTGAGCTTCCCCGGTTCCCTTCTCGCGAGCGCTATGAACTCCGTTAGCGTCGACGCCTGCACCGAAGGATGCACGACCACGATGTGCATCGCGGACGTAAGCTTGGTAATGGGCTGCAGATCGCGCATGACGCTGAACGGCAGCTTGGGGTACAGCGTCGGATTCACCGTCAGCGGCGCGTTAACCCCCTGCAGCACCGTATAGCCATCCGGCTGCGCGGTAGCAACCATCTCCATACCGATATTGCCGCCCGCGGCGGGCCGATTGTCAACGACCCACGTCTGCCCCATGCTGTCGGTGAGCTTGGGCGCCAGGATGCGCGCGATAACGTCGCTGCCGCCGCCGGGCGAGAACGGCACGATCAAACGAATCGGGCGCGCGGGATAGTCGGCTTGCGCGGCGTGCGCGGGTGTGCTCAGCCCGGATAGCATCAGGCTCAAGCCCGCGAGTACGGTGCGCAGCTGCTGTTGAATGTTTGTCATGCTTTTCCCCCTCGGAGAAATAGGAAAACCAATGCGCCCGATGCCGGCGTCCTGTGCCAATGCAACGCTGCAGTGATGCCGGAATGACGCTCGGTGCGCCCGATGGCGCGCGCTCGGGGCTGCCCGCGCGTGCTCCACCGTCCGATCCGCGCTGCCGGGGCGCTCCGCAACGGACGTTACGACCAATTATGCGGTACCCAGGTAAGCCAGGTCAAACGCAGGGCGCGTTTTGACGAAGGGGTGATTAGAATGGCCGGATGGTGTGGAGACGAGCTGCCCATTCGGCCTATGATACGGCGTACCACTTGGTGTGGTCGCCCAAGTATCGCAAGGGGCTGCTGACGGGGGAGTTGGCGAAGCGAGTAGAGGAGCTGTTTCGAGAGATAGCTCAGGCGCATGACATTGCCATAGAAGAGTTGGAGGCCCGTGTGGACCATGTGCACATTTTCTGTTCGTTTCTGGCGCGCTATGCGATTGCGCAAGTGGTGGGATGGTTGAAGAGCGAAAGTGCGCGGCGGTGTTTTAGAAGTTTCCTTGAGTGAAGCGGCTGAGGCAACTCGCGTGTTTGACCTGGCGCCCCCGGGGACTGCATAATTGGTCGTAACCGTTACAGAGATCTCGGAAATCGCCGATCGGGCCGTCGAAAGCGCGCCGAAGCGCCGGCCCAAGTCCGGGCAAGGCGCCCGGGGCTGCGCCAAAGCTTGCGATAAATTCAGTCAGGGAGCGAACTCCGGCGACGGGCGGGTTGAAGTTCCTATCCTTTCCCGAGTACGAGGTCGTCGCTAATAGCGCGTTTTGAGAGGTGGGAGTTCTGCGAATCTTACGATGAATTGTGCTCGGATAGTTTTTCTACAGCCTCAACGTTCTGAGGGGGTGCTTGATGGATTCACGCGTTGGTTTAATCGCCGATTACGCGCACGCTTTGCGCTTTGCCGACCTGCCGGCTGCGGTCGTACACCAATGCAAGCGCTGCGTGATCGACACATTCGGCTGTGCGCTGGGCGCCTTTGACGCCGAGCCGAGCCGTATCGCCCGCGATATGGCGCAGCGCACCAGCGTGGTCTCGGGCGCGCGCGTAATTGGCACCGCTCATCGTACGCTTCCCGAACTCGCGGCTTTTGCCAACGGCGTAATGGCGCGTTATCTTGACGGAAATGACATTTACCCCGACGGTGGCGGGCACTCGAGCGACACTATTGCAGCAATACTTGCAGCAGCCGATATCAACGGTGCCAATGGCGAGACGATCATCACTGCGATCACTCTCGCCTATGAGGTTTGCTACAACCTGTGGAAGGCTACGCAAATACGCGACAAAGGCATTGACGTCGTGTTCTACATCGCAGTGGCGGGTGCCGTCGGCGCCGCCAAGGTGATGGAGCTGGACCGAGCGCGTATTGCTGAGGCGGTCTCGTTAGCTATCACTCCCAATCTCCCGCTCGTTGCCACGCGCTACGGACAGCTGTCGATGTGGAAAGGCTGTGCCTCAGGCAATGCAGCCCGCAACGGTGTGTTCGCGGCCCTACTCGCGGCGGCAGGCATGACGGGGCCCGAGAAACCCATCGAGGGCGCGCATGGCCTGGAGAATCTGTTTGGCACATGCGAGTTATTGCCATTCGCCGGCGACGGGCGCCCGTTTAATATCAACGAGAACTGTCTGAAGTGTTTTCTTACCGAGGCCCACTCGCTTTCGCCCATCACGACGGCGCTGCAGCTAAGCCAGCAGATCGCAGTCGAGGACATTGAGAAAGTGACCATATTCACTTACTGGCGCGCGTGGGAGATAATCGGCCGAGAACCGGAGAAGTGGCGCCCGACCACGCGCGAGGCTGCCGATCACAGCCTGCCGTACATCATCGCTGCGGTGCTGATCGACCGTGGTTTCAGCGACGAGATCTTTTCCGATGAGCGGCTGCGCGATCCTCGGATCCGCCAGTTGATCGACAAGATCGAGGTCAAGGAGGACGTGGAACTCACACGCCGGGGACCGGAGTGCCTACCATGCCGCATGGAGATCAGGACCAGGAGCGGCGAGCGCAAAGTGGCGGAGAGCGACTACCCCCGCGGTCACTACAAAAACCCGATGACAGACGAAGAGGTAAACGCCAAGTTCCGCAGCCTTGCACAGCGTGCGCTGCCGCAAGAGCGTGTCGACCGGGCGCTCGATGCGTTATGGCAGCTCGATACCGCCACCGATCTCGGCGCGATTTTCGAAGCCATGCAGACCGGCGGGTAGCTGACAATTATCACAACCGGATGTCCTGCGCCTCTACCATATCGTCCATCCCGGCCCTAGCCGCTGAAATTGAGATCTGTAACTACTCAGCGCGGATGCCGACATCCTTGATCACCTTGCCCAACGCGGCCATTTCGGATTTCACAGCGACTGCAAGCTGTTCCGGCGTACCGGCGACCACCTCTACTCCTGCGGTTAAAAGCCGCTCTTTCACATCTGGCTGGTTAAGGACCCGCACGATCTCCTGGTTCAATCGATCGATGACCGCCGCAGGAGTTTTGGCCGGCGCAAATACCCCAAAAAACGTTACTGACTCATAACCAGGCAGCCCCGAGGCCGCCACCGTCGGCACCCCGGGCAACAGCGCGGACGGTTGAGGAGAAGTAACTGCCAAGACCTTCAATTTTCCCGACTTAAGAAGCGGCGCCACCCCACCCGCATTAGCCAGCATCAGCTGCACTTCGTTGCCGATCAAAGCATTGAGTACCTGTGCACCGCCTTTGTAGGGGATCTCCACGATATTAACGCCCGCCATGGCCTTGAACAATTCCGTCCCAAGATGACCTGCAGAGCCTAGTGAACTCGAAGCATAGTTAAGCTTTCCGGGCTGGGCTTTGGCCAAAGCGATCAGCTCCTTGACGGAATTCGCCGCCACCGAGGAATGCACAACCAGAACGTTGGGCGCAGTCACTGCCAATGTGATCGGTGAAAAATCTTTCACCGGATCGTAGGGCACATTTTTTCGCATAAACGGCGCGAGCCAAAAGGGGCTACCGTAGAAAATCAGGGTATGGCCATCAGCCGACGCTCGAGCCACGATTTCCGGTGCAGGAATCGATCCTCGATTGTCTACGATAATCGGCTGCCCCAAGCTGCTTAAAAGCCCTGGCGCGATCAGACGCGCCGCAAAATCGAGACCGCCCCCAACCCCGCCGGTGACGATGCGTATGGGTTTGTTCGGAAAAGTTTGGCCGGACACCACACCTGCGCCCAGAACCATCATGGTTACGGAAACCGTCGATACAAGAAAGCGTGGCATGAGCATAATTCCTCCTTTGATAAAACAGCTTCTAGTATCGAGACGCATCAAATTCGCAACGTGCTATGAATGCGCAATGTTGTCTCGAAATTAAGGTGTCGCAGTACTAGATCTAATTCAGCCGAGGAACTTTGCGTTCACTCCGCTCCTATAAGCCAGCATAACCCGAGTTATTTCTTTGCGGAATTCTTAGAAATGCCTGCGAACGCAAAGGACGTAATTCCTACATGTATACTCCGCCGGCGCAAACCATGCGGTCGCCTGTGATGTAGGAGGACTCGTCGGAGGCCAGAAACAGGGCCGCGTTTGCCACCTCCTGTTGCGTACCCAGTCGCCCCAGGGGTGAGCGCCGTTTATTCTCTTCCTCGGTGGTGCTGGGATCGAGTTGGGTGCCCGTATGAATGATCTCGCCCCGCGGACCGCGGACTATGTACGATTCGGGATCGAGGACCTTGGTCTCTATGTTCGCCAGGGAGAGAAGGTTAGCCCGCACGCCGTACGGCCCGAATGCCTGCGCCAGCCCTTTGATAAGTCCGTACAGGGCGTGCTTGGACGCTGCCAAAGCCGCCGTATATGGCGTCGAACAGGTCAGGGCCGAATGCCCGCCCATGGCGATGATGCTTCCGCTCTTGCGTTCTATCATTCCCGGCGCGAGAGCCTTGACCAGGTAAAAAGTCGAGTGGGCGTTCACGGCGAATATATGATGCCACTCCTCGTAACTGAATTCCCAAGGAAGCTTGTTACGCCTTATGCCTACCACGTTCATTAGCACGTCGACCTTGCCGAACCGCTCCAAGCCCGATTGTACCACATGGTTGACTTCCTCGTAGTTACCCACGTCGGCCAACATCGGCAGCACCTGTACGCCAATACTCTCACATTCCTTGGCGACCTGTTTCAATTCGTCGCCCAGCTTCCTCGCCACTAGGATGAGATCGGCCCCTTCGCGAGCGAAGGTTAGGGCTATCGTTCTACCGACGTTACGGCCAGCCCCGGCAACTAGCGCCGTCTTACCTTTGAGTCGCATATGCATCCTCCTGGCAACGATGTGTGGAAACGAGTTTATTACAATAACGGAAAATCAATCCCGCCGGTTTCACGTGCCCTGCCGCTCGAGGCGGGCGCGCGCCGGTGGTGGGCGAGCCAGGTTCGTGCATGCGGGCATTTTACGTTTGGAATCGCCCGGGTCGCAACGCCGGCTGCGCCCGCACTCGCTCACGCTTTCGGCGCTCGCCGCGCAAGGGTTGCACGCGTCCCGGTCATTGCGGGCCTTGGCCCGTTCTCCGCGCGCGCGGTTCGAGTACCAGCTCACGCAGCGCACCAGGTGCTCGTAGTGGGTCACCTCGAGGCACGCTCACTCGACCTTGGCGCCGGAGTCCTTGACCACTTTGGCCCACTTATCCAACTCCCGCCGGAGGTCGCGGCCGAATTCCTCGGGCGAGTTGCCGACGGGGTCGTACCTCATGTCCGCCAGTTGCTGCCTGACTTCGGCCTGCGCGAGAACGGTGATCAGTTCCCGGTGCATACGAGTGATGATTTGCCGCGGGGTGGCGGCGGGCGCGAGAATGCCGAGCCAAGAGACAAACTCGTAGTCCTTGATACCGGCCTCCGCCATGGTCGGCAGATCGGGAAAAGCCAAAACACGTTTTTCCCCGGTGGTGGCGAGCACCTTGAGCCGCCCGCTCTTGATGTGTTGCGTGGTTAAAGCAACCGAGTAAAAGCCCAACGCTACTTCCCGCGCGAGCAGCGCTGACAACGCAGCCGCGGCTCCCTTGTAGGGCACATGCACGATGTCGATTCCCGCAAGGGTCTTTAATACCTCCGCCGAAAGATGTGCCGTGGAGCCGTTGCCGTTCGATGCGTATAAAATGCTTCGCGGCGCTGCCTTGGCTGCGGCGATCAACTCGCCCACCGACTGCGCAGGGAGCGATGGGCTGGCGACCAGCAGATACGACAATGACACGAGATTGGTCACCGGCGCGAAATCTCCGACCGTGTCATAAGGCAGCTTGCGGTGCATCGCCGGAAAGACCGTATGGCTGCCCGATACCAACGCGTAGGTGTAGCCATTCGGCGTGGCCTTGGCCGTTAACTCCGCGCCGATGATGCCGCCTGCTCCCGGCCGATTGTCGACCACCACCTGCTGCCTGAACCGCTCGGTGAGCTTGTGCGCGAACAGTCGCGCCAAGATGTCGGCGCCGCCGCCGGCGGCGGACGTCACGATCAAGCGGATCGGACGTGTAGGATAAGTCTCCTCGGAGGTCTGCTGTGCTAGGGCCGCGTTGGCGAGCAAGCAAAATGCTGTGCTGAACAGCAGCCGGCGCTGCAATGTACCAGTCCTAATATAGCTATACATTTACGAATGCCCTCCGAAGAGTTACGCACGTCAAACGCGCGAGTAGTACCGCGTTCACCTCAAATCGTACCACTACGCGGGTAGAATTGACAACGGAACTGCAGATAGTGTAGATAGCACATCATATGTTCCCTCCCGCACCTCGCACTTATTTCTACTGAGCCGGGGACAACTCCAATTATGACAAATAAAATTGTTAACGCGACGGATAGCCCGCCACCGGGAGTAACCGATAAGGATACTGAAAGCTCCAGCGAGATCAGGGAGCAGCTTGCGTTACTGCGCGACAGCGCTAATCGTTTTACCGCGGGGGACGCGCATATCAAGCGCGCCCGGGCGTTACGGGGAACCCGGCCCGGTTACGATCTTGACGTTTGGCGGAAAATGGCTAAGCTCGGCTGGCTCGGCACGCTGATCCCGGAGCGGTTTGGGGGCGTCGGCCTGGGCTGCGCCGAAATGGCAACCATCTGCGAGGTCTTGGGTCGTTCGCTCCTCCCGGAACCCGTGACGGCCGCAGTGGTGCTAGCGGGAGGCACACTGCTCTATGGCGACAATGAGGAGCTTAAATCAGAGTTGCTGCCCGCTTTAACCAAAGGCCAAATGATCCCCGCGCTCGCTTGGCGCGAGAACGTTCATCATTGTGACTTCCTCGCGGTCGATACTCGTGCCGAGGAAACCCCTCATGGCGTTCGGATTTTTGGTGCCAAGCGCTTGGTCGTCGGAGGAGTATTCGCAGACGGTTTTGCCGTGTCGGCGCAAAGTCGCAGCGGCATTGTTCTCTACTGGGTGCCGTCCGCCGCTGCCGCGCCCGGCCTTTCGTTTCGCGTACTGCCGGACGGCAGGGCAATCGCCGATCTTACCTTGAGTGGAGTCGAGGTACCCGCTTCTCACCGAATCGCCGGACCCGGCGCCGCGATAACCGCCCTCGCACGGGCGTTTGATGAGGCGCTCATCATGACGGCCGCCGAGCTTTTGGGACTGTCCACCAAGGTGTTCGAGATTACACTTGATTATCTGCGAACGCGGGTGCAATTCGATAAACCCATCGGCAGCTTTCAAGCACTTCAGCACCGCGCGGCGGATCTATATATACAGCAGCGAATGTGCCGTCATGCGCTCGATGAAATCCTCTCCTCTGTGCAAAAACCGGATTTGCACCCGGACACGCGAGGCGCGCTTGCGAGTCGCATCAAAGCGCGCTGCTCGGATGCCAGTTTGCGTATCACTCGCGATGCCGTTCAAATGCATGGCGCGATGGGTTTCGCCGACGAATGCGATGTTGGACTTTTCCTGAAACGGGCGGTCACGCTTTCGGCCTGGCTCGGCGGTGCGCAAGTACATCGTCGTCGCTACGCAAAGCTGGCCCTGACCGAGATGGCAAGCTGAACATCATTATCTCTCAGCAATCTGAAAAACGAGAAGGCGGGCACATGCAAAACTGGGATGCTATGAACGACGATGACTTCCGGATGGAAGTGCGCCGGTTTATTGAGCAAAACTACCCGGAGGATCTGAGATTCCTGGCGCACCGCCCCCGATTTAATGTCATCAAACCTTGGCTCATGCTGCTGGTCGAAAAGGGCTGGAGCGCGCCTCACTGGCCGCTGCAATATGGCGGCATGGGACTTTCCCCGCGCAAACTGCTTATCTTCATGGACGAGCAGGGACGCTGGGGCGTCGCACGTCAATTCCTCGGCGAGTCCGGCACGGTTCAGTTGGGACCGATGCTGATTCGCTTTGGCACCGAAGAACAGCGACAGACCTTGCTCCCGAAAATCCGCACCTATGAGACCATCTGGTGCCAAGGCTATTCCGAACCGAATGCGGGATCAGACTTGGCCAGCCTCACCACCGAGGCGGTGATCGATGGAGACGATTTTGTCATAAACGGACGCAAGATCTGGACCTCGAGCGCCTTGGACGCCACTCATATGTATCTGCTTGCCCGCACCGACAAGCAAGCAAAAAAACAACAAGGCATCAGCTTCCTGCTGGTTGATCTCGCGACGCCCGGGATCACCATCCGCGGAATTAAGAACATCGCTGGCACTACCGACTATTGCGAGGTAACGCTTGATAATGTGCGCACACCGCGCCATAACATAGTAGGCGGGCTGAACCAAGGATGGACAGTTTCTAGGAGTCTGATGGGATTTGAGCGCATCAATACCGGCAGCCCGAGACGGGCTGAGTTCGCGTTCAAACGGTTAGAAGCGCTGGCTCGGGAACGCGGACTGTTTAAAGACGCAGGTTTTCTTGATAGATATACGCAATTGGGTCTGGATTTAGCTGACCTCAAGGCGGTTTATATGTATTTTGCCGATATGGTGAGCCGCGGCGAAACGCTCGGCCCTGATTTGTCCGTTCTCCAGATACTCTCGTCAGAGACGAACCAGCGTATAACCGAATTCATGCTTGAGGCATCGGGCGACTTGGGGTTGACCGTCAGCGCAGGCGAGGACGACAACGAAGGGGTCGATGCCCTCACCCCTTTCCTCGTGATGCGGGCAGTAACAATCGGAGCAGGCACCGCTGAAATTCATCGGAATATTATTGCCAAGCGGATTCTGAACCTCCCAGCCTGAATCCAAGGCTTTTCTGAAAAGCGCAAGCAGCCTGTGCGGACTCTTAAGTCCGACGGGCTGCTAGCAACCAGGGCTTCCACAGAGGACCCCAGACCGAATTTTCATTTTTTTCGCCAGCAAATGCTTTCAAACGAGCATCTTCACGATATCGCGGACATCGCCCATCGATTCCAGGTTTCTGACCATATCGACCACTGCATCGATCCTTTGATGAGCGAGAGGTTTTTCCCCATAGGTGGCGCACTTCCTGAATTTTAGAATCAACTCATCAAAGCTCATCGGATTTTCCGGACTTCCCAAGGGACATATCTGCCCATCAGAAAATGTTTTTCCATTTTTCGTCCTAATCGTCACCACGGCCGGGCTGATCTGTCGTGGATACTTTGTCTCGATCCCCTCGTCGATGATCGGCGTCACCTTTTGAGCCATCTGGAGAACGCGAGGGTTTCTCATCCCCTGCTCTGTAAAGTCGTCTATGAAGACCTCTTTTTTGACAGCTGCCGTGGCGATGCAATAAGGGATGCTGAACTGAGCGTCGACGACAACCCTCGGATTTCTCCTCACTTCCAAGGGCATGCACACGTTCTTGTATGTCTGCTGGTTGATCCCTACGGTGATCGCTTCGACCTCATCCGGTTCGATCTGATTATCTTGCACCAGTCTCAATGTCGCATCGATAGAGGTGTGGGTATATCGACAAGATGGATAGGGTTTGAAGCTGAGATTCACCCCTTCAAATCTCTTCCCGAGTTCGGAGACCAAACGGTCCGGATCGTAAGCGTCTTTCAGGTACACATGATAAAGTCCTGCCTCTCCTTCCAGGACGTTTTTCGCCCCTGTGATGGCGTTCTTGGCCAGAAAAGCTGAAAGCAGGCCCCCTCTTGCAGCAAATCCCGGTTGTACGCGTTTTGTCAATGCCCCGTCCAGGATACATTGTGTATTCCCCGCGGCTTGAGCATAAGCGATCCCCATGGCGTTCACCATCTGTTCGACGTTGAGACCAAGGAGTTTGCCTGCTGCGGCCGTGGCACCAAAGAATCCGTAGGCCGCGGTATAGATCCACCCGCTTGCAATCGGGGCAACCTTGGTGGCCAATCCCATCCGGCACACCCAATCGATTCCCAACGTTACCGCAGTGATTAGGTCCCTTCCGTTTACTCCTCCCATCTGTTCTGCAAGGGCTATGGATGCCGGGATGACAGAGACACCCGCATGTAAAAAAGCCCCGTCATGGGTGTCATCCAAATCGAGGGCATGGCCCATGGTTGCATTGGCGAGGGCCGCTTCCGGGGAAGGAACTTTATGGCCGTGGATCAAAATGCTGGCTCGGGGATCGGTGTATGTTTCCAAAAGAGTGCGGACCAGTTCTTTGCATCCGGGTGCAGAAGATCCGGCAATGATCGTACCGAGAATGTCCAAAATATCTTTCTTCGTTGCCTCGATAGCCTCCCTGGGCAGGACCTCATAGCGAATATCCACTGCATACTCGGCCAGGCGGTATATAGGGTCCATAGGTTTCGCCGTCCGGCTCAGTCTCAGTCAGCGCCGACCGAAGCTCATCGCCGCTCACCGGACTATGTGGGCTTAAGACCGGCGAACTTGATGATCTTCTTCAAGCGTTCGGTTTCCACACTCATGAACTTGGCGAGCGATTCGGGGGTCCCCGGCGCGGGGACCGCTCCCTCGCCTGCGAGGCGCTGTGCCATTTCCGGCTGTGTGAGCACCTTTACGACCTGCGTATTGAGCTTGGCAATGATGCCCTGCGGCGTTTGGGCGGGAACATACAGAGCAAACCACGCGGAATTTTCGAAGCCCGGGATCGTTTCCGCGACGGTCGGGATGTCGGGTGCGGCGGGTGAGCGTTGCGCACTGCTGACGGCCAGCGCCTTGAGCCTGCCGCTTTTCACCAGCGACAGCACCGACGGTTGCATGCTGTTGAACATCAGGTGCAGCTGGCCTCCGAGCAGGTCGATCATCGCCGGGCCCATGCCCTTATACGGCACATGCAGCATGTCGACGCCCGCCAGCGATTTCAGCAGTTCCATGCCAAGATGGGGGGTCGAGCCCTCGCCGCCCGATGCAAAGTTGAGCTGGCCGGGCCTCGACTTGGCCAGCGCGATTAAATCCTTCACCGAATTGACAGGCACCGAGTTATGGACAACCAGTATCTGCGGATTGATCGCGAGCAGGCTTATCGGCGCGAGGTCCCTGACCGGATCGTACGGCACCTTGCTCCTCAGCAAGGGGGCGATCGTAAGAGCGGTGCCGCTCCCGAGCAGCAGGGTGTAACCGTCAGGGGCCGACCTTGCAACGAACTCGACGCTAATCATACCGCTGGCGCCGGCGCGGTTGTCAATGATTACCTGCTGTCCCAACGCCTCTCCCAATTTGGCGCCGATGGTGCGCGCCAAGAAGTCGGTCGGACCACCGGCCGCGAAGCCGACGACCAAGCGCATCGGCTTGCTCGGATAATCCTGTTCCGAGCCCGGCGAGCGGATTTGTGCCGATGCGCAGTAGCTCACCGCCGCCAAACAAGCTCCGCACAGCATAGCGCTAATCTTCATGCTTCCCTCCTTCGTTATGATTTTCCCCGTCCCACGCACGTTCGCCAAGGCCTGTTAACAATTATGCCAGCAGCCTGTCGGACTTAACAGTCCGTACAGGCTGCTAAAAGCAAAACCGGCTGACCATTCATAATAAACTCACCAGGAGTTTATCGGGGCCAAGTCCGACAAACTCCCAGGGTCAGCCGATCTCGGCGTAGCCATTGTTGAGCACGACGATGTCGCGCTCAACGACGCGAGCACGGAAAGACACCACCGCACCGTTTTTCCACATCTCCATGCGGATGGTTTCGCCCGGAAATACCGGCGCGGAGAAGCGCAAGCGCAGAAAACGGAACTTCGCCGGATCATAGTCACAATAGGACTTCAGCAACGCGTAACCGGCGATACCGAGCGTGCCGAGCCCGTGCAGGATCGGGCGCGGAAATCCAGAGGCTTTCGCCGTGGCCGGATCCACATGCATCGGATGGCGGTCCGAGCACAAGCGGTATATCAGGGCCATCTGCGGCAGCGTCGGCATATCGCAGACAATCTGCGGTTCACCCTTAGGCAACTCGTGCGCCGGTGCCGGTGGCGGATCGGAGACCTGTTTGCCGTCGGCACCGCCGTTGGTACTGAAGCCACCGTCGCCGCGACAAAAAGTTACCGCCTCAAGCGTCGCCAGCAATGCGCCATTTGCCTTGTCGAAGATCTCGCGTTGCTGCAAAAGCAATGCGCCCTTTCCGGGACCCTTGTCGATCACTCCGGTCACCCGCGTGCGGCCGATGATGGTACCGGCGGCGGGCAGCGGCTTGTGCAAACGCATGGATTGCTCACCGTGCAAAACTTTCTGCCAGTCGATACCGGCCGCGGGTTCGCGGATCCACAGACCCGGGTAACCGAGCACGTTCGCCATGGTCGGCATCGCCTGCAGGTTTTTCTCGTAGACGAATTTGAGCTGGTTCTCGTCGAGCGGATCGGCGCCCACGCCCATGCTCAGCGCGTACAGGATAGTATCCCTGTCGTCATAAGTTTGTTCAACGTCGGTAAACGGCCAGCTCTTCAGTTTGTTGCAATCAATAGTCGTAAGATCTCCTTGCCGCAATTGGCGCGGCGTTCCGTAACTGGATTAGTAAGGCAACCGATTATGCTTCAACGCTGGCGATCAACGCGCGCTTGTCCACCTTGCCACCGGCGTTTCGCGGAAAGTCATCGACCAACACCAACTTTTCGGGCTGGCACCAGACGGCAAGTTCTTTCGAGCGGATAAACTCGTTAAGTTCCTCCAGCGACGGGCTGTCCTGCTGCGAAGCGGGAACGACTACTGCGCACGCGATCTCGCCCAGCACGGCATGCCCGATGGGAATTACCGCCGCGTCCGTCACCTTGGGATGCTGCACCAGGATCTCCTCGATCTGGCGCGGATTGATGTTGCGCCCGCCCCGGATGATCATATCTTTCCGCCGCCCGGTGATGCTTAAATATCCATCCGCATCCAGGACACCGATATCGCCGCTGTGAAACCAGCCCTCGTTGTCCCATACAGCCTTATTCGCCTCGGGTGCATTTAGATAGCCAAAACCGCCGTTGGCGCCCCGCCACCAGATTTCGCCCGGCTCGCCCGGTTCCGCCGGGGTGCCGTCGTCGCGTACCACGCGTAGCTCCTGCCCTTCAAGCACGCGGCCTACGGTGCGGCGTTTTTCCGCCGGATCGTCGATGGAGGTCATCGTGGGCACCGCACTGTCAGTCGAGCCGTACATCGTTTGGACGACGCAACCGAAGGAACGCTCCGCCGCCTCCGCGACCGTGGCCGCCAACTTGGCGCCGCCGTTCGTAATAAACCGAAGGGCGGAGAAATCGTAACAACCGAGATCGGGAACGTTCACCAGCTTGACGAGTTGCGTCGGAATTACCACCGCGTATGTGCAGCGATGCGCGGCTATAAGTTCCAGTGCCCGCTCAGGTTCCAATCCGTTCCAGCGCTCCAACAGGATCGAGGTGCCGCCGAACAGCAATGGCGCGAGGATCGGATAGTTGTAGCCTGTCGACCCCGTCCCAGCCGGCGCGATCGCCGCCGCGATGTCGTCTGAGCCCAGGTGGCATGCATAACGCCCGTACTGCCGCACCAGCTTGAAGACCATGGCGTTGTCGCAAAACACACTACACCGCGGCACCGCCGTGGTTCCGGACGAGACCATGATCTGCGACGGGCTCGATGCGTTTGGCCGGCAGGCATCGAGAAAGTTGTTCCCTCTTGCCCCGCGCCACGCATCGTCCCACACCAGCGCATCGAAGGCGAGCTCGCCCACGGCAGGCGGCGCCCGCATCACGATTGAATAACGCAGATCCGGCAAGCCGGGCCGCAAATCTTCAACCAGCGCACGATGGTTAAAGCCACGATAGCTAGCCGGAAAGATCAGGGCCTTCGCGCGTGACTGCGACAGCAGGTTACGCAGCTCCTCGTGGCGGAATCCATCATGCAGCGGCAGAAAGATAGCACCGATCCGGTCAAGAGCCAGATGACTGATCGGCAATTCGGCCCAGTTCGGCGCTTGTACGCCGACCACATCTCCGGAACCGATACCCAGTCCGACAAGTGCCGCCGCAAGATTGCGAGTCTGCGCCACCAACTCACCGTAAGTTAGAGTGCCGCGGTTGTCGATGAGCGCGGCTTTGTCAGGATGCGCCGCCGCATGCTCGTCGACATAGTCCACTATCAGCCTGTCCTGCCAATAGCCGCGCAGGTAAAACTCCGCCGTGTCTGCTATCGGCCTCACGTTGAGTTTCATCAGCATGCACATGCCTTCGCTTGATGGCGTGGGTCTCTATCGCGCCGGTTCATCCGCTCAAGCGTTCAGGCGTGCATGTACCGCCCGCCGCTCACGCACATAACCTCGCCCGTGATGAAGCTCCCCTCGTCGCTGGCCAGAAAAGCCGCCACACCCGCAACGTCGTCCGTCTGCCCCAGGCGACCAAGAGG
>JACQOI010000278.1 GCA_016202615.1 Betaproteobacteria bacterium
GCACGGTAGGAGACAAGGTCACGGCGGAAGTGATAAGGCAGTATATTCGGCGTCATCATGAGGAGGCTGATCCGCAGTTGGATTTGTTTTAGGTTTTAAAGCCCCGCCGCTTGCGGCGGGGTTCTTTACTTGGCGGTGATTGACCAGCACGGTCAGCGTGTCGCCGTCAGCTACTGCGACAACCTTGCCAGAGAGTTCCTCCACATGAGCAACCCCCAGCCAGAGCGCCAGGACGACAAGGACACGGCCTAGATGCTGAGCAACCATCTGATGCAAAGCAGCACGACCACGCCCGCTGCGATCAGCGCTGGCGTCGTGTATCGCAGGTAGCCGAGCATTTCCGGGGCTTGGGGGGCAATCGTTGGCGGCGCGACTACCGGGTATTCGTTCAACCTGATTCGTGGCAGGAAGCGTAGCACCTCAGCACATTCTCTCCGAGAGCTGGCTGCGATCGCCCCACGTCTCCTGAGAAACAAAATCTTTAACTCATTGTTTCTTATAGAACGCCGGCCACGTTTGCGGGGCTGGGATGCTCTCAGGATTCGCGCCATCTTGACCTAACCGGCATTGCAATCGGCCGGGCGCAGGCGCAACATGCTTCTGGGCGTAATGCTCGCGAGCGCTGAATCAGCGCGAAACCGTCGCCAGCAGCCAGACGCACGAAAAGAGCAGGATTGAATTTTCTATCGTTCCAATGAGTCTTCAAAAAATCGAGAAAAGGAGGAAATCGTGAAGATAACGATGCCAGTTCCGACCGGGATAATATTGGCTCTTGGAATGCTTGCCAGCCTTTGTACTACAAACGGATTTTCGCAAGAATATCCATCCAAACACATTCGTATTGTTGTTGGATCGGCTGCGGGCGGCTCGACAGACACGCTCGCCCGCGTTCTTGCAAGCAATTTAAGCAACGCTTTATCCAAACAGGTAATTGTTGAGAACCGTACGGGCGGAAGCACCTCGATCGCGATCCAGAATGTCGTCTCCTCGGTGCCTGATGGCCATACACTGATACTGCTGGTGTCGTCTTCGGCAGCTCTTTCCGCCATGGGCACCAAGCTTCCATATGACCTTGAACGTGATCTTACGTTCATCTCTCAGCTTGCGACCACTCCGTTTGTTCTCGTGGTAAATCCTTCGGTTCCCTTTTACAACGTTGCGGGATTGGTCTCCTATGCACGTGCAAATCCTGGAAAACTGACCTATGGATCGGTAGGCATAGGCAGTATTATCCATCTCGCTGGTGAACTTTTTAGTGAAATTGGGAATGTAAAACTATTGCATGTGCCCTATAAGGGCGGTTCGGAGAGCACCCTTGCGCTCGTCGGTGGTCAAATTGACATGAATTTCACTACCACCGTGGAGGTTCTCCCGTTAGCGAAGGCCGGCAAGTTGCGCATTCTTGGAGTGACCGGTAAGTCCCGGCTTGAGAGCTTACCATCGGTTCCGACTCTGAATGAGTCTGGTTTGGCCGGTTACGACCTATATGCATGGTACGGACTGGCAGCTCCTGCCGGGATTCCAGCAGCCATCACTGCTCGACTCAATGCTGAGATTGTAAAGATCGCGAATGCAAATGAGTTTAAGAAACTGTTACTCGGACATGGTCTTGAAATTAGAACTGGGACCCCTGAGGAATTTGCTTCCCTGATCCAGTTCGAAATCAAAAGGAATTCCGGGTTAATTAAGAGAAGTAAAATGAGGGCAGAGTGACCACGGAGATAGTTTGCTTTCGCGTCCTCGACTTCGACACAAGGTATGGTGACACGGTAAATGTGTTCTCAAAGTGCGGGAGACACGGTTACTGAGTTTTTCGTCATGCGCGAGTAGTCGAAGACGAGACGGGTACGGAAGCAGAGTTTGCGCATCAGCTCGGCGACGGATTGAGCGGGTTTCTGGAATGACTTGAGGATGCCCACCGCGAAGCGGCGAAGGCGGGTGATGTTTTCCGGGCCGAAGCCGGTACGGATACGGCTGCGACTGCGGTCCTCATCGTAGTTCCAGTCGATCATGTAATGAACGCTTTCGATGCTCCAGCACGGTAAATTTGTTCTCGAGCACGACGATCTCTACGCCGATGGTGTCGCCGCAGAAGGTCGGCGCCGGCCAGCGCATGTGCTCGATGCCGAGCAAGGCCATTCCGGTATGATGGATCAGGCCCAGCTGCACGGCCAGGCCTTCGGCAACGATGAAGGTCGGCGGGCCGGGCGAGACCCGCTTGCCGAACATGCTGTGCTCGCGGATGTATTCGGTGCTCATGTGCCGTTCCTCGAACACGCCGGATGCACCCATGAAGTTGACGATGTCGGCTTCGGTGATGGTGCGCGACATGGTCTGCGCCTTGTCACCGGGCTCGAAGTCTTCGAAGTACAGGCCCGTCGGGCCTTTCAGGATCTTGCTCTTGGTTTCTTTCGCCTATACCTTCGCTTCATCCTAAAAACCGTAGTTAGCCGATTCAGTTTGCATGATTTTCGAGAAACCGATGCGCTGGAGGCGGGCCGATGCCTGCGAGGACGCGTTTGAGATGGTCGCAGACGAGATTCCAGACGGTAGTCGGGTTTCAACTGCTCCGCAGCCTGGGCGAACCAGCCCTGAAGCAAGGCAGAGACGCGCATCAGCGCTGCCCACGCCTTCTCGAAATGTGCGTGCAGGCCGGTCAGCGTAATCGTCGTCTGCCCGGCATGTTCCGCCCGGCGCCCCACCGAGGACATCAACCACGGGCGGCTGGTAATCGCCTCGCGCTCTGGGATGGCCATTCGTTGCCCGTGGGACTGAAGACGGAGCTCGAGCGCGAGGCGGAGCGCCTTGCGCTCGTCGAGCGCCAGATCGGGGCGCTTGAGGCGTCTCAAAGTCATTGACACCTTCCGTTCAGCACGTCATGCTCACTTCCGTTGACGGCGCTAAGAAACGGCAACACGCCAAAACGATACACGATGGCCGTGATCCGAGATCCGGAGGCCAATGCAATGCTGGACAAGATTCGCGTTCAACTCGACTCGGGGCGCCACTGCATAGCAAGCGCGGACTGACGAATCGTCGCATTGGAGGCGATCGACCGCCGCTGTAGGAGAGATGTCGGCGATGAGCAACTGCAACTTGGCAGTTCAAGAACTAGCCCTCTGGGCGGCTACGGCGTCGCCTCAAGGCTTCAATGCGCAAACTGTGGATAGACTGAAACAGTCTGTCCGCGACGCAGTCGGTTGCTCGCTGTACTGCTCCGGCTTGCAATGGTCGCGCATCATTGTCGAAGCAATGCTCGATGAGACGGCTGGCGCTGGCACTGTGGCCGTCTGGGGAACGAGCTACCGTTTGTCGCCGGCGGCTGCAGCGCTCGTGAATGGTAGTTTCGTCCAGGGCTTCGAACTGGACGACTTCCACCTAACCGCGAACATGCACGGCAGCTCAACAATGCTGCCCGCAGGTGTGGCGTTGGCTAGCCATCGCGGAGGCATTTCGGGTACTGAACTAATTGCTGCGCTTGCTGTTGGTTGGGAAGTCGGAACACGCATCAGCGTCGCCGGAATTCGTGGCAATGCGCTAGTTCGGGGCTGGCATACGCCGACAATCAACGGAACATTCGCCGCTGCGGCGGTTGCTGGACGGCTCCTCCGGCTAGATCCAATGCGCATGTACCAATGCCTGAGTCTAGCGGCGCTGCATGCGGGGGGTCTGATCGCTGTTCAATATGGTGGTATGGCCAAACGACTTTACGCAGGACGTGCCAGTCAGGCAGGTTTGTATGCGGCACTCCTTGCCAACCGCGGCTTCACAGCGCCTCCAGATGTCTTTGAACGTCGCCCGGGAGGCTTTTTCCCGACGTTTCTACCAGATGGCTACGATATTAATGCATTGACCCGCGATCTGGGAGGTGCGCACGCCGCGGACGGAATCAGTTTCAAACTATATGCTGCTTGTAGCGCGATCCATCCGGCGCTAGACGCCATGAAGCGGCTGCTAGTAGAACACCAGATCACCGCAATAGATATTCAAGGCATCACTGTTGCGCTTGGCGAATTTGCCTATCACCACGTGGGATGGCCTTACCGCGTTGAGAGCGTAACTACCGCGCAGTTCAGCATCGCGTATGGTCTTGCGGTAATGATCATTTCGGGCGAGGCATCGGTGGAACAGTACACCGAGGCGATGATTCGCGATCCATGTGTGCTGGCCCTTGTGGCGCGTATTAGGGTTGTCGAAGACCCGGCGGTCAGCGCCTCCGATTCAGCCTTCCGAAATGCCGCCCGACTCTCTGTTGAACTCGTTAACGGTGCTGTCTACGAGGGTGGGGCACAAATCGCTCGCGGGAATGCAGACAATCCGGCGACCGACGAGGAACTTGCGACAAAATTCCACATATTGGCGGGTCATGCACTACCGGTTTTTCAGGTGGACGCCTTGGCCAAAGTAATCGACAGACTAGAGCAGCTTCCAGATGTTCGCGAGTTCGAAACGTTGATGACGCCGTTGTAATATAGGCACTCGAATGGAGAACCCGCATGGACGAAACCAGCCGCCTAATCGGGAGCTACGCAGAAGCACTGCACTATTCCTGCATCCCGGCCTCGGCACTTTGGGCTGCTAAGCGGAGCGTCATTGATGCGTTCGGATGCGCGTTTGGTGCATGGGATGCCGAACCTGTGCAGATGGTGAGCCGACTCGCACCGCGTGTGGCTAAGACCGAACCCTGCGCAACTTTATTCGGCACGTCGATCCGAACGACGCCCGAAATGGCTGCGTTCGTCAACGGTTGTATGGTGCGTTATTTAGATTTCAATGACGATTACATTCACAACGATGGACCCCATCCTAGTGACAATATTCCAGGCCTGTTTGCGATCGCCGAAGCGACTCGTACCGGTGGCCATCTGCTATTGTGTGCGATCGTACTTGCTTATGAAGTTATCGGTCAGCTTGTCGACAATGCTCACTTTTCAAGCCGTGGATGGGATTACGTGACCGAGTCAAGTATCGGCACCGCGGTCGGCGCTGCAAAGATTCTCGGGCTACCAGCCGCTCGGATTGTCGATGCACTTGCCCTTGCAATCGCGCCGAACATTGCCCTTTGGCAAACGCGTACCGGCGAGCTTTCAATGTGGAAAGGCTGCGCAGGGCCAAACGCCGCTCGGAATGGTCTATTTGCAGCACGCCTTGCGGCGGCGGGGATAACCGGCCCGAATGAAATTATTGAAGGACAACGCGGACTTTGGAGCCAAGTTACGGGGTCGTTCAACCTGGGGATTTTGGGCAGTCCGCAGCACCGATTCAAGATTGAGGATACCTTTTTCAAGGCGCGACCGGTGATGTACAGCGCACAGCTTCCCGTTGAAACTGCGCTCGCGCTACGTGGGCGGATCGATCTTGACGCAATCGCGTCAATCCGCGTCGTGGTGCCTGGTGCTTCAATGCTTACCAGTAATCATCCGGAAAAGTGGAATCCTCAGACGCGCGAGACCGCTGACCACAGCATTCCCTATTTGGTTGCCGCGGCCTTGGTTCACGGCGAACTCAGCGACAAAACGTTCTCGCCCGATCACTTTCGCGATCCCGTGGTGTCAGGTTTGCTTAATCGCCTGCAGCTTGAAGCAAGCCCCGCATTCACTAAGGAATATCCGTCTACGTTTAATTGTTTGATCGAAGTGACCGGCACAGCTGGTCAAGTTTGGCATTTGCACCGCAAGAATCCAAAAGGTCATCCGTGCAATCCATTCAGCGATGCAGACCTCGAAGAGAAATTTCTCAAGTTGGCCGACGGGAAATTTCGACGAAGGAAGGCCAGGGATTTTCTAACGCTGCTCTGGCATCTTGACGAATTGGACGATGTCGGTGTCGTACTCCGTGCAGCGCGGATCGGACGTGTGTCGGCAAGATGATGTAAATGGAGCTAGAGCTAACTTACCAGTGTCAAACGGAATCGGAGATCACAAAAGCGCAGGGGGCTTGATGTGGTGTCCGATCGGTTCATGGGAGCGTCGGATGGAGCTACGACTCGAAGGAAAGACCGCTTTGGTTACGGGCGCTAGCATGGGCATCGGGCGTTACATCGCGGCAGGCTTGGCGCGAGAGGGCGTAGCTGTGGCAGTTGCGGCGCGCCGGATCGACCTCTTGGAGTCCCTACGGCAGCAGATCAAGGCTGAGGGAGCTATCGAGCCTGTCATTATCGAAGCCGATCTCACCGATGCAGAGATGCCAAAGCACCTCGCTAAGGCGATGCTAGACAAAATGAAACATGTCGACATCTTGATCAATGCGGCAGGGGGCAGCCGTCCAGTGAAATACGACGCGCCCGCTCAAGAATGGGAAAGCGCGATGATGCTCAACTTCTTTCGCTTGCGCGAGCTGACAACCGCGTTGATCCCGAATATGATCCATCAACGATGGGGTCGGATTATCAATCTGACGGGCACCTCTGAGCCGCGGGGTTCTAACGCTACGTTCCCCGCAAAAGCAGCTGTGCACGTGTGGGCCAAGGGCCTATCCCGCGAGATAGGTCAGTATGGTATTACGGTGAATAGTATCCAGCCAGGCAGTATCATCAGCGAGCAGCTGATGCGACTATATCCGACGGAAGATGACCGCCGTCGTTTCTGCAGGGAGGTGCCGGTTGGACGCTTTGGCGAGCCGGCCGAACTGGGCGACTTGGCGATCTTTCTCGCTTCGCCGCTCGCTAGTTATATCACTGGGGCGGTAATCCCAGTCGATGGCGGACGATATCGTTTTGCATTCTGAGTGCGCCGTTCAGCAAAGCTTAATTTCGAAGACCAGCGACAAAAGTAAGACCACCAAGTATTTTTTCCCATAATGAAACGACGCGGCTCAATTATGAAGATTGACGAGTCTCTGGTCCAGTTATAGCGTCTTTCCATGAACCATATTCAAGGTCCGTGTGCAGTTTCGGCCGAAACAGGGATCTTCCAATGGCATATGAGGCTGAAACGTGAGCCGTGTTTTTAACGGCATATAAGCGAAGTAATCGGCCTGCAGCCGCAAGGAGTTTGGAGGAAATACGCGTCGATTGTGCCACTGACATAAGGTGGAATGCCGCGTCGGCGAAGACCGACCAGTCACTGGAGCGTCCCTGCCCGAGTATGAGCGTGGTCTTGGGTCACGTCGGCGACATTGGTGAGGCCGTGAGAACGGCCATCCCGTTTGAGAGATTGGCTATTCCGCCGGGGTTCCGCAGAATTTGTGGGCGGCCGGTGTGTTTAGTCGAGGTTCTTAAGGAAGAATTCTCGTGACTGTTCAGCCTGAGGCAGGCTGAACAGTCACGGTCTTAGTGGATCAGAGCGACAAACACAACACCGGATACATGCCCAGGACGCACTGTAATGCTTACAGAAATACTCCCGCTCCGTCAAATGACTTTGGTGTTTACATGAGCGGACCTTGAGTCATCCGACGCGGCTCGCGCCGCCGCTGACGCTGATGACTTGACCGGTGACATGTGTCGCCTCCGTCGCGAGAAAGACAACGGTCTTTGCCAGATCCTCGGGCATCGCCAGGCGTCGCAGTGGAATGATACGTACGCGCTTGGCGATATCCTCCTCGGAAAACATCGACTCGAGCAAGGGTGTACGGGTGGTCCCCGGGCATACGACGTTCACGCGTACGCCGCGCTTCGCCAACTCGACAGCCAATGACTTGGAGAACCCAATCACTGCAGCCTTAGCGCCCGCATATACGGCCTGGCCGGCGACGCCAATGCGAGCCGCGTCCGAAGCGACATTGACGATCGCACCATCGTCATTTAGCTGCGGCCCAAAGGCATGACACACGTTCAGTACGGCGGTGTAGTTGATCGCTATGGTGCGCGCCCAGACCGCGGGATCCTGATCCAGGAATGGGGAGGTGGAGCTCCATCCTGCATTGTTGACCAAGGCGCCGAGCGGGCCGAGATGCTCAACTTGATTTGCAACCTCCCGTACCTGGCCAATGTCGGTGAGATCGCACTTGTAAAAGGACGCGCAGCCCCCACCCTGCACGATATCGTCTGCGACCCTCTGACCGGAGTCTTGAAGGTCCAGTATTGCGAGTGCGTAGTTCACTTCGGCAAAACGTCTGGCGATCGCCTCACCGATGCCCTGCGCGCCGCCGGTAACAACCGCAACACGCTGATCTGCGCGCATGTCATCGCCCCTTAAAGGTCGCGGGCCGTTTTGCCAAGATCGCGCTCATTCCCTCCCGACGGTCCTCGGTCGTAAAAGCGAGCGCGTTGAGCAATCCTTCGAATTGTAAGGACGAGGCAAGATCCATCCCCGGCCCGACATTAACAGCTATCTTGTTCAACCACACAGCGACTGGCGCAGATTGCGCCACCATTTCCACCCAACTAACCGCCCTCTGCACGGTTTCCTCAGCAGGGACCACCTCGTCGACTACGCCCCAGCGTCCTGCTTCCACGCCGCCAAAAACGCGTGAGGTGAGCAAGATATCCTTCGCGATCGCCGAGCCTGCGATGCGAGGCAATTGCTGTGTGCCGCCGAGCCCGGCGACGGAACCCATGCGGGCGCTCGACACCGAGAACTGCGCATCGCGGGCCGCGATCCGGCGGTCGCATGCGAGCGCAATCTCCAGCCCCCCTGTGTAGCAAAAACCACGGATGGCGGCCACGACCGGCTTCGAAAGGTCCTCAATCGTTGCGGTGAGCCTGCGCATGCGAGCGAGGTAGCGCAGCGACTTCACAACCGTGTCGACCTCGATGGTTTCGTTGAGATCTCCGCCGGCGGAAAAGGCACGTTCGGACCCAGTGATCACGACGCCACGGACCGCTTCGTCGACGTCCAGGATATCGAGCGCGCCGATGAGTTCGCTCACCAACTCGTGACCAAGCGCGTTCAGGCGTTCCAGGCGTTTCAACGTGACCACCGCCGCGGAGCCCTCTCTGTCGATCTCGACGAGGTTCACGACTTCACTTCAACGTCCGACTTGCGGAATTTGCGGTAATTGGGCTTACGCTTTTCGAGAAATGCAGTCACACCTTCCATGTTCTCAGGATTGCCGTACATGAGCGCGAGCATCTCGATTCCGTGGGTGTAGGACGAATACAGCAGGTCGGACGCGAAGTTGAGAGACGTTTTGGCAATACGCAGACTTTGTGGACTCTTGTCGAGGATTTCCTTCGCCCACGCATTCACCTCGCCCATGAGCTGGTCACGCGGCACTACCTTGTTGACCAAGCCCATCTCATAGGCTTCCTTCGCCGAGTACTGCCTGCAGAGGAAGATGATCTCCCGGGCGCGCTTCTCGCCGACGAGTCGTGGAAGAATCTGCGTCGCTCCCCAGATCGGCACGCTGCCCACCCTGGGGCCGACCTGACCGAAAACCGCATCCTCAGCCGCGATTGTGATATCGCAAATCAGATGGAGCTCGTGTCCGGCGCCGATCGAGTAGCCATTGACCGCTGCAATCGTCGGCTTACCGGAATTGCGCAGCAGGCCATAGATCTCCATTAAACGGTAAAGGTATTTACGTCCATACCCCGGCTTGCGCACCGCTTGACCTTTGACGTCCCCACCCGAGGAGAAGGCGCGATCGCCTGCTCCAGTCAAGATCATCACGCCGACCTCGTCGTCTTCGACTGCGTCGCGGAACGCCGCGA
The DNA here is from genome assembly GCA_016202615.1 of Betaproteobacteria bacterium. GTDB lineage: Bacteria > Pseudomonadota > Gammaproteobacteria > Burkholderiales > SG8-41 > PALSA-1004. Next base: position 9,596 of record JACQOI010000278.1, read on the forward strand.
TCAAGTCGATATATGTCTGCGCTCTCAACGCATTGAGCACATTAGGGCGATTGATGGTAACCGTCGCTATCCCCTCCTCCTTTTTATACAGGACGTCGGTCAGCTCCAGTATTGCGCCTGCTTGCGTCATATACCCGTTCCTCCTTTTTAGCTTATTGCTACCATGGCGATGCCAAACGACGTCACCAGACACGTTGAAGTTCTGCTGCTTCAGCACTTAACGAGACGTAGCTACTCAGGTGAGTGTATGTACCCATGATGCCACCAACATGGGCGGTATGCTACCCCCCCCACAGCACGCAAGGCAAGCGAAAGAAAGTTGATTTTGGTGATATTTTTGCGGCGAGAGCCGGTTCATCTGTTTGGCAACAAACCGGATAGGCAAGGTTCAGAAGACCTGCGGCTGTTCAACTGCCTGTCGGGCCGCTATCACTCTTTGGGCCACCGCAACACGGTAGGCGAGAACATGCGGTATCTGATCTGGTACGCGACCGCGCGGGACGGCCAGTGAGTTGCGCGCTGTTCGGCTCGGCGGCGTGCAAAGTGCGCGGCGCGCGACGCCTGGATCGGCTTGGCTCGTGGCACACGGCAGGTGAACTTCTTTCGCTTGCCTTGCGCGCTGGGGGGGAGGTACACTCCTCATCATGCAGCTGGTATCAGGTGATGCCTACCTGAGCAGTTACGTTTGCACGATGCTTGATTCTCCCGGCAACGGGCCTTGTTCAATGCGCCCGCGCATCGGGAAGGTCGAGCCAGATCTGCGGCATCTACCTTAAAGCATAGGACATTCATGGACTTTGACCTCAGCGAGGAACAGCGCTTATTGCAGGACTCAGCTCGAAAACTGGTTTCAAGGCACATCCGTCCGCAGCTCGACTCGCACGACCGAGAACGACCCCTCCCGAAAGAGGTGGTGCTTGGGATCCTGCAGCTTTTCGCGCGGGAAGGGCTGACGGCCCCGCGCGTTCCCATCGAGGCGGGCGGCTCAGGGATGCAAATGGTGGACTACGGGGTGGTGTTCGAGCAGTTGCCGCCCGTCATTGCCCACGCGCTCATTGCGCACGAGGTTACCATCACCAGGATTCATGCGGAAAGCGAGGAGGAAAAGTGGCGCCGCCATCTTCCGGACTTAATCGCGGGGCGAAAAATCTGCTGCACGGCCACGACAGAGCCCGACACAGGCTCAGATCCGCGTGGAGTGAAGACTCGAGCGCGTGAAGAGGGCGACGAGTTGGTGATCGACGGGCGCAAGATGTGGATCACCAACGCCAGCATAAGTGACGTTGTGGTTGTCACTTGTTCAGCTGGAAATGCGGCAGATGGACGCGCGCTACGACGCATCTTGGTCGATCGAGCCGTATCGCCCTACGAGACCCGCGAAATCGATCGTCTTGGCAGTCGCCAAGGTCACGTAGGTGAAATACTGTTCGAGAACTGCCGAGTGCCTAGGGAGAACGCGTTGGGCAGAAGCGACGACGCGCCCAGAGTGCTCACAACCACGTGGAATGGGAGTCGCCCTTTGCTAGGCCTCATGGCCGTGCACATGGCGCAGCGTGCGTTCGATGCCGCGCTTGCGTACGCAGGTATAAGGCGCCAGTTCGGCCGCCTCATCGGCAGTACTCAGCTTGTTCAGGAAAATCTCGTAGACATGGCTACCGCAATCGAGACAAGCCGCTTACTTTGTTACAAGGCATTGGCCGAAATCGACGCGGGGCGACGCGCTAACGCTTTGGCAGCGATGTCAAAGCGGTATGCGACCACCGCTTGTCTAGAGGCTGTTTCGCTCGCTATGTCGGTGCACGGTGCGATGGGATTCAGCGCGGAACTCGGATTAGAGGAGCTTTATCGCGACGCCCGCATGTTGCTCGTACCTGATGGAACACACGAAATCCAGACGCTGATCGTCGGTCGAGAGCTTACAGGAATTGCGGCATTCCGTGCCTGACGCAACCGTTTTTCAGATCGCGACCGCCACTTTACGATGCCCGGGCAAGCACGCGGACCGGGTGTGAGAAGAGCCGGGGCATTCGTCTGGCGGTGATGGATATGTGGAAGCCGTTTCGTAACGCCACCCTCGCGCGTGCGCCGCAGGCGGCGATCCTGTTCGACAAGTTTCACGTATTTCGCCACCTCAACGAGGCCCTGGACAAGGTGCGAAAGAGCGAGTAGGTGCCGGTCTCATACGAGGCTTGATGCATTCCGCGGATAACCGCGCACGGCGTTTCCGCATCGGATGCATACAAACCTGCGCATCTTTCCTGGGCTGCGAGTAGCCCGCTTCGATCATTAACTGGCGGGTACTCTCGATGGATAGATTGACACCGTGGCGCAAAGACAGCTTCTCAGTTGCCAGCCTCGGTCCAAAATCACGATAGTGTTTGCCCGATTATTTCGATTGCCGTATCCTACGGCTATCTTCAACGAAGCGATGGCTCGAGAATGATGGATGCGTTGGTCATTGGTGGAACCGGCCCAACCGGCCCCCTCGTGGTCGAGGGGTTGCTGGATCGTGGCTACAGGGTCACGATTTTCCACTCGGGTCAGCACGAAGCGGACTTCACGCGCCCGGTGGAACATCTCCATGGGGACCCGCATTTCAGGGAAACCGTCGACGAGATACTGGGAACCCGATGTTTCGAACTTGTCGTATGCATGTACGGGCGTCTGCGGATTATCGCGGACGCCGTCAGGGACCGGACGGAACGCTTTATCGCTATTAGCGGTGCTGCCGGCTACGCGGCGCCCTCGGATCCCGGCTGGGGACCTCTTGGGAGATCCCTCGCCCCGGACGAAGAGGGTATCTGGCAGACAGAGCCGGGGCTGGACAAGTTCAATTACCTCCTGCATCTCAGCGAAGAATCGGTCCTCGAAGCCCATCATGAGGGAGCCTACAACGCGACCATCGTTCGCCCGTCACTTATGTACGGCCCCCGTGTCCCCGCTCCCCAGGATTGGTGCATCATACGGCGTATCCTGGACGGGCGAAAACGCATGATCATTGCGGACGGCGGGTTGAAGGTGGAAGCGCGAATCTACGTGGAGAACGTCGCTGCCGCCGTCCTCGTAGCAGTGGACAAGCCGCGCGAGTCGGCTGGCAAGCGGTTCAACGTACGGGACCAGCATCTATACACGCTGCGGCAACGCGTCGAGTTCATCGCTGCTCACATGGGCCACGAGCTCGAGCTTGTCGACATCCCTTACGACCTCGCGAAGCCCTGTCACGTTCTTTGGCGCCATAATCGCGCTCACCGGGTTATTGACGACACTCGAATTCGTAGCGAGTTGGGGTACCGGGATGCGGTGACGGCACGGGAAGCCATTCCCAGGGCAACGGAATGGCTTCTCGAACACCGACCACTGCGGGGCGGTGAAGAGGAGATGCAACTGGGGGATCCTTTTGACTACGCAGCGGAGGACCAGTTCATCCGAGCGTGGGAACAGGGCAAGGTAAGCGTTGGGAACATCTCCTTCTCGGTGCCATCTCCCGCGCATCCCTACCGACATCCAAAGACACCAGGCGAGGCATGGCGAAGGCCAGAATCCAGTTCGTATCACCGTTCTGAGTCGAAACAGTAAGAGTGGCGAGGTATATAGGTCATGGCTCGGGAGAAGGCGAGACCAGCGGGCGCTCTTGACGACCTCCGCGTCATAGAGCTGGCAGAAGGCTGGGTGGGACCGCTATGTGGTCGGCTGCTGGCTGAACTTGGAGCGCAAGTCATCAAAGTCGAACCGTCGGAGGGGGATTGGCTGCGATCGACCTGGCCGGAGGCGCCGGGAGGAGATGGCAGCGCTTTTCATCTAACCTCAACACAGAAGCAGAGCGTCGTCCTGAACCACCGAGCAGACTCGGCCGACGGGCGCCATTTGCGGGCCCTCCTCATGAGCTCAGATGTCATGATCGTGGATCGGAACTGGTTTGCGAAGAACTCTTTGGCCGGCCAAATCCAGCAGCTTCTCGTTGACGCTCCGCAACTCATCGTCTGTTCGTTGACGCCTTTCGGCCGCGTTGGCGCCCTGAGTTCGTGGGTAGGAAGCGACCTGGTTGTTCAAGCCATGAGTGGAATCATGGCTACAACTGGATTTCCGGACGACCCACCGACGCGAGCCGGACCAACCATTGCCGACCACGCTGGCGCTCTCTACGGCGCAGCCTCGATCCTGGCTGCTCTCCACTTTCGAGACCGAACGGGTTACGGCCAGGACATCGATATATCGATGCACGATTGTCTCGTCAATTACATGTTTCAATTCCTCAGCTCATATTTCGTGACTGGCCTGCCGTCGTCGCGCCAGGGAAACCGCCACCTCACCTGCGCCCCGTGGAATGCATATCCTTGCCAAGATGGCTGGGTTGTCGTTTCCACTGTTACTGATCAGCAATGGGAAACTGTCGCAGGTCTCTGCGGTCGCGGTGAGCTCGTCGTGGATCCGCGATTCCGGACAAGGCAGGAACGCATGCGCCACGTCGACGACGTCGACGCAATCGTCAGACGGTGGACGCTTCAGCACACGGTAGTGCAGGCAACTACAAAGATGAACCATCAAGGTATCCCGGCGGCTCCCATCTATGGCCTCGATGATCTGCTAGGGGATCAGAACTTCCGTGGCCGGCAGATGATCGTCGACCTGGAGGGATCCGGAGGATATCGGATCAAGACCAGCGGCTCCCTCTTCAAGCTGTCCGAGACGCCCGGGCGAGTCGACACTCCCGCTCCGAAGCTCGGTGGGCATACGGAAGCAGTTCTGGCCGAGCTCACGGAACATGACTCGACGATCACGCCTGTTAGTCGGACTCCGCCCAACGAGATGGCGAGCGATTCAGAAGGGCCGCTCACCGGGATCCTGGTGGTCGAGCTTGGCGGGTACGGGGCCGGTCCGTACTGTACACGGCTGCTGGCGGAGCTTGGGGCCGAAGTTATCAAGGTCGAGCCGCCAGAAGGCGATCCAATGCGTCATCTCCTTCCCCAGGTTCACGGTGTGAGCTACCCGTTTCACATCTACAACCTTAACAAGAAGAGCATGACATTGGATCTACGGAGCCCGGTTGGCCATCGGCATATGGCTGAACTACTGGACAGCGCCGATGTACTTCTTGAGAATCTGGTGCCCGGCTCGGCTGAGCGTCTCGGGCTGGGCTATGAAGCGGTTGCGGCACGGAATCCGGGGCTTATCTACTGCTCCGTATCCGGCTTCGGCCAACGAGGCCCCTACCGACAGCGGCGAGCCTTTGACACGACTGTCCAGGCGCTCAGCGCCGCGATGGGTCTGACCGGCCGGCGCGATCGCGAGCCCACCAAGATCGGCCCGTCGATCGCTGATCTCATGAGCCCAACAGCCGCCACGGTCGCGATTCTCGCTGCCCTCCACTGGCGAGATCGTGTAGGTCGGGGCCAGCAAATCGACGTGTCGATGCAGGACGTCATTGGGTGGAGCACCCAGGCCTGGTGGCCGTGTTGCTTCGGAAGCGGAGGTGTACCCCGACGTGATGGTAACCATCATCCATCCTTCTGCCCCCACAACTCGTATCAGGCTCGGGACGCACGCATTGTGATAAGCGTTCAAACTGAAGAAGAATGGCGCACGTTAGTGCGCCTCATTGGAGCGAAGCCGTCCGTGTCTGAACTCCATGGGGCTGAGATACGGCTCGCCAATCAGGATATTGTGGATCGCTACGTCGAAGACTGGGTGACAAGTCGCAGCGCGACCGAGGTAGTGGAAGCTTGCCAGGCGGCCGGAATCTCGGCAGGACCGGTGCTCGATATCGCCGAAGTGGTTCACCATCCACAAGTGCAGAGTCGAGGTCTGATTGTCGACATACAGGACGAGCAGGGGCGCCCTGTTCACGTTCTCCAGTCGGTCTTCAGGCTGTCGCGGACGCCTGGGCGCGTGCGTTCCTTGGGCCCGAGCTTAGCCCAGCACAGTGCTGAAATCCTGAGCAGGAAAGCTAGTCTTTAGTTCCTCGGATAACGACCTCGTCGCCCTCTGGGGTCAGCACAAGACTAAACTCTTCCGACATCTTTTCGAGCTTGCGCACCACGTCCATCCCCTCGGGCATCTTCAAGATGTGGGGGCATCGTTTTGCGTCGAGCGTGACCGGCAAGAAGGTCACCTTCTGAATGGCTTTCTCACGGACGTAGGCCTTGACGAGGATGGATTCTGAGCCGAAGTAGGATATCCAGAGATCAAAAGCAAAGTCCCCGACGCTATAGGTAATGACCTTGCCCTTGTAGACTTCCATGCCCAGAAGTTGGTGAGCGTGGTGGCCGATGATCAGATCCGCACCGCTTTCGATAGCCAGCCGCCCCAACTCCTTCTGGTAGTCAACGATGCGACCGTATCCCCCGGCGACTCCCCAGTGCATGAACAGCACGACTATGTCCGCGACCCGCTTTGCCTCCCGAATGTCCTCGGCCATCCGTTGTGCCTCCATCGGATCGGCAGCCGTCATCGTAATCATTGGACTACCCGGCTCGTAGAACACCCGAGGCGATGGCCTGAAAGAAGGGACGGCCCTGACGGTGGCGATACCGGCGGTATTGGAAGTTGCGGCGAACCCGGCAATTGGGAAGACGGAGGTGTACGAAAGGAGGGCTACCTTGGTCCCATCTCGCTCCAAGATGGATGGCCGGCGGGCGTCCGCGAGATTTCGTCCGCCTCCAGCGTGGGCGATACCCGCCTTTTCCAGCAGCTCCATCGTCTGCAGGAGACCATCGGCGCTGTAGTCCATGGCGTGGTTGTTGGCCAGGCCGACGGCATCGAAGCCGACGGAGGCCAAAGCCGGCACGACGTGAGGAACCGAGCGGAGGTGCCGACTTCCCTGTTCGACTTTTCCCGGGATGGGCTGCCCACGGTCGCAGGCCGGGCCCTCCAGATTCCCAATGGTCAAGTCCGCTTTTCGCAGTACCGAGGCCGTGTGCATGAACATGGCGACCGGGTCTTCTTGGCCACTACGAATGTCGCCTACGGCGACAATGACAAGTTCCCCCTTCACTGATCTACCCTACCTTTCCTCGCAACTTCAGAACGCGAACCCTCAGACGGGTCTCAGAGACTTCTTCAGAATCCGAAGCGCTTTGTCAGGAGCTATCGTGTTGAGCAGGCCGATCGCATACATGATGTAGGCCTCATCCGCGAAGAAGGCGGGTGACCTGGACCGTAGCGAGAAAGGGCGATCGGCCCGGAACTGGCCTGCCTCCAGGATCATGCGGGGTTCTTTGCCGTACGAGAAGATCCCACCGGTCCCGATAACCGTCTTGAACGCTGTCAGATCCTTGCCCCGCAATATCGTTACGGTACCATCCGGGGTGTAGAACGGCTCGACAACGCCGGCGTGGCGCTCCATCGCCATATCCGCGGCAGTCCGAGCCAGTCCGACGTCAAGCGCGTACTCCTCCTCTGACGCCGGGATCCTACTGACCTGCTCCGACAAGGCGCGAACGGCCATCTCGAGATCCAGGTTGAAACAGGGAAAGGGGATGTTGTCCCGCATTCTTTGCTGGCCGGCGATCATGAGAATTCGGTGCGCATTGAAACGGATGCCGAGATCCCCTTCGACCGTCCTCTTCGCATAGGGCTCCGGAAGCCCTTGGGGTACCAAGTCAGGCCTCGACGGCGCTCCAGATCCGATGGAATGAACGTTGGTCGTCGCTCCGCCGACTTCGATCACCACCAGATCTCCCAGTCCGGGCTCATCGCCGGCACCCGTTGCGAGCAGGTTTGCGGCTCCGAGGGTTGCCATTGGCGTGGGCATGATCACTTCGTCGACCAGGTCGGTTGCTCTCTCCAGGCCCTTCGCACGGATGATGTGCTTCACGAAGACCTCTCGAATGGCCTCGCGGGCCGGTTCCACGTTCAGCACGTTGACTTCCGGCAGAACGTTGTCGACGAGTCGAACTGAGTTGCCGATTTGCTGCAAGATCTCACCCACTGCATCGGACGCCGCCTTGTTTCCAGCCACGACGATGGGGCACCTGGTCGGAATGGAGGCCAGTTGCCTCGCATTGTGGAGGATAACCTCCTTGTTGCCTCCGTCGGTGCCGCCGGCCAACAGGATCATGTCTGGTGCAATTTGTTGCAACTCGTCAAGTTCCCGCTTGGACAGTTCGTGCGAGAACACCCTTGTCACGTTGGCCCCGGCTCCGAGCGCGGCTTGCCTCGCGGCTTCAGCAGTCAGCTCCGGCACCAGCCCAATCGCAACCATGCGGAGGCCTCCGGCCGCGCTGCTGCACGCCAGCTTGTGCTCGAAATGCGGGTGCTTCACATCCAACTGCTGCTTCAATTCCGCAAAGGCGACCTCGAAACCGATGGTGATGTCGGTCCCGACAGTGCTCGTCGCCTGGGTGCTCCCGACGACTTCCTCAGTGTCGAGGTCGATGGCGCGCAGCTTGGTATTCGTGCTGCCGAAATCGATCAGTAATGCCAGACCCAAGGGCAACTCCTACCTATTGTGGCATCGTCCCCGGCAGCCAGAGGGTGAGCCCCGGGAAGACGATGACGATGGCCAGCCCGACGAGCCAAAGCAGGATGAAGGGGGCGGCACCGGCCACGACGTCTGTGAAGGCCGCGTCTTTGACAACGCCCTTGATGGCGAAGAGAGTCATACCCATCGGTGGCGTGATCATGCCGATCTCGAGGTTCATGGTCATGACTACTCCTAACCAAATGGGGTTAAAGCCGAGGTGCATGAGCACCGGGAAAGCGATGGGGAGGGTGAGAAGCATGATCGAGATGGAATCGAGCAGGCAACCCAGGAAGAGCCACAGGATATTGATCGCCAGCAGGACCACCCAGGGGGGGATCCCTGAAGTTGTGATTGCCTCGGTTATTGCCTGTGGCACCTGTATGTAGGCCAGGATGTAGCTGAAAAGGACCGCGCCAACCATGATAATCCCCACCATCGAAGTGGTGACGACGGTGCCACAGACGGCGTCCGCGAGTTTCCTCGCGGTGAGATTTCGAGAAACGAACGCCCCCAGTAGGATAGTGATGAGTGCTCCCAGCGCGGCTGCCTCGGTCGGAGTGGCGATGCCCATATATATGCTGATCAAGACGCCTAGCAGCAACACGACCCATGGCCAGATGCCGAGTAAAGCCATCCACCTGGCGCCCCAGCTCACCGACGTGGCGCGCGGGGCCATCGAAGGTCGGATGATGGCTACGAGGAAGGAATAGAGGGCGTGGAAGACTACCATCATAATGCCCGGCACAACGCTTGCCATGAAGAGCATAGCGACCGACTGCTCGGTGACAATCCCGTAAACGACCATAACGATGCTCGGCGGGATCAGGACGCCCAGGGTCCCCCCTGAAGCACATAGGCCGAGAGCGAATCTTATGTCGTATCCCCATCTTCTCAGCTCCGGGATCGCCACGGAGCCGATGGTCACGGCTGTGGCAACGCTGGAGCCGCTGATGGCCGCGAAAAAGCCGCAAGCCCCGGCGGTTGCTACCCCCAACCCTCCCGGAACTCGCCCGATCCACTTTGCACCCGCATCGTATAATTGCACCCCCAGACCGGTGAAGATGATGACCTCTCCCATGAGAAGGTAGAGCGGAACCGCGATCAATGTGAAGTGGGCCATGCTGTGGAAGGCTATATTGCTGACAGCGCTCAAACCGACCGCACCCTGAACGACAAAGATGAAGAACAGGCTGGTCACTCCCAAGGAGAAGCCTATCGGCAGGCCACTAAGGAGTAATACCAGCAACATTCCAATGGCCAGAGCGACGGTAAGAGACGGATCCATTATGGCCTCCCGGTATGCTTAGAAGCGCTATCCGCGTCAGCTGGACAACACGATGTGCCTAACGGAAGCGGCGGGGTCTCCGCTGCCCCCGAACCTGCCTCGACCGGCTCCCCCTCGTTGGCCCTGCTCGCTTGCGACCCGCCGAGCGCCGACAGGTGAACTGTGCCAGGGCTTTCATGCTCGACCAGGACTTCCAGATCGTTGAGGATGTTGACGATGAGCCGCAGACAGACGAGAAGGCCACCGAGCGGGAGCACGAGCAACGCGGGAAACGAAGGCAAGAATGGAGGGTTGCTCGAAGTGAAATTCCTTTGGTAGGCCTGCGAGGTGGTCTGCCAGCCAAACCAGATCATAACCAGAAAGTACACCAACGCCAGCAGCGACGTCACGATCCGCAAGCCGGCGGCGAGCTTCCGTGGTAGATGTTCCTCCAGGAACTCGACGCGCACGTGTCTCCGCATCCTCAGGGTGTAGGCAGCGCCGAGGAAGACAATGCCAGCCATCGTCCACTCCGAGATGTCGTAGAACCAGGATATCGGGGAACGGAGCACGTAGCGAGCGAAAACCTGATAGGTGATCACGAGGGTGACGACGGCAAGCGCCACCCCCGACACCCAAATCCCCACCAACTCGAGCGCCTCTAAAACGCGCGAGAGGGCGTGTATAGATCCCTTCAAGGCAGACACTTCCTTCCCCTCCGCACATCAGAGCCCGCTGCGGTTCTCACAACCGGGCGGGTCGTTGAACAGTTGATGATGGGAAACTGCCTACGGCGCCTCAGTTGTACTTCTTGAGGAAGCCCAGGATCTTCTCACCTTGTTGGCCGTTCTTTTTCACGTAGTTTTCGTATAACGGCTGGGTCACCTTCTTCAAGTCCGCCACCTCCGCGTCCGTCGGTGTATAGAGGGTCATTTTGTTGGCTTTCATCTGGTCCAGGCTGGTCTTCTCCAGAGCCTTGGTGATGGCGAAAGCTTTGGGGGTCCACTCCTGGCCGACCTTCACCAGAGCCTGCTGCAGATCGGCAGGCAAGCGATCCCACGCCTGTTTGCTGATGACCAGCGGGAGAACGTTGTTGCGGAAGGAGGCGAGTAGTCCGTAGGGCACGCTCCGGTAGAGCTGGCGCGTGGCGATCTCGGTCCCGGTGGTGAGCACCGCGTCCACGGTTCCCCGTTGAAGCGCGTCGATGACCTCAGCGGTCGACATGCTGACAGACTTCGCTCCCAGAAGCTCTGTAGCCGCCGCCGCTGACCCGCCCGAGGTTCGTATGAGTATGCCCTTGAAGTCGGCTTTGGTCTTGACGGGCTTCTTGGTGAAGTAGTCGATAGCGCCGGTTTGTTGCCATCCCAGGATCAACGCATTGTCCGCCGCAGTTAACCGATAGACCTCATCGGAGAATCCCTTGTCGGAGACGGTCTGCAAGATGGCATCATTGCTTTTCCAAACGAAGGGCAAGGTGAATGCATCCGCCCATGGGAACTGGCTGGAGAAGTAGACGTAGACAAGGTATCCCATGTCCACGGTGCCCTTCGACAGGGCGTTGTACATCTCATTCGACTTCACCAGTTGCTCTGCGGGAAATATCTTGATGTCGATCCTTCCACCCGTTGCGTCCTTAACCATCTGCGCAAACAGTCCCGCGCCCTGATGATACTGAGAGGTCGTCGGCCAGTAGTGGGCCAGCCGCAACGTTATCGGCGCTGCCCGTTGGGCTGCGGTTGATGCCGAGGAACCGGCCGGCTTGGACGGCGCCGGCGACTGGGCGCGGGCGCACACGGCCAGCCCTCCCAGCGAGGCGCCGCCCACCAGCAGTACCCCCGTTCGGAGAAACGCACGGCGGGTCAATCGAGAACCTTGAAGTTTCATTGTTTCCTCCTGTGGTTGTTGTTGCAGTCGCGGCGGTTGCCGCTCGTTCCGAGCCCCCTAAGGGTTGTATTTCCTGGCGATGCCTGAGATCTTCTCGCCCACTGCACCGCTCTTCCGCACGAAGTCATCCCATGCTTAGTTGCGAATCAGCGAGTAGGTGCGGATGTCCTCGATCACCATGTCCAGGTCGGCCGGACGCTGCTGCGACAGCTCTCGCTCCCGTACCTTCTGGCGATGGTACTCCACTACTTCTTTCGGCAGCGGCACGTTTCCGTGATCGAACCACCTCAGGGCACCATTCGCGTCACGGATCGTCAAGACGCGATGCTGGCAAAGCTCGTAAGACGGGAAAGGAACGTCGATGACGCCCGCCTCCAGAGCCCTGAGGCGGCCAACTGCGGGATCTCCATTCCCCATTTCGATGGCCTTCTCGACGATTGCGTTGACCTCGGCGGCAAGCATCGCCTTTTCCACCTGGTAGTGGGCCCCCTCATCGAACTGCTGCTTCTGGACGAGGTTGATCATGAAGCGACAAAGGCCGACCGAGGCCGCGTTGTTCTCTTGCGAGGGTATGCCTATCGCCTGGGTCGGACTCCGGTGGTGGAACCAGTTCACGCCGCCAAAGACGGCAATGGCAGTGTTCCAGGCCATGAAGGCGGCCGCAGCCCACTGGTCTCTCGGCCACTCACCACCCCAGGGGATCATTTGACTGCTCAAGACTACGTCGTGGTAGCCAAACCGATGCAGGTATTCCTCGGCCAACTGGGGCATCAGGCGAAAGGCAGCCACATCCTGAACCAGGTTGCCCCTGGGCTCCGAGCTCAGGCTCAGGTGCTTCACCCCCTGCTCCGCCGCGGTCAGGCAGTCGAGGATCTCGATGGCCATGCCCATGCCCTGAGTGCCGCCGACGCAAGCGATAGACGTGGCTGCGGCAAGCAACTCAAAGGGGACACCGCGCTCAGTGTAGTAGGCGGCAAGTCGGCAGATGTACTGGTTGTTCCGAATCCTCTGTTCGAGAGGGTAGTTCTTCTCGTGAGTCAGCGCGTCCCGCAGGTCGAACATCAAACAACAGGTAAAACCTGAGGCAAAGCCAATTTCCGTCAGCAGCCTTCCGTCCTCGTCGTTGTTTCCGTTGAAGTGAAGAGGCAAATTGACGCTCTCGCTGATCTTGCGGGACTTTTCGACTCCATAGTTGATGAAGGGGTATCCGGTCATCATGCGGCGCCCCTCTTGGTAGCTCAGTTCGATACCGCGTTGCGCCTCCTCAAGCTTGAGCTTTCGCGTATACGGGTCGCACTGGATAAAGAAGGAATCGGCACCCGCGGCCTCCACGTACAACATGTGCTCGAGAGTGGCCTCCAACGTGCCGGTCCCGGCCTGAGGAAGGATCATGATGTAGTTGTCTCGCTTCGCCTGGGCCAACCTCTTGGCGAAGATCTTGTGGTCGGGGAATTGACGCAAGTATTCGAGATTGTCGTTCAGGTCTTCGGCCTCCCGACCTGTCGGCCAGTATGCGAGGACTTCCCTCCTTGCCTTCAGGAACTCTTCATCCGTCCACCGCCGATTCGATAGCTCCATGCGCTTAATCTCCTTTCTGCCTCTTCGTCGTGGCTGCCAAGTCTTTCTCCAGAGCGGCGATGGCCATTTTCGGAGTCGTCTCCGGCGGGAAGACCCGGTCAAACCCGAGTTCCCGAAATTCCTTCTCTGTCCTTGACCAGACCTGTTCGTCTCCGACGGCGAGGTTCCCGCCGATGTACAGCAAGATGCCCTTCAAGCCCGCCTCCTCACATCTCTGCCTGAAACCAATGCAGTCCATGTTGGCGTGACCATACAGCGAAGACACGAGAATGGCCGATGCATCTGTCTCGACAGCAGCCTTGATAAAGGCCTCCTGAGGGTTCATCGCCCCGAGCCCCGTTACGCGAAACCCTGCGCCCCTAAATGCGTGCTCCAGAAGCCTCGTTCCAGTAACGTGGCAGTCAGAGCCAAGTGTCCCTGTGACTATCCCTATACGCTCCAATTTAGTTCTCCTTATCGCCATCGAATTGCCCCTATTCACAGACAGGGGATCGACGCAGCCGCAACCTGCCGCGCTATTCTGGTTTCAAGCCTATCAATTTAATCAACTTGGCATTCTTCGCGATCTCGCTGCGGATAAACGCGGCGAATTGCGCCGATGAGCTGGTTTGCAGTTCCTGGCCTCCCTTTATAACGGCCTCCTTCATCTCAGCGGTGTTGAGCTTGAGGATTGCCGCATTGAGCTGCGCCAGAATGTCTTTTGGCACGGCCGCCGGTGCGAGCACGCCATACCAGACAGTGTGATCGTACCCGGGCACTCCCGACTCGTCGAGCGTGGGTATCGATGGCGTTAACGACGAGCGCTTCGCGCTGGTAACCGCGAGTAGCCGGATTTTACCGGTCCCAAGCAGAGGCAGCGCCGCCGAGAGGCTGGGGAAACTTATGGGGATCTCACCAGCCACGGTTGCGACGACAGCCCCCGCCGACCCCTTATACGGCACGTTCACGAGTTTTATCTTGGCCATCGAGTTAAAAAGCTCCCCCGCAAGATGCGCAGCACTACCGACACCGGTAGATCCAAAATCCAGTTTGCCCGGCCGTGATCGCGCCAGCGCAATCAGCTCCTTGACGTTGCGCGCCGGCACCGACGGATGAACCATCAGCACTAACGATAAAGACGACGCCAAGGATACCGGCGCCAAATCACGTTCCAGATCAAATGGAAGATCGGCACGTAATGCCACTACAATTAGGGTGGAACTCACAATCATCTGCAGTGTGTAGCCGTCCGGGGGCGACAGGGCAACCCTCTCGGTTGCTATCACACCGCTTGCCCCGGGGCGATTTTCAACGATCACCGGTTGACCCAGGTACTCAGATAATTTCGGCGCGAGCAGGCGAGATATGGTGTCGTTCCCGCCGCCCGGGGCGGACCCCGCCACTATGCGAACCGGCTTGTTGGGATAGCTTTGCGCTGACGCCTCGAAAGCCAAAAGTTGCGCCAATACAATTACGACCGTGTATAAACAAAATCTCCTTCGTTGGACTTTTCGCATGACTTTTCTCTTTATTTTTTGGGGGGTCTTTGATGTTGTTCCATCGCATAGCGCTCACGAGCTGCTTTGGCCTAAACCGGCCCGCTGCCGTCTGTATCCATCGGCGACGGCGCTCAAGTGTGCAACTGCTTTAACCTCTTGTCAATTGACTCCTGCGATCCAAGCTATATTATGCAAGTGCTTGTTGTTATGGAATGTTGCAAACGGCTGGAATCGACATTCCTTTATCACTGAATCGACCTGTCTATAACATTCCAACTGCCCAGCATATCATTTCTGCCATTCGATCGAACCGATTTGTCGTTAATGCGCTCAACTGCTTGGCGCAGGGCTGCGCCAAGAGCCAGCAGCCCCGGCACAATCTCGTCGCGTATTCGTGCTTCATCGCATTGCCGGCTGGATATGCCGACGTTAATCAGGTAAGCTATCCGGCCCGGCACCTGTATGGGCATAGCGACCGCAGTGATGCCAGGCAGCCATTCAACGCGGCAATAGCCCGTGCGCTGCACTTGCCGAACCGCGTCCCCAATTTCGTGCCCCAGAGTTTTCCAGCGGTGGGCCGGATATCGCCTGCGAAACCTTGCCAGCAGAAGCGATCGTTCTTTCGGGGTAAGGGTTGCGAGGTAAGCGCGGCCGAGCGACGTCATCTCGATCGGAGTTCGATGGCCTCTGACCACGCGCCTTGGCACCCCCACGTCTCGCCTGCGGACGGAATGCAGGTAAACCATTTCATCGCCGTCAGCGACTGCAAGGCTCACATTCGCACGTAATTTGTCGGAAATACGCTTCATTAAAGGGATCGCCAGCGGCAACACATCCGAGCCCGCAATCCACGCCTCCGCCAAGCCCAGCACCGTTGCACCCAGCCGATAAGCATTGGCCATTCGATCATGCTCAAGAAATCTGCATGCCACCAGCGTCTGCGTCAGCCGACTCACAGTCGAACGTGGGAGCCCCGTGAGTTCTGCGATTTCTCCATTGCCTCTTAGGGAGGCTCCCGGGCGGAACACGCGCAGAATGCTGAGCCCACGTTCAAGTGAGCGATTGTGCAGTGATGCACCGCGGCCCGGCGCCCCGTATCTGCGTTTGATAGAGTTGACCACGTTCCGTTTTTCGTACCGATACTTGCCAGAGCGGTCGCTTGACTAACCATCAGTCGACTTGGCTGCTCGCTGCGATGAAAATACCGGTGCCGTTTTTTCGCGCGCGGCTTTTACTCCAGCTTGGGCATCTTCTGAAAAAAACGCCATTTTCTCAAGTGCGAGCGAGTAGTCGAACGAAGTAAGTCCGCCGAGGCGCAACCACTGATTTATCGAGCGCTTGGTCATGCCGAGAGCATAGGCCGAACCGTCGGCAAACTGTCGCGCGAGTTTCATCGCAGCCGGGACCACCTCGGGCCGCGGCATCACTTTGCTGACAAGTCCAATACGCTCGGCCTCGCGTCCTTCAATGAATTCGCAGGTCAGCAGGTAATATTTGGTCTTGGCGATACCGCATAGCAGCGGCCAGATCATCGCCGCATGGTCCCCAGCCACCACGCCGAGGCGGGTATGACCATCGCCAATCTTCGCATCCTCGGCCATGATAGAGATGTCAGCTATCAGCGCGACGGCCAGACCGGCGCCCACTGCGACGCCGTTGATCGCGGAGATAATAATCTTGTCGCAGTTGACCATGTTGTACACCAGTTCGCGCGGTTCCCATGTTACCGTTTCCTTGAATCGCTTTTCAGATGGCAGCGCCATGCGATGGCCGAGCATGGCCAAATCGCCACCCGCTGAGAACGCCTTGTCTCCCGCGCCCGTGACTACGATCGCGCGCACATCGGGATCACGGCCGAGGTCGCGCCATATTTCCGCCAATTCGCCATGTAGGCGATGATTGACCGCGTTGTAAACCTCCGGCCTGTTGATTGTTACTTTGGCAACTCCGTTGTCGATCTCAATCAGTAGGTGACGATAGCTGCTGTAATCCATGTCGTTGCTCCCTTGTTTTTTGCAAAGTTAAACGTGGACTATTCGTGGGATGCCGGTCACGTCGCTACCCTTTATCCGGCAGAATGCTCACTTGTTCTAGAAATATATCGTTTCGGCTTAAATCTTCGTTTTGGGCTTGTCGCCGGGATAGTCGTACCAACCCGCGCCGGTCTTGCGACCCAGCATTCCCGCTTTAACCCGGGTGGTAAGGCTTTGGGGGGGGGAGAACCGTTCACCGTAGGCATCGCGCAGCGACAATGCGTTGTTCAATCCCACGTCAAGTCCATTGAAGTCATTAAGTTCGAAAGGCCCCATGGGATGGTTGAAGCCAAGTCGCATCGCGCGGTCTATGTCCTCGATTGAGGCGACGCCCTCTTCGTACATGCGCATGCATTCAAGCCGCAGCGCCATGGCGGCGCGAGTCGTGATGAAACCTACAGTATCGCGCTTGCATACTGCAGCTTCCTTCCCCAACCGGCGCGTCAGCTCCAGTGCGATTTCAAGCGCACGCTCGGAAGTTCTCAGGCCGCGCACGATTTCCACCAAACGCATCAATACCGCCGGGTTGAAGAAATGCGTTCCAATTACATCTTCGGGGCGGTCAACTGCAGAAGCAATTGCAGTAATGCTTAATTGTGAGGTATTGGTCGCCAGCACCGTGCCGGGCTTCACCGCCTTGGCCAACTGCCGGAATACGGCTTGCTTGAGTTCAATCAACTCAGGCACCACTTCGATTACGATATCGACGTTTGCCACTGCGTCAGGTAGCGCGGTTGAAGGGCGGATCCGGGCAAAAACGGCGTCGGCTTGTTCCTGTGACAGCTTTTGTGACCGCACGAAGCGCGCTAGACTGGTCTTGACGTTTTCAAGTCCGCGCTGGACGAAGCGCTCCTCGGTATCGACCAGCCCTACACTCAAGCCAGCCATGGCGCAGCTTTGCGCTATACCGTTACCCATAGTGCCTGCTCCGATAACGGCAACGGATTGAATCTCAGCCATTGAAGTCTCCTTCACGGTTTATATCGTTATGCCGGAGCCTCTATATCTCTGCTTCAACCACAATTTGATAATTATGGTCACGTGTTGCGAGAAAACGATTTTACAATTCCACTGAGTGAAATTCCGTTCATAACCACTTGACATCGCTGTTGCATAATCAATACACTAATCCTCTGGATGCACCTTGACGGCCATCGGCTCGACCCTCTTTTTGCCTCCGGGCAGCATCAGCCCCTTCATTGATACCAGCGCGCCGGCGTTCCCCGGTCGGCGTGCGAGAGCGCTCTGACGATCACGTCACAATACCGCTCGCATCGCGATTCCAGACTCTTCGCCATCGCGCACCTCGCGGATCCCCGAAAATAGCACCATAATGCCACATTTTATAATATGCGATCGTACCGGTCGAAGGCATTGTCATCGTCCTGACCAGGGTCACCGACGTCATCGACAAAGGCGAGGACAAAGGCGCTCTCCTGATGACGGAGTGCACGGTGCGCGATAAAGCAATCGGCGTTGCACGTTGACCTCGCCGCGCAGGGTCATGGTCTACAGGGGTTCGCGGGGTCGCTTTGAGTCTCGTAGAAATAATAACTTAGAAAAAATTACTGCGCTTAGGCTGGAGATGGCCGATTTGGCATCGCTTTACGCGTGGGCGGGCACCATATACGGAGGCTCGAGCGAAATCCTGCGCAATGTCATCGCCAAGGATGTGCTGCACCTGCCGGTCTGAAATATCGGCACTGACTGCACGGTCGTATGGGCCCAAGGAAGTAGTCGCTCTGTAGTATGGAGGACAGCAATGGAACAAGGCAAAATGCTCGCTGGCAAAGTCGCGGTCGTCACCGGCTCCGGGCGCGGCATCGGGCGCACTATCGCTATACTGATGGCGCAACACGGCGCCAAGGTCGTCGTAAACGACCTTGGCGTTTCGCTCGATGGCAGGGGAGGAGATGACACGCCGGCCCGAGAAGTCGCCGATGAAATCAAAAAAGCCGGCGGCGAAGCCGTGCCCAATTACGATAGCGTTGCCGAATTTAAAAGTGCCGCGAAAATCATCGAATGCGCGCTCGACAATTTCGGCCGCATCGATTGCCTGGTTAACAATGCCGGCATCTTGCGCGATGTGATTTTTCACAAGATGGCGGAAGAAGACTGGGACTTGGTTTTTAGCGTGATGCTCAAGGGTGCGTTCAACACCTCGCGGCATGCGGCCGAGTATTTCCGAAAGCAGAACAGCGGCTCGTTTGTGCACATGACTTCCACTTCCGCTCTGGTTGGAAGCACGGGGCAGGCCAATTACGGCGCCGCGAAGCTTGGCATTGTCGCCTTATCCAAGGCAATCGCAGTGGACATGGCGCGCTTCAACGTGCGCTCGAACTGCATCGCTCCAGTGGCTTGGACGCGCATGCAAGCTTCGATTCCAGCCAAGGATCCTGCCACTGTCAAGCGCATCGAGCAGCGTAAGCTGGTGACGGCGGAATATAATGCGCCGCTTGCCGTTTTTCTGGCGAGCGACTCCG
The DNA here is from genome assembly GCA_016202615.1 of Betaproteobacteria bacterium. Lineage (GTDB taxonomy): Bacteria > Pseudomonadota > Gammaproteobacteria > Burkholderiales > SG8-41 > PALSA-1004. Next base: position 28,777 of record JACQOI010000278.1, read on the forward strand.
CGCAAGGTGTCACTGCCCAAGTGTTCGCCATACGTAAGAACGAAATATTCCTCATGAGCCAGTCGCGTCCGCTACGCGGCGTACATCGCGCGGAGGGCTGGACGCCTGAAACTTGCGCCGAGCATATGTATCCGGCGCTGAAAAGCACGTTTTACCCGCCGGCCGAGCGCACTGCCGACGTTTTTCCCTGGGACTCGATTTAGGAAGGCTGCCCACGAAACCCGTTTCCGGATTTGAAATGGGGAAACGCGGGGCATTCTGAACAGCCATTTGAAGCAGTCCGCGCTTTCAAGCGGGCGGCGCATCGGAGAAGGGGAATGTCGTTGTCAGCCCATCTCGACATGATTTCCTCCCACATGGCTATCCTCAAGCAGCCTTAAGCCGGGTGAACTCGCAAACGCGGTAGCGCGTCGCGGCGTAGAATAGATGCGTGGCGGCAAACTGCGCGACTGTTCCGAAGGCGGAATCATGGGCGCGATGAAGCTGATTCGGGCATTATTGCTTGGCAGTGGCGTGCTCATTACACAGCCATGCGCTGCCCGTACGCCGGATCTGGTGTTCAAGCAGGCGTCACGAAGCGTAGTTATGATCTACGCGACCGATACCTCCGGGAAGATTGTAGGCCGCGGTAGCGGTGTATTCGTGCGCAAGGATCTTCTCGTCACTACTTGCCATGTTGTCGCGCGCGGAAAAACATTCCTGGTGGGACATACGAATAAGCGTTTGCCCGCTCGCCTTATAGCGTATGACGCCGATAGGGATCTATGCGCGCTTAACGTGCAAGGACTGGATGTCACCCCGGCGCGTATTGGCGATGCCAGAGGGCTGCGGGTCGGTCAACGGGTATACGCGATAGGAACACCCGAAGGCTTCGAACTCACCCTTAGTGAAGGGTTGATTTCCGGACTACGGGAAACAAGCGGCGGTCGGTACATTCAGACCACTGCGCCCATTTCCGAAGGTTCGAGCGGTGGCGGGCTTTTTGATAGTAACGGACGTCTGATTGGAATCATCTCGTTTACCTTCTCCGCCGGGCAAAATCTTAATTTTGCAGCCCCGGCGGGCTGGGCGGGTGATTTGGCAAAAAAGGCTTCCAGCATCGTAAGCAGTGGCTCGGTAAAGCAAATCGAATTGCCACCGAGCTTGACCAAGCAATGGCGCCACCCGTTATTGAAGTAGGGGGGCGACCCTGGGGTTTCCCCCCTATAATGACGGTGGGTTTGCAGACGGGAGAGCGGGGGAGCGTGAGGGTGTAAAAGCGTGAAATGTTTAGCGCAACCCGCCTCACACCTCTCGCCTCACGCCTCGTGTTTTTTTGAAAGGAGACCATCCATGAGACGGCTCGTCGTCATTCTCGCAGTCGCCGCGCTCGCCGGCTGCGGCGTCGAAACCGCCACCACCGCGGCAACCGGCGCCGCAATCAAGGCGAAGGAAATGGAAGAGGCCAAGAAAACGCAGGAGCAGGTGCAGCGGAAGATCGGTCAGGCGATGGAACAGACGCAGCAGCGCGCGGAGAAAGACGGAGAACGGTAGGGGGAGGGTCGCGAAAGCGTGAGCGCGGGTGCCTGGACGCGCGATGACGAGGGAGCGCGCCAGAAGATCGTAGAATGCGGGGCGGGAGCGATTGCGCGCCGACATGACACCGCGGCAGGCGCGGCGCTGCCGCGAGGCGCCGAATCCGGCGTTTTTCGCTCCAAAACACGCGCAAGAACGAGGCTCTGAGCTGTCCCCACTCATTTTTTCCTGCGGTTGACGCCTGCCGCGTCCCGGTAGAAGCTTGCGCCGATAGCACTGGCCCTCCCGCGAGGGCGGTAATAAAATAATTCCCGCCACTCTCTATATGCAACCAAGGAGAAACGACGATGACTGTTTCGATGTATCAAATTTCGCTGCCCGCCTTCGTCCGCCACCTGAACGGTCTCGTCACCGTCCTGAAAAAAGCACGGACGCTTTACGCTGAAAAGAAGTACGACGAGTCGACCTTGCTCAGCTACCGGCTTTATCCCGACATGTTCAGTTTCACCCGGCAGGTCCAGGCCGCGTCCGATCACGCGAAGAACTGCGCCGCGTTGCTCGCGGGACTGGAAGCACCGAAGTACGAGGACAACGAAAAAAGCCTCGCCGAGCTCATCGCGCGGGTGGGGAAAACGATCGCCTGGCTGAACACGATCAAGCCGGAGCAGATCGACGGCACGGAGGGAAAGAGCGTCACCGTAAAAATGCGCGACCGCGAAACGAAGTACACGGGACTGGAGCTGCTGCTCAACCGCTCCCTGCCCAACTTCTACTTTCACGCCACGACCGCCTACGACATTATCCGCCACAACGGCGTGGAAGTCGGCAAGCGAGACTTCATGGGGGCGAGCTGAGCGCCCGAGCGGCGCGTGAGGACGTTGGAGCGGGAGAGCGTGAGACAAAAGCATTGGCAACAGCATGCACAAACCGGGGTGGAGCATGTTTTGGATCTTTGCGGGTATTGTGGCGTGCGCCGGCTTGTCGGTTTCTGACTCGTCAGCGCAAGGTTATCCCGTCAAACCGATTCGCATTGTGGTGGGATTCCCCGCGGGCGGCACCGCGGACGTTGTCGCGCGCATGGTCGCGCAGAAACTACCCGAACACCTGGGCCAGCCGGCGATCGTCGAAAACCGCCCTGGCGCGGGCAGTTCAATAGCCACCGAGAGGGTCGCCACGTCGCCCGCCGACGGCTACACGCTGCTGATGTTGGGGAACTCCGGCGCGGTTCAACCCGTGTTGCGCGCCAAGCTCCCGTATGACCTGGAGCGTGATTTGGCGCCGGTGTCGTCGGTGGTGATAGGGCCGTTCGTACTCGTGGTTCATCCGTCGGTGCCGGCCCGCAATGTCGGGGAGTTGATTGCGCTTGCGCGGTCACGGCCTGGCAAGCTCAATTACGGGACTAACGGTGTCGCCACCTCGCCGCATCTGGCGGCTGAGCTTTTCAACTGGATGGCCAAGGCGAAGATTGTGCACGTGCCGTACAAGGGGGCATCGGAGTACATTGTCGCGGTCGCGGCCGGCGAGATCGACATGAGTTTCTCCGCTCTCTCGCCGACGCTGCCCCTGCTGAAGGTCGGCAAGCTACGGGCGCTCGCGGTTACCAGCGCGAAGCGTGCGTCATTGATGCCCTCGATACCCACGCTCGGCGAATCGGGAATGCGCGGGTACGACCGCTCTACCTGGTTTGGCGTGCTCACGCCGGCAGGGGTGGCGAAAGTCATTATCGCGCAGCTTAACGCGGTGCTCGGCAAGGTCGTCAACACCCCCGAGATGAAGGAAGCGTTCAGTCAGCAAGGTCTCGAGCCGCAGACCGGCACACCGGAACAATTTGCCGCGTTCATTCGCGGCGAGATCGCGCAAAACGCCAGATTGATCAAAATGGCTGGAGTGAAACCGGAATAGCCTGGCCGTCGGACTGCCAAGCTCTTCGCTGCGTTTTTATGATCGAGGTTAACGAACGAATTGATGTGCCATCCGCGCAGCGATGACCTTTACGGTCGCGGAGCAGGCGGGGGGCACGATGCAGACGCGCAACATCGCACGTAATGTGCGGATGGGCGTGACATTTCAACGGGAGGGGAAAAATGAAGGTGTACCAGAGGTTGGCTGGCGCGTTCGCGGCGGAAGGCGTATCGCATGTCTTCGGCATCATGGGCGACGGCAATATGTACTGGATGCACGAGCTCGACAAGCTGGGCGTCAAGATGCTCGAAGTCCGCCACGAGGGCGCCGGGCTCGGGATGGCCGATGGCTGGGCGCGGGTGACGCGCAACCCGGGGGTCGCAACCGCAACTTGCGGTCCGGGCGTGTCGCAACTCGCAACCGCGCTGCTAACGGCGAGCCGGGCCGAATCACCGCTCGTCGCCTTTGTCGGCGAGCACCCCACGAACGACGCCGAGTACAACCAGCGTCTGGACCAGGCGCGCTTCGCCGCCGGTTGCGAAACCGGTTTTATTCGCGTGGCCACGCCCGACGGCGTGGACGACGCCGTGCGCAAGGCGTTTTATCTGGCGAGGCTCGAGTCACGTCCCATCATGCTCAGCGCGCCGATGGACGTGCAGCAGATGGAGTTTGACGACGACGAGCCGTACAAGCCGTCCTCCACGCTGCTCTCGTCGCGGGCCGTGCATCCGGATCCCGCCACGCTTAAGCAGGCAGCCGACATTATCGCCGGCAGCCGCAAGCCCGTGATCATCGTCGGGCGCGGGGCGATGTGGTCGGGCGCAGGGGACGCCGTGCGCAAACTCGGCGAGCGCATTGGAGCGCTGATCGCCACTTCGCTGATGGCGAAGACCTGGCTGAGTGACGAGGAATATCACGTCGGTATCTCCGGAACTTACGGCACGCGCACGTCGATGCAGTTGTTCGAAGAAGCCGATTGCGTCATCGCCGTTGGCGCCAGCATGAACCGCTTCACGACCGAGCACGGCTACCTGTATCCCAAGGCACGCTACGTGCACCTGGATTCCAAGCCGCACGTCATGATGAGCGGCGGCCGGGCCGCTGATTGCTACCTGCAGTCGGATGCGCGAGCCGGCGTGGAAGCCCTGGAAAGTCTGTTGGCCAGGCGATCGGTCAAGCTGACCGGCTACCGGACCCCTGAAGTCAAAGCGCGGCTCGCCCATCAATTCGAGGACCGCACGGAATTCCCGATCGAAGCGGGCAGCGTCGATCCCCGCCGGGTCTGCCTCGCCCTTGACGAGATCGTGCCGCCGGATTTCGGCCTGTATACGGGCAGCGGCGCGACCGCGGGCTTCGCGAACATTCTGTTCAGCCGCCGGCGCCCCGTGGTGCTTGCCAGCCATTTTTTTGGCTGTATCGGACAGATGATGCCTGCCGCGATGGGGGCGGTAGTGGCCGCCGGCAACAATCCGGGTCTTCTTGTCGATGGCGACGCCAGCATCATGATGCACCTTGCGGAGTTTGAAACGATGGTCCGCTACGATATGCCGCTGCTGATCGTGGTCATGAACAACCAGGCGTTGGGTTCGGAGTATTACAAGCTGGACGTGCACAAGATGAAGGCCGAGCTCGCAACGATCCCTACGCCGGACCTGGGGGCTGTCGCCAAGGCCTTTGGCGGGAGAGGCCGGCTGGCGCGAAGCGTCGAGGAGGTGCGCGCCGCCACCGCCGAGTGGGTAGCCAAACCCGGTCCGATGATGATAGACCTCCGGATCTCCCGGAATGTATTGCCCCTGCCTTATCGCCGCATTCACTACGGTAAGGACGAATAGAGCTCCGGCGTGAGGCGTGCGCTGCGCGGTGAAGGAGTGAATGCGTGAGATAAGTTATCTGAAGCTGCTGCGTGCAAGTTAAAGCAAGAAGGCGATAAGAATGAGTCAAACAGCTATTTCTAGAAGCGCACCCACCCTCGCCGCCTGGCTTCACGCCTTTACTTTTTGCCTAAGCCGCAGCCGGTTTAGTGTAATTGTGCTGATTGCCGGTCTTGCGCTTTTGTTGTCCGATCAGGGGCGCGATGTGCTGACCGCCTATGCGGAGGACAACAAGACAGCGCGTGTTGCGTTGGCTGCGGCATTCTGGGCTTTCAGTATCTGGGGCTGGAGCCGATTGTTGCTTGACGTTCGTTACGATGAACTGCCGAGCTGCATGAGCTGCTATAACTGGTGCCGCAAATGGCTGCCGCGTTTGCTGGGTGCTTCGGCATTCCTTGTCGTAGCGTTCAGCGCCTACCAGACGGATCAGGCGTTGTTGGCCTGGTGGGCTTTGGGCGGATTCGCGGTGTTTCTCGTTTTGGTTATCTGGCGCCGCCCTGCGGCACGCAAGCTGGCCTCACTGCTCAGCAAGTCCTCCGGCGCTTCGCTTAGAACGCTTGTTCGGTCGCTTGAAAAGGGAGATATCGGCCCGGAAAGCGAGCCGCCGTACGCGAATTTTCGGGACATGTTGGGGATACCCGGACGAGACAGCCGCTTAGCCGGTGAGGGCTGGGAATTACGCGCGCTTATTGCGTTAGCCATGTTCCTGATGTTCCTGGGTCTGGCCGCTCTGGGCAATATTGTACCCGTCTGGCTAGGCAACAAGGCGGGGCCATTGATCCTGTTCTTCTTATGGGGTGCCACATGGCTGCCGCTCGGCAGCTGGATGAGTTATGTCGCAGATAAGCATGGCGTCCCTTTGATATCTCTGTTGGTGGTTGTGTCGTTAGTATCCAGCTACACCAACGACAACCACGAAATACGCCACGCCGAGGGTGGAAAGCCGGTGGACTCTCGCCCGAGTGTGACCAAAGCGCTCAATGCGTGGAGCGAGGCCAACAAGCCGGCAGGCAACGAGGCGACGCCGTTTGTGGTCGTGGCCACGGCAGGCGGTGGTATTCGGGCGGCCTATTGGACCGCTACAGTGTTGGGCGATTTGCATGACCACGCCGATAGATTTCCCCAGAGAACCTTTGCGCTGAGCGGCGTATCCGGCGGGTCAGTCGGAGCCACTGTCTACCGTGCTTTGCTTGATGTTCCGCCGGAACAACTCAGGACGCGCTGCCCGAAGGGTATGATGGATTGCGCCCAGCGCATTCTCGGCAATGATTTTCTGGGACCGCTGACTGCGGCTTTACTGTATCCGGATCTCGCCCAGCGTTTTTGGCCGATGCCGATGTTCCCCGATCGTGCTGCTGCGCTGGAAAAGAGTTGGGAAGCGTCATTCGATGAAGTAAGCGGGGACGACCGGCTGAACGGCTCATTAGTGGCGTTGGGCGACAGGGCAGGAGCGCCATCGCTTTTTCTCAACGCGACATGGTCGGACAACGGCAGGCGCATTGTGGCCAGCAACCTTCGGTATGCGAAAAACAACCAGGATGAAACAGAATCCTTCGTGCGCTCGAACGATGAGCTCGCCGTGCTTGGTTACGATCTGCGCCTGTCCACAGCCGCGCACAACAGCGCACGGTTCCCGTTTGTCAGTCCGCCGGGGATGTGGAAACACGAAGGGAAAATTGCGGGCCGCCTGCAGGACGGAGGGCTGTTCGAAAATTATGGCGCCGAAACGGCTTTGGAAATCCTCGATCTTGCATGCCGCAGATTCGCCTGCCCGGAAGCGGGTGACAAGAGAAAAAGGGAATTACAGAATATTATTCCCTACTTTCCGCACATCGAGATCAGGATTTCTTTGATTTTCGCAGCAGCCGTTCCGTGATGCGCATGGAGATGGATTCTATCTGCGCCACGATCTTATTGAGTTGACGGCCGTTGGAGATCCACTGCCTGAGGAGATCCGC
>JACQOI010000305.1 GCA_016202615.1 Betaproteobacteria bacterium
GATCTACGGCATGTCGGTGTTCGGACTTGCAAGCCAGCTCGGCATCGAGCGCGCGGCGGCGCAGCAGTACATGGACCGCTATTTCGCGCGCTATCCGGGCGTGGCCGAATACATGCGGGTCACGCGCGAAAAGGCGCGCGAGCAGGGCTATGTCGAAACCGTGTTCGGCCGGCGCCTGTGGCTGCCCGAGATCAGGAGCAGCAATGGCGCGCGCCGCCAGGGCGCCGAGCGCGCGGCGATCAACGCGCCGATGCAGGGCACGGCTGCCGATCTGATCAAGCTCGCGATGATCGCGGTACAGCGCTGGCTCAGCGACGACGCGATGCAGACGAAGCTCATCATGCAGGTACACGACGAGCTGGTGCTGGAAGTGCCCGATGTCGAAGTGGCTGCAGTGAAGGAATACCTGCCGCAACTAATGGGCGGGGTCGCGAAGCTTGCGGTACCATTAATGATCGACGTTGGTGTCGGATCGAACTGGGACCAGGCACACTAAAACTGTGGGATGTCAATAAACTCACTCGAAACGGCCGAATTTGGGGAAAAGCGCGGGCAAATTCGCATATCTGTTATCCTCTTCCGCAACTCTACTGGCCCCGGTTTTGCATTAGGAGTTTGTCGGGGCTGAGTCCGACAAACTCCTAGGCCATCCAGTTTTTCGAGTAAAACTCGCACACGAGCCGCTTCTCGGCGTCGTAGGACAGGCCTTCCCCCGACTTGAGGTCCACGGCGGTGTAGGAATGGTGCTCGACGCCGAGGTGGTCGACCAGCGTCTGAAATACCTCGATCAATTTCGAATCGAGAGAAAAAATCCAGCAGTACTTTGACAACGGCCGTCGCTTGGTCGCGTCTTTGCCCAGCGCAAGCAGCGCGGCTTTGTAGCGCTCGGCCGGCTTCGGGTCCTGTCCCGCGAACGAGAGTTCGACGGTAATCAGGAAATTGGCCTCCGCGGCGACGTTTGAGGCCTTCCAGATTTCCTTGTCGCCTTCCGAATGGCCGATGTAGAAGCGTGGCATTTCGAGTTTGCTCCCTGCTGTTGGCCGGGTGCTAACCAAGCCTTGTCTCAAAAACCCTGAAAGCCGGGTAACCGCCGATGAACGTCGATCTGCGGGCTGAATCTAGTTTCGAGTTGCGAGTTTCAAGTTTCGAGTTGACGAAACCGAACCTGAAACCCGAAACTTCCTGTTGATCTTATCCGCGTTCATCTGCGTTCATCGGCGGTTGCTTCTTGTTCTTAAGGTGGATTCCACCCAGTTCTTTCAACCGACGCCCGCCGCGTGGGCCTGTTGATCGGCGTGATAGCTCGAGCGCACCAACGGTCCGCACGCGGCATGCGCAAAACCTAGCGCGTTGGCCTGGCGTTCGAATTCCCGGAATATCGCCGGCTCGGCGTAACGTAGCACCGGCAAATGATGCGCGCTTGGTTGCAGATACTGCCCGAGCGTCAGCATATCGACGTCGTGTGCGCGCAGATCGCGCATTACGTTGAGTATCTCGTCGTCGGTTTCGCCTAAACCCAGCATCAACCCCGACTTGGTCGGGATGTGCGGCAGGCGTGCCTTGAATTCCTTGAGCAGCCTGAGCGAATTGGCGTAGTCTGCGCCCGGCCGCGCCTGCCGGTAGAGCCGCGGCACGGTTTCAAGGTTATGGTTCATCACGTCGGGCGGGCATTGGATGAGAATGTCGAGTGCGACCTCGAGCCGGCCGCGAAAGTCAGGCACCAGGACTTCAACGCGGGTTGCGGGCGAATGCTCGCGCACGGCGCGGATGCAGTCGGCGAAATGCTGCGCGCCGCCGTCGCGCAAATCGTCGCGGTCCACGCTCGTGATCACGACATAGCGCAGCTTGAGTGAGGCGATGGTCGTGGCGAGGTTGAGCGGCTCGTCGGCGTCGGGCGGCTTGGGGCGGCCGTGCGCGACGTCGCAGAACGGGCAGCGCCGCGTGCACAGATCGCCCAGAATCATGAACGTCGCGGTGCCTATGCCGAAGCATTCGCCGATGTTGGGGCAGGAAGCTTCCTCGCACACCGTGTGCAGCCGGTGCTCGCGCAGGATGTGCTTGATTTCCTGGAAGCGCTGGCCGTTGCCGGACTTGACGCGGATCCACTCCGGTTTCTTCAGGCGCTCGACCGGAACGATTTTCACCGGATTGCGCGCGGTCTTCGCCTCGCCTTTTTGCTTGTCGGTGACTAACTTCATATTGAAACCACAGATGAACGCAGATGAACGCAGATGATATCAAATGCATGGGCAACGGGCGTCACAGGGCATGCAGAGGAAATTGCAGGCGCATCCTCTTCAAATCTGCTGCATTTCGCGTAGCAAGGGTTTTCTTGTTTTCGCAATCTGTGTTTATCTGTGTTTATCTGTGGTTCCATTTGCTTCCAGGTGACGCAGCAGGTGATCGATAAGCTTCGTGCCGAGCGCATCGGGCGAGTCCATGACGCCGAGATCGCGTGTCTGCGTGACTTCAAGCCCCGGAAAGCCGCACGGATTGATCGCATGAAACGGGCTCAAGTCCATGTCGACGTTGAGCGCGAGCCCATGATAGCAACAGCCGCGCCTGATGCGCAGCCCGAGCGCCGCGACCTTGGCGTTGCCGACGTAGACGCCGGGGGCAGCGGTGCGGCCGCTGGCCGCAATCCCGTATTCGGCGAGCAATCCTATCACGGCGCACTCCATCAGCCTGACCAGCGGCCGCACGCTCAACCCGCGCCGGCGCATGTCGAGCAGCAGGTAAGCGACGAGCTGGCCCGGGCCATGATAGGTGATCTGCCCGCCACGGTCGGTCCTGATCACCGGAATGCCGTTGGCTACGCGCGGCAGGTGCTCGGACTTTCCAGCAATGCCGAGCGTATAAACCGGCGGGTGCTCAAGCAGCCACAACTCGTCCCGAGTCGGCGCATCGCGGGAGGCGGTGAAATCCTGCATTGCGCGCCAAGTCGCCTCGTAGTCCGCGAGCCCGAGCCGCCTGACGGCGGGAGAGGCGAGAGGCGAGAGGCGAGAGGCGGCAACTGCCTCGCGGTGTCCGCTGATTATCTCCTCACCCCTCACGCCTCACTCCTCACGGCTCCTAAAGCACCATCACCACCATTGGGTGGTCGCACAATTCCTGGTACAGCGCGTCGAGTTGTTCGCGCGAAGTCGCGTTGATCGTGCAGGTCACGCTCAGGTACTTGCCGTGCTTGCTGGTTTTCATTTCCAAGGTCGCGCCGTCGAAATCGGGCACGTGACGGCGCACGACTTCGAGCACCGCCTGCGCGAACCCGGCGCGCGTATGCCCCATGATCTTGATGGGGAACTCGCATGGGTATTCTATCAGCGAGGGGTCGGGCATGCCGGTCAGGCGGCGCGGCGCATCACCGTTTGCTTGTAGTCCTGATACAGCGCATGCATGCGGCGGAACACCGCGCCGGGTTTGCCGTCGCCGATCGTGCGGCCGTCGAGGCTGGTCACGGCGAGCACTTCCCTGGTCGACGACGTGAGCCAGATTTCCTGCGCGGTCCTCGCTTCGTGTTCCGGCACTTCGCGCACGTCGAGCGGAATCTTGTTTGCGGCGGCGAGTTCGAGCACCACGTCGTAGGTGATGCCGGGCAGGATCAGGTGGTTCTTGGGCGGCGCGAGCAGCACGCCGCTGCGCACCACGAATACGTTGCTCGCCGAGGCTTCGGTCAGACAGCCGTCGCGGAACATCACGACTTCGGCCGCGCCGGCATCCACCGACAGTTGCTTCAGCAGGCAGTTGCCGAGCAGCGACACCGACTTGATATCGCACTTCAGCCAGCGGAAGTCGGTCGCGGTAATGCAGGCAACACCCTTCTCGACTTGCTCGCGCGGCGGCGTGACGAGCGGGCTGCTCATCATGAACACCGTCGGTTTCACGTGGCCAGGGAACTCGTGGGCGCGCCTGGCGACGCCGCGCGTGATCTGCAGATATACCGACTGGTCGTCGCCCTGGTTGCGAGCCACGATATCGTGAGCGAGTTTGGTCCACTCTGCGTCGGTGAGCGGGTTCGCGAGCCGGATGCCATCGAGGCTGTGCTGCAGCCGCTGCAGGTGCTCGGGCAGGCGGAACAGATGCCGCGAGTAAACGGGAATCACCTCATACACGCCGTCGCCGAATATAAAGCCGCGGTCGAGCACCGGGATGCGCGCTTCCTCGAGCGGCATGAATTCGCCGTTAAGATAAACAATGTCTGTGGCCATGATTGTCTCACTTGAATAATAGTCTGATCGAATCCCAGCCACGCCCGAAAATCCCCGCCAGCGTGACGGCTTCGAGCGCGACCACCGGAATCTCGGCGTAGGGCTTGCCGTCGAGCGCGAGCTTCATCACGCCGATTCTCTGCCCGGCGCTGATCGGCGCGAACAGCGGCTGCCGGCTTTCGAGATTCGCTTTCAGCCCGTCGGCCCGGCCCTTGGGCAGGCTCACGTACAGATCGTCGAGGAAACCGGCCTTGACGCTGTTGCCGCTGCCTTTCCACACCGGCAGGCTCGCGACCGGCTGGCTTTTCCCGTAGAGCTTCACGCTATCATAAAACTGAAATCCGTGGTTGAGCAGCTTCTGGCTTTCGGCCGCGCGCACCGCCTCGGATGCGGCGCCGAGCACCACCGAAATCAGCCGCCGCTCGCCTCGCCGGGCGGACGTGATCAGGCTGTATCCCGCGTTTTCGGTGTAGCCGGTCTTCATGCCGTCGACCGTCGGGTCCGACCACAGCAGGCGGTTGCGGTTGGCCTGCGTGATGTTGTTGTAGCGGTATTCCTTCAGCGAATACAGCGGGTGGTATTCGGGGAAATCGCGGATGAGGGCGGCCGCGAGCAGCGCGAGGTCGTGGGCGGTCGAGTAATGCTGCGGATCCGGCAGGCCGGTTGCGTTGACGAAATGGGTGTCCTTCATGCCGAGCCGTTGCGCTTCCCGGTTCATCATCTGCGCGAACGCGTCCTCGCTGCCGGCGATCAGTTCGGCGAGCGCGATGCAGGCGTCGTTGCCTGATTGCACGATCATGCCGCGCATCAGCTCGTCGACCGTCACCGGCTTGCGCGGCTCGATGAACATGCGCGAGCCCTCGGCTTTCCACGCGCGCTCCGACACCGGCACCGCCTGCGCCGGTTGAATCTGCTTCTGTTTGAGCGCCGCGAACGTCAGATACGCGGTCATCAGCTTGGTGAGCGACGCCGGCTCGACGCGCGCGTCGGGATTCCGGCTCGCCAGCGCCTGCCGGCTGTGATAGTCGAGCAGCAGATAGGATTTGGCGGCGACCGCCGGCGCCGGCGGCACGAACGGATTGGCGGATTGAGCGTAAGACGCGGCAGCGATGCCGAGGGAAAGCAGGAACAGTAATGCGCGCATGGGGGCAGAAAAAGCGTGATTATAGCAAAGAGAACCGTGCAGGACCGGAAGGGGATCAGGTCTACGCAGCAGGTTGATGCCGAGGTCCGGGCGGCAACCGATAGCGGCCGCATGCAGCACAAGAAATAGCGCGCGGCGCTGCAAGCGGCGTACCCCTCAAGGGGGTATTGAAAAGAATCCTTCGCGGTTCAAGATTTCCTTCCGTCGTTGTCCGATTAGCAGCCTGTGCGGGCTCTTAAGTCCGACAGGCTGCTAGGGCCGATCTTCGCGATTGACGTAGCGCCGTATCGCAACGCGCATGAAATCGAGCTGCCGGCGGAAACGAGTGCAGCCGGCGCACAACATCAGGTGCAGTTCGAGGCCGAGCCGCTCCCCCAGGCCGAGGCGCCGTTCCTGGGCTTGCGACAGCAGCACGCTCACTTCTTTGCACGACAGCATTTGCGGTTTATTTCGCCGGGTTGCCGAACCATTTGATTTCGAGGCATTCGCGCAGGCTCAGGCGCGCGC
>JACQOI010000282.1 GCA_016202615.1 Betaproteobacteria bacterium
CTGCCGGTGCCGCCAGAGGCGTAATTGATCTCGCCGGGGCGCGCCTTGGCCAGCGCGATCAGGTCTTTGACCGATCTTGCCGGCAACGAAGGATGGACGACCAGCACGTAGTATTCGAGCGCGAGCGGACTCACTGCAGTGAAATCGCGCACCGGGTCGTAAGGGACTTTCACGATCTGGGGGTTGATCACAAGCTCGGACACTCCACTGACGAGCAGGGTGTAGCCGTCGGGCGCGGACTTCGCCGCCAGATCAGTGCCGATGGCGCCGCTCGCACCGGCGCGGTTGTCGATGACGATCTGCTGGCCGAGCTGCTCGCCGAGTTTTTGGCCCGCCACCCGGGCGATCAAATCCGTGCCCCCGCCGGGCGACCAGCTCACGACGAAGCGGACCGGCCGCGATGGATAGCTCTGTTGAGCGACCGTGGCCGTCGCGGCGGCCAGCACCAGCGAACCTGCCGATAAGCAAAGCAAACAGCGTATGGTTTTCACGATTCGCTCCTGTTCCTGTTGGATATCATGGCTGCATCATGGGCTGGTAACTGTAATGCAAATGTTCCACAGCGTCAAAAGCCCGAATTGCCAAGCCTGACCCCGTGCCCGTATTGGAAAAGACTTACGCTTGACAAAGCCGCATGACAGAGCTATTAGCTTTTTCAGGAAGTTCATTTAAGAAGGTGTGGTTCACGTATCGACCCACTGCTTTCGCAGTTAACTGGGCTGCCCGTCGGCCGAACCCAAAACATCGACCAGAAGGGGCGACGATGTCCAAGTTTGTCAAACGTTTTGCGGCATGCGCGGCAGTTCTTGCCGTATTTGCTTCGCCCGTGGCCGCCGATTATCCCGAGAAACCGATCCGCATCATCATCACCGGCCAGCCCGGCGGCGGTGTGGACATAGTGGCACGGCAGATCGGGCAGAAGCTCAGCGAGAGCTGGGGGCAGCCGGTGGTCATCGAGAATAGGCCGGGTGGCGGCGGCAGCATCGCGGGGCAGGCGGTGGTGCGTTCGGATCCGAACGGCTACACGCTGCTGCTGGGCGCCGGCACGAACATGACGGTTGCTCCGAAGCTGTACAAACTGGGCTATGATCCGGTCAAGGACTTCATGCCCGTCACCGAAATCGCGTCGGCCCCGTATCTCGTTCTGGTCCATCCGTCGGTGCCGGTCCAGACCCTCCCGCAACTGATCGCGTTGATCAAAGAGAAGAAGCAGAAGAAGGAGGAAAAGTTCAGCTTTGCCACCGCCTCGATCGGAACACCTGACCATCTGTCGGGCGAGCTGTTCAAGATGATGGCCCGCGTTGACATGGTCCACATTCCGTACAAGGCGGCCCCCCTGGCGCTCATTGACTTGCGCGGCGGGCATGTGCCGATGGCGTTCGCAACCATTCCGACCGCGCTGCCGCACGTCAAGAGCCGAGGCGTGCGTGCGCTCGCCATCACCGACAGCAAGCGTTCGAAACTGCTTCCCGACATTCCGACCGTCGCCGAAACGCTGCCTGGTTACGAAATGCTCACTTGGTACGGCATCTGGACTCCGGCCGGCACGCCCGCGGCGGTCGTCGACAAGATCTACCGGGAAGTGAAGCGTATCGTCAATCTGCTTGAAGTCAACGCCTTGCTGCGCAAAGACGGTTTCGAACCGGTCGTCAGCACCCCGGCCGAATTTGCCGATTTCATGAAGAAGGAAACAGCGAAATACGGCGAGATCATCACGGCCGCCGGCGTGCGCGTCAACTAGCCCGCATGTTTCACGAATAGGCGTACCCGTGCTCGCCGCCGACGGAGTATTGCTGCCCGATGGGCGCTTTGCCGCGCTGCCGGCTGTGTCGGGAAGTCTGCTTGCTGAGGCCTGGCCGGTGCACGCCAGCCCGCCGCTTACCTGCCACCCGGATCCCGACATCGCCTGAGCGCAGGGCGCGTTTGACTTGGCGCGCCGGGGGAGCGCATGATTTGCCGCAACATCCGTTGCGAAGCGTCCCGGCAGCGCGGATCGCACGGTGGAGCACGCGCGGACAACGGATTCGACACATATTGCATGGGCGCCAAGGAGATCGTATGAGATTCTTTGCAGCAGCGACAGCTTTGTTGGGGTTCGTGATAGGCCCGGTGGTGGCTGCTGATCCGCCCTATGCGGCCAAGCCGATCAGGCTCGTAGTACCTTTCCCGCCCGGAGGGGGCGCCGACACGGTCGCGCGGTTCATAGGTCAATGGTTGTCGGCAGAACTGGGCCAGCAGATTGTCATCGACAATCGGGGCGGGGCGGGAGGGCTCATCGGCACAGAGATCGTCGCACGAGCTGCCCCTGACGGGTATACGCTGCTGCTGGGCACCGCCAGTACGCATGGGAGCAATCCAAGTCTCTATAAAAAGCTACCCTACGATCCCATCGCCGACTTTTCCCCGATTATCCTGTTGGCGGTCGTACCGCAAATACTAGTAGTACATCCCTCGGTCAACGCGAGATCGATCAAGGACTTGATTGCGCTCGCCAAGCAGAAGCCGGGTTTCCTGAATTATGCGTCAGTAGGCGTTGGAAGCTCGCAACACCTGGTCACCGAAATATTCAAGAACCAAGCGAAGGTAGACATCGTTCATATCCCTTACAAGGGCACCGGCCCCGCGCTCAACGACCTGCTGTCGGGGCAGGTCCAAGTAATGATTACAAACCTGATTACCTCTATTCCGCACGTAAAGGCAAATCGGCTTCGGGGACTGGCAGTCACCAGCGCGAGCCGGGTATCCATCGTACCTGACTTGCCGGCGGTAGCGGAATTTCTACCTGGATTTTCGGTGACCTCATGGTATGGATTGCTTGCGCCGGCGCGCACGCCGCAAGCCGTTGTAGAGAAACTAAACAGAGGGGGCGCAATAGTCCTGAAGAAGACAGCGATCCAGGAGCGCCTGGCCATGGACGGGGCCGTGCCAGGCGGGGGACCTCCGGCACAGTTTGAAAATCATATTCGGATCGAAGTGAAGATGTATGCGCAAGCGGTAAAAGCGGCCAACATCTTGGCGGAATAATGCAGTCTGCGAATTCTGGAGGAGCTGCGATATAGCTGGTAATCGACGGATGCTTCAAACGCTCGAAGTTCGCCTCGGAGCGAAAGGTAATGACGTCGAAAGCGAGATTTTGATGGCAGGTTTGCAATACCTTAGCATTGATGCGGCTGCTGCCCTGATCCGCAACGGAGAACTCTCCCCGGTCGAATTGACGCGTGCGCACTTGCATCGTATCGAGGCGCTCGATCAACAGCTTCACGCCTTCATTACCGTTACGCGAGAAATCGCCGTTGAAGCCGCGTATCAAGCGGAGGAAGAGATTCGGACGGGACACTACCGCGGGCCGCTGCACGGGATTCCAATTGCGCACAAAGATATCATCTGGACCAAGGGGATACGCACGACCGCCCACTCGCGATTTCTCAAGGACTGGGTGCCGCTGGAAAACGCCACGGTTTTCGAGCGTCTTCGCGATGTCGGCGCTATCTGTCTCGGCAAGACCTCGCTGCATGAATTTGCCTTCGGTTCGCCCGGACCGGACGAAGCGTTTCCGGCTGCGCGAAACCCGTGGAATCCCGATTATGCTCCGGGCAGTTCGAGCAGCGGCTCGGGTGCGGCTGTCGCGGCCGGGCTGTGCATGGGCGCGACGGGAACGGACACCGGGGGTTCAATTCGTCATCCTGCTTCTGTTTGCGGCATTGTCGGGATAAAACCGACGTTCGGGCGGGTAAGCGCCTACGGGGTGATTCCGTTGGCAGCCAGTCTCGACCATGTGGGCCCCATGACGCGAACGGTGCGGGATAACGCGATCATGCTGCAAGTGATGGCGGGATATGATGCTCGCGACCCGTATTCGGTCGATCATCCCGTACCCGACTTTCAGCGCCTCATCGGCAGGAGTATCCGCGGCGTTTGCATTGGGGTTCCGCGGCGCTTCATCGAAGCCACTCCTCATGAGCCGGAAATGCTGGACGCCTTTGCCAACGCCGAAAAGGCATTGCGCGAGTTGGGCGCCGCGACATGCGACATAGAAGTACCGGGGCTGGAGCTAGCCAGTGACGTGACCGGCCTCATCATGGCGTACGAAGCCTACCAATACCACAACGCGAATTTTGAAGCCCACCCCGATCAATTCGGAGCAACGTTCAAGCAGCGGGTTTTGAAAGCGGCCCAGTATGGGAATACCGACTACCAGCACGCGCTCGAGAAAGGCAGGCAGCTTCGGGCCGCGTACGCCTCCGTGTTTGCGTCCGGGATAGATGTAATCATCAGCCCGGGACGAGAAGGTCCTGCGGATTCGATGGCCCGGTTGCTCGCGGATCCGACGAAACGGGGAGTTACGAACCGCATGTATAACCTGACCGGCATGCCCGCGCTTACCTTGCCTATGGGCTTCAGTTCGCAGGGGCTGCCGTTGGGGCTGCAGATTGCGGGCCGCCACTTCTCGGAGGAGATGATCTACCAAGTCGCGGCAGCTTACGAAGCTGCCGCGGGATGGTGTGAACGTCATCCATCCCTATGACTTCCACCCCGAACTTGAGTCCGAGCCGCTCAGTCGCAGGCGCGCCTACCCGGTGCCCCGAAGATTAACGCCCACTTCGAGCGTTTGAACCGCACGCTTCAGGAAGCGTTTATCGATTGCCACGATGAGCTGCTCTTCAACCACATCGTTGCTGCCAACGATGAACGTCCCCACGGAGCAGTCAATCTTCCCCAACCAGCTGGAACCACAGACCATGGGAGCTGGCGGGATCGATGTTGCAATTTGGATAGCCTCGCGGGCTCTTTAGAATGCTGTCTTTCGCCAGCTCCTCGTTAAATTTAAGCTTGTTGCCCTTGGCGATCAGATCTGGCACCACTGTCCGGAGATTGTCGATCGCCCAGGCAACGTGGTACACCCCAGGCCCATACTTCGCCAGGTGTCGCGCTTGGATGGATGTTGCATCTGTAGGCTCGACAATTTGAAGTTGCGTCTTGTCTACACGATAAATTGCTTCCTTCCTGTGGTTATCTTTATCCTCGAACACCTGGTCCGGCTTCATTCCGAAGTTCTTCTCGAGGTAATCCACCATGACATCGCGGTTGTGAACCAAATAGTGGATGTGATGTACATGCTTAAACATGGTTTGCTCCTTCTGCGTGTGATGCTGTTTATGGTGCTCGCGGCCACTTTGTACCGAAACTGTGTCCGTAGTCAGAGGTTCCCTATTTATCAGAACCCGGGCATTCGCCTTGGCGGGTTGCATCCGCAGTGAAGGACGGCTTTATCCGAGCGCTCAACCCCTCTCTGCGAGCAGCTGCGCCCAGTTCGCGGGAAGTTGAATTGTCTTGGCGACCGGATAACCCAATAGCCCATTATGCGCAAAGACGTAGGCGTCGTTGCGCAGCAAATCACCGGTCACCGCAATCATGAAATCCTCCGGCCTGGATACGACCGGGACCATGCGCTCGGGATCGTCGGACTCGTAAAATGCCTTCGGTATATTACCGAGCTCCGCTTCTTGCTTCAAATTCCAGACCGATTTGCGCGTCCAGTCGCGCAGCTGGCGTTCGAGCTTCCACGCCGGGATGCGCGCGTGATCGTAAAGATAGCGCTTGACGTCCATCTTGGACCATCCTGCCCGCGCGATCGTCTCCGCGAGAATCGGGGTGAGGAGCAACAGAGGACGCAGCGTGCCCTGCGCCGGGCCGACGGTGAACATGAGCTGCCAGGAAGCGGCCTGCCGCAAAACGACGTCGGCGAGAAAAGGCATTATCTCCTCTGGCGTGCTGCCAGTAACCGATGCGGCTACGTCACCGCCCGTATAGCGTGCGATCATCACGGTGTTGTCGCCCCGTGCGTAGCCCATCTCGGCGCAGATCGGTTCCCAGCCGATTCCAGCCAGTGCGTCCTCGTTCTCGGCGCCAACCACACGCCAAGTGTTGCCATAGGTCGCCTTGTCGGTTTTTTGCGGCAAGAATCCGGCGACGTTGCGCAAGTACAAGCGCCAGAAACGGCCGATCGTGGTGTTGGGAAGAAACCCGTCGCGCAGCACGCCTCCCGAGTAGTTGAATCCCAATTCCTTGATGATCGGGCCATTCAGGAGGATGAGCGTTTCCCCCGAAGGTGTGTTGCCGCTGTGTTCCACCCCATACTTGGGATCGACCATCGCTTCCACCACTGCAACCAATATCGGCATGTGCTCGGGCAGACACCCGGCCATGACGCCGTTTACGGCCACGCTCCACACCGTGGCCGCGCGATTGTCCGGCTTGACGATGCCCAGCACGGCGTCAGGAGCGCGGTCGGTGAAGCGCAGAAATGCTTCGACATCGGCAATGACCGGCGGCACGATCGGCAGGCTGTCGCTCAACTCGTGCTCATAGAAGTAATGGTTCACCGCCTTGAAGCCGCCGGAAAAAATAATGTCGCGCGCACGCGGTTCCGGCTTCACCTGCGCCGATACGGCGGGATCCTGAGTGAGATTCTCTATCACCCCGGGGAGCGTCACTTCGAGGATATTGCGCTTCAGTTCTTCAGTGGTCAGCGCCGTCGGATGACCCGGCACCATCGCGAACGGCAGATTGCGCATACCCAACCCTATGGTGGTCGCCGCTGCCTGCCGCATGAAGCCTTCCCCGATCAGCGAGGACGAAGGAACGCCGGCGGCTTCGCACACCGCACTCGCCCGCAACACGGCGGGCGTGCAGCTGCCTCAACAGCCCATCGCCGAGACTGCGGCATCGACCCCGAATTGCTTCAGGCGTTGCGGAAGTGCCGCGAGCACTTCGCGTTCCTCGTTGCCATGTATGCAACCGAATTCACGCCAGTTCACAAAGCGCACGCCGGGAAAGCGCGCCTTGAGCGCCTCCTCCAGCCACGCGTATACCTCGTCTCCGCGATAAACGTAACTCCACAGCTCGGCGATGGTCTTGCCTTCCAGCGTCTGAAGCCGCGGCGCGAGCGCCTTGGATGCGATCTGACGCGGGCTGCGCGGCCACACGACTTCATAATATCCGTCATTAGCTTTAATTGGCATTGGAAGCTCCGATGGTGATTTCCATTTGTTGGAATTATAGGCGAAGCTGTATAAACAGATAACGGAGATACTGAAGACTCCTGACGTGCGGGAGCGGCTCGCCGCCCCGCGAACCGACGTGATCGGCAATTCGCCGAAGGAATTCGCGGAGCAGATCAGGCGCGAACTCGAGCAGAACGGGAAGGTAATCAAGGCGGCGGGCATGAAAGCCGACTGCCGCATTGCCCGGTCCGGCGCGCAGCCGGATAAAGGCCGGCGGATACTTTTACCGTCTCATCCGCGTTTTCTTACTGCCCGCTGCCCGTGCCAAGGCTACGTGAGCGCAGGGCGCGTTTGACTTGGCGCGCCCGGGGACTGCATAATTTGCCACAAAGCCTGTTGCGAAGCGCCCCGGCAGCGCGGATCGGACGGTGGAGCACGCGCGGGCAGTCCCGATCGCGCGCCATCGGGCGCACCGGGCACCGGTCCGGCATCACTGCAGCGTTGAATTGGCATAGGACGCCGGCGACGGGCGCATTGATTTTCTATTTCTAGGACGAACGTGAAGACGGTTAAAACCAAGCCGCTGTGTCTTAGCCCAAGATCGTGGCTGCCTGCGCTTATCGTTCCTTTTTTCCTGGTTAATATGGCGCTGGCCCAGGGCTATCCGGAGCGCCCGGTGCGATTTATCGTAGGGCTTCCACCGGGAGGTGGGGTAGATTTTATTGCGCGTGTTCTGGCTCAGAAACTGACCGAGGAGTGGTCGCAACCGGTGGTCGTTGAAAACCGGGCGGGGGCGAATCAGATTATTGCGACCGAGTTGGTGGCGAAATCGAAGCCCGACGGACTGACCGTTCTGATAGT
The DNA here is from genome assembly GCA_016202615.1 of Betaproteobacteria bacterium. Classification (GTDB taxonomy): domain Bacteria; phylum Pseudomonadota; class Gammaproteobacteria; order Burkholderiales; family SG8-41; genus PALSA-1004. The sequence goes on from JACQOI010000282.1 coordinate 7,866, forward strand.
AAATCCCGCGTACACGGTCAATCCGACTTTCTACCCGAAGTTACCCTACAACACATTGTCAGATTTCGACCCAGTCACATTGCTTGCCCAATATCCTTTTCTGCTGATTGCTCATCCTGCATTGCCTACGCGCAACATCAAGGAGCTGATCTCCGTGGCCAAGGGTCGCCCTGGCGAATTGAGTTATGGATCCTCTGGAATCGGTAGTGCGCCCCATTTGGGGATGGAGCTTTTTAAGACCATGACCGGCGTCAGCATAGTGCACGTGCCGTACAAGGGGGCAGGGCCGGCAGTTACTGATTTGGTGTCCGGCGAGGTGCAGGTCATGCTCTTGAATCTTTCCCCGGTAAGGGGATTGCTTCAGAGCGGACGATTGCGTGCATTGGCAGTAGCCAGCGCCGCACGCTCATCCAGTCTGCCCAATGTGCCGACCGCTTCCGAATCGGGGCTGCGCGATTTTAACTACTTCGGCTGGTATGGGATGGTGTTGCCTGTCGCAACCCCCCGTGCGATCAGAGCAAAGCTGCACGCCGACGTAGTGAAAACATTGCGCACGCAGGACGTGCGTGAACGGTTGTCGGTCGAAAATACCGAGCCGGTCGGCAACACGCCCGAAGAATTTGCGGATTTCCTGCAAAAGGAAATCGCGAAGTTTGCGGCGGTCATCAAGAAAACCGGAATCAAAGTGCATTGATCATTGCTGCCTCATCCGACAGTAACACCTCGCGCGTGACCGACCGCGAGGTCCCGAAAACCGGGACATAAACGGAATGCGTTCCTGGACCGCCCGCGACGATGATGCTGATGTCTTCGGGGTCGATCGAGATCGGCAGCAGAGTGTCGGGCCCGATCTCGCCTAACTCGGCGCGGCGAGCATTCTGCGTGCGTGCGAGATCTTTCGCCGCCAGGCGGTGCGCCGGCATCTTCGACTGTTCCCAAAGACGGCGCTTGACTTCGGCTTTGCTCAGTCCGTCGTGCTTCAGGATGTGAGCATGCTCCGGCGCAAGCATGAGCCACGGTTCGCCGCCATAGACGTATTCGAGACTCGCGGGGACAGCCATGGTGCCTGCTATCACTCGCAAGAGATCGCCGGCATCCTTTGCGTGGGTAATCATGTTCGACGTTCCCGCGGCGCCAACGACCGTCACAGTACTGCACTCGGGTGCGAAACCGCGCTCGACGTGCAGTGGTTCCCAGGGACTCCCCGCTTCGTTCTCGGCGCAACAGAACGTGTACTTTCCCGGCTGACCTTGGGTTGCGTGGTCCGTTTCGCCTGGTAGCGCGCCGCCGATGTTTTGCTGGATCAACCGCATCGCCCGCCCGAGCGTTGCGTTCGCCCATGCGCCCGGGCCGAGGCAGTTGGTGCCGCTGTTAAGTTTTAACCGCTGGGAAATCGGCCCGTTGATGACGAGCCATACCGCGACGGGATGAGTTGTAGTCTGAATAGCCTGCAGGTTGAATTGCGACGCAGAGACCGCCTCGGTTACTGCGATCAGTACCGGCAGATATTCAGGATCGCAACCCGCGAGTACCGCATTGATCGCGATGCGCTCTACAGTGGCCACGCCGAAACCTGGCGCAATTGTTGCGACAACGTCGCTGGGGGCACGTCGGGTATGGCGGAGCATGCGCTCGACGCGATCGGCAGTGGGTGGAACGACTGGCAGCCCGTCGCCCCATCGCCGCTCGCGGTAAAGCTTGTTGATCGTATCGAGATCGCCGGAGGTCTCGATCATAATTGCACGTTGCACCGAGGATGAGGGGTTCAAGGGCTCCGACGAATTCTTGGGGCCGGATTCGCACACCAGCTTGGCGATGTCGTCAACGCATTGGCCGGCGATATGCCGTATCTTATCCCGAGCGTGGATACCGAATGGATGCGGAACGATCGCAATCGGCAGATCAGGAAAACCCAGTGCTTTTGCCTGTGCGCGGCCAAGTGCCGTAAAGGTCGTCGAGCACACGGTCAGGGCCGGCAATCCATGTTTTGCCGCCTCTACGCTGTCGTGGATACTCCACGACGTGCAACTCCCTCAATCGCCCGATCCGGTAATCACCGCATCGCACTGCCCGGATAGCTCCTTGATCATCATATCCGGCGCCGGGACGCTTGGGCCCCGCTTACGACGCTTGATGACCGTAGCGACGCCATATTTGCTGACCAGCAGCTCTGCGATGTCGTCAACAAGGTAGTTGAAATTGGGCTTGCCGTTGTCGATAAAGCCGACCACCTTTCCGGTAAGCTTATCGAGTGCATGTCTCAAATGTTGAGATCCGTCCAGGCGCGGGACCGTGGGATTGAAAACAAATATGTTTTCGTTCATGGCTGTTGCTCCTCTGTTTCCGATGGAGAATTATAACTCATGAAAGTAAACGATACCATTCCGTTTTCAGTTAAAGTGTCGGTTAAATTTGACGATACCTCTTTGATGCAGTACCATAATATTAAAGTCTGGATGCAAAACGTCGGTCAGACCAGTCGACGCCCCGGCCGTGACGGAACAACCCAATGGGCGGCGGTTTCTTGTTCAAGAATGTCAGAACCAATATTCCCAGGCAGGAAAGGACTCGCGTGAACACTGTTAAAGTAAAAGACAAGATTTATGTAGGCGATCTCAATTTTTTGCCGGAAGTGTGTACGGGCGAGAACTTCAAGGAAAATATAGAACTGGTGGAAATTACGCTGCGCGAAGAAGTCGTTTACGACGTCGATCTGACTATAAAGGATAAAGTCGTCCTGGCCCAGGCTCTCGATGCGTTGAATATACCCGTCATCCAGATGCACTCGCAGGGGGCGGGAGAAGTGATGAAAGCCTGTCGCGATGCGGGCGTGAGGGCGAAGTTCGAAGTGTTGAGCCGACCCTATAATCCGTACGGCTTCAAGGATTGGAAATCGGAGGTCATGGAAGCCATCAAAGGTGGCGCGGACCGGATACGCCCATCGATCACCACGCCCCGCAAATGGACGATGGGCGAGCCCGGCGTGTCTGCGGAAGGTGTGGCGCGCCGAGCACTGGAAGACGTTAAGTTCGCACTGGACAGCGGCGCCAAGGAAGTTACGATCGGGTTCACCGATTCGCCGCGCATGGATTTGTCCTTCCTGGTCGACGTTGGCGGCCGGGCGGTTGAACTCGGGGCCTCTACCATCGTGATTAATGACACCGTGGGGGTGGCCAAGCCTTCGTTGATTCAGCACATGGTGAGAACGTTGGCCAAGGCTACCGGAGGTAAGATCCGGGTACATTGCCACAACGACTTTGGCTTGGCCACGGCCAACACTTTGGCTGCGCTCGAGGCCGGCGCCGACGGCGCTGAAACCGTGATCAACGGAGCCGACCCGGCGCGCTCGGGAATTGCGCCTGTGGCGGAAGTTGTCATGGCGCTGCTCTGCCTTTATAACAAAGACATTGGCATCGTTACCGAGAAGTTGACCGAAGCCTCATTCTTGTTCGCGGATATGTCGGGCATTCCCGTGGCGGAACAAAAGCCGGTCGTCGCCGACCGAAACTGGATGTATAAGCGCGACCACATCATGAGAACGATTACCAAGGATGAAAGCATCCAGTTTCCGTTCAGTCCCTCGCTGGTCGGGCAGAAATTCCAAGTTGGCATGGGGCGTGGCAGCGGCGTGGTTGGTGTCAAGGAGAAACTGCGTTTGCTTGGAATCAGCGTTCCGGAGGAGCGTGTTCCAGATATCGTCAAGGCCGTGACCAAGGACGCGATCGAGCGCAAGAGAAGGCTTACCGACGACGAGTTCAGAAGTTTGGTCTCTAGCATTAAATAGCCGCGTATCGTTCGGCCACTTGGTTTCCACGGCCATTATCAGATAGCATCCCGACATCGCCTAAGCGTAGGGCGGCGCGCCCCGCGCAGACCCTGTTGCCTCTTTGAAAAATCTGAGTGAAATGGGTTGCGTTGCATTATCCCTGAGCGTTGCGTAGTATTCATTTCGGCGCCGATGAAGTCTTTGGAAGCCCCATCTTGGCAGCAATGCCCGCCTATCTCTACCCAATTCGGCGGTTAATCTCGCTTAGGCGGGGAGCTTTGCAAGAAGCTCAAAGGTGTCCACTAAATCAGGGCAAGTTCACTTCGCATGGGAAAACGCTGGTGCGCCGAAGACCGTTAGATCCGGAAACCGTAGCGCCGCGCAGCCGCGATACAAGGAGAAGTTATGGAACGACGCTGGTGGGTAGCCGCAGCCATGGCGTGCATGGCTGCGCTGTATTGCACTCAGGGTTTGGCGCAATCGTATCCGAACCGACCGATCCGCTACATCGTGCCGTTCGCCCCGGGCGGCAGCGCCGACACGCTCGCGCGCACTACCGGCCAGAAGCTGTCGGAGTCGCTGGGCCAGCAGGTGGTCGTCGACAACCGTTCCGGCGCGGGCGGCAACATCGGCATGGAAATCGTTGCGCGCGCGGCGCCCGACGGCCACACCATCGTGCTCGGCTACATCGCCAACCTCGGCATCGGCCCCAGCCTCTACGCCAGGCTGCCGTTCGACCCGGTCAAGGACTACGCGCCGATCACGCAGCTCGCGACGTCGCCGAACATCCTCGTCGCGCATCCGTCCGTGCCGGCGAAATCGTTCCAGGATCTCATCGCCTACGCCAAGGCGAATCCGAAGAAGATTAACTACGCATCGGCGAGCGTTGCCAGCATCGGCCATCTGACCGGCGCGCTCCTCAATGCGGCAGCCGGCATCGATATGCAGCACGTGGCATACAAGGGCAGCAGCCAGGCGGTGATCGACCTGCTCGCTGGACAGGTGCAGGTGATGGTCAGCGGCATGCTCTCGGTGACGCCGCATATCAAGGTCGGCAAGCTGCGGCCGCTCGCGGTGACCGGCGCGCGGCGCTCGCCCGCCGTGCCGGAAGTGCCGACCATTGCCGAATCGGGCTTCCCCGGTTTTGAAGCGACCGCCTGGTACGGCGTGCTCGCGCCTGCCGGCACGCCGAAACCCATCGTCACGCGCCTGCACGACGAAATGGTGCGCGCTCTGCAACTGCCCGACATCAGGGATCGGTTCAATAACGTCGGCTTCGAGCTCGTCGGCAGCACGCCGGAAGCATTCGGTGCTTACATCAAGACCGAGATCAAGAAGTGGGCGAAGGTGGTCAAGGCCTCGGGCGCCAAGCCTGAGTGAACAGTGAATGGGAAATCGCGAATGGTGAATTGTGATGCACGCCTCGCCGTGCACCACCGGCTATTCTGTTGCGCGCTGACCACCGGGTTGCCGACATCGCCTGAGCGCAGGGCGCGTTTGACCTGGCGCGCCCGGGGACTGCATAATTTGCCGCAACGGCCGTTGCGAAGCGCCCCGGCAGCGGCGATCGGACGGTGGAGCACGCGCGGGCAGCCCCGATCGGGCGCACCGAGCACCGATCCGGCATCACTGCAACGTTGCTATGGCACAGGACGCCGGCGACGGGCGCATTGATTTCTCGCTTAACCGCACGATCGAAGACACGGTACGGCGCTGTCCGGCGCAGTAGCTATGGAGCTAGGAGTTTGTCGGACTTAGCCCCGACAAACTCCTGATGCAAAACCGGGGCCGTTAGAATTACAGAAGAGGATAACAGATATGCGAATTTGCCCGCGCCACCCACGAAC
>JACQOI010000325.1 GCA_016202615.1 Betaproteobacteria bacterium
CAATATATGCGCCATTAAGCGCGCCGATCGAGCTGCCGACGACAAGGTCAATAGGCAGTCCCAGCTCCCGCACCGCGCGGTAGAATCCGACTTCAAGCGCGCCGCGGCTTCCGCCACCGCAGAGGACCAACGCGACCGGCGACCGGAATTCAGGGGATATGGGTGCGGCCATCACGTGTCTTCCCGTAGCAAGCCGGCGCTTCCTTCGCGTGCTGGCACGGCCAGGTAACGCTCCGACAGCCGCGCCTGAAAGGCAAAGAAGCTGTTTGCCAACGCAGCCGCCTCCGGCAATGTATAACTCTCGGCGCCTGCGGGCACGCTGCAATACTTGCAAAGGAATCGGATGGCAGAGCACAAGTTCTCGCAACATGGACCGCCCTTGAGACCGCGCGGAAGCCGGACAACCCGAATTCCTTCACAGGCCGCTTGCTCCACGCTGCCGTCTGCCGCGACCGGTACGGTGAGATGGCACCGGCACACGGTGCAACGGGCGGTCACCCGTGACGCCTTGTGGGTGAGACGCGCAATCGCCAAGGCGTCAAGGGCGCACATAGCCCACGCGCTTTTGCCTTCGATGTGGGCATGAATGCCCGTGTCGCGGGCGCTGAACGGATAGCACCCGATCCCCTGGGCATCGATAACGACTGCGTCCATGGCGGCAAGCGCATCCAACACTGCCGCGGACACGATGTCCTTCCCCGGTGGAGCCGCTTGTTCGAGCCAATGGCGCAACACCTGCACGTATGCGGCCTGTATTTCCGGAAGTGCATTCGTGACCCTGTGCTCCAGCGGAAATTCTTCCGTGAGTTGTTGCATGGCGCTTTGAAACCGTGCTCTTCGCTTTTCCCGTTTTGCTGTCTGAATGCTCATACGCATCCTCCACCAGTGCGCCGGAGGAGACCCTAGCAGCCTGTCGGACTTAACAGTCCGTACAGGCTGCTAAAAGCAAACCGCCCCATTTTTTCTGAATAACGTTTAATTTCACAGCCGCATAACCTCGGTCAGCAGGCAGGAACGACGTTTCGATGGTTTTTGACGATACTTTCGCATTTTTTTCGGGGGCGGTTTTGCCTAAGGAGCTTGTCGGACTCAAGTCCGACAAGCTCCTAGCGCATCTCGCTGCCCGCTTCGGACCGGTCGTTACAGTCTCAGACTTCCGGCGTCATGTTCTCTCAATGTTGTCCGTTCTCCGTTTCATTGCCCTGCAACAGTCGCATAGCGGCGGTCACTGAGAACAGAAACAACACCCCCAGCAAGGCCAGAGCGGCCGCAAAGTATTCGGTTATAAAGGCGCCGGCCGCGGTTCCCGAGAGCAGAAGCAGCAGGATCGGTAGATGGCAGGGGCAGGTGAGTAGCGCAAGGACGGCCATAGCGTAGTAGCCGGCGCTCCGCCGGCCAGAATCTTTAGGTGCGTTCATTGTGCTTGCCTCCATTTTTTCCTGATGGACCCTTCAGTCGCCTTCACCGTGAGGGTGCGCAAGCGCTTTTTCGATGTCGGCGAAACTGCTTGCCACGCACATGGCGTCAATACTCAGGCCCAACCCCCGCTCCAGCCAGCTCGCTGAAAAAAGGCCGCGCACGATGCACTGGCCGGACTGCGCGGGGCGCTCGACCACCAGCAGATGACGGCGCCCCACGGCCTTGAAGGTGGCGACCACATGGGCAACGGTGGCGCGGCGCACTACCCCGTAGTCCAGCGCTTCCCAGGACGCTACCGGCGTCATGATGTCTCTTACGAGGATCTCGCGCCGGGAGCAGGTCCTGTCCATGCATTCAATGGCCTGCATGCGCCGGATCGGCTTTTCGCCCTGGATGTCGTTGGAGGTGATCAGTCCGATCAGGCGCGAATCGCGGCCAGTTACAAACAGCAGCCGGACTCCCGCATGGATCATGTACTGGAGCGTCTCGTCGATGGGGGTGTCGCCGTTTACCGTGATCGGGGTCGCCTGCATGAAGTCGGTCATCGCGTTCAGGGCAAGATCATCCAGTTTGATCGTACCGGTGGGAACGACCGGTCTCGCCAGGACGGGATCGCCCGGGATACTCAGTCTGGGAAGTGCACCGGTTGTATTCATGTCGTCTTCCTCGTGCAAAATCGTTTTAAAAAACCAATGGCCCGCTTGTCGCCCAGGAGCGTTACTCCTCGTTGCGAAGCGGCCAGTGGCCGGCTGCGACCACCTGTTGAAGGACGGCGACTTGCTTCTCTTCAAGATATTGCCGTCCCGCCTCCACGATTCCCCTGGCAATCCGGTCCCGGCGTGCCTTGGCCGGTTTCCAGGGATGGTGAACCAGCTCAAGCCTGCACACCTCCGCAAACGCCGGCCGCAGCGCGTCTGCCTTGTCGTCGGACAGCGGAAGTCTCGCCCGCAGCCTGCGGACAAGCCTTGCGGCGATGATCTCCGCCTCTTTCTCGCTGAGCCGATCGACTTCGGAACCCCGGTACCAGCCAGCGCCAGAGAGAAAACCATCCAATGCTCTTTTACGGTCTTTCCCGCGTAGCCCTTTCCCGGTCAGCCCATGCCTGCCCAGGAACGACTGAAAAAACGCGGAAGGAGGACAAGCGTTTCCCCACACCACTACCAGCATGGTCCCGGAGCGG
>JACQOI010000283.1 GCA_016202615.1 Betaproteobacteria bacterium
GCAGCTTGATGCAAAACTCATCTGTTTGTCATTGCGAGCGCAGCGCGGCAATCTTGTTTCTTGTGAAATCAATGAACTGCGAGATTGCTTCGTCGCCTGCGGCTCCTCGCAATGACATGTGTGAGCGTTTTGCATCAAGCTGCTAATGTCCATAAGGAGGAGTTCAAGCAATGAGTGATATCAAGATTCTGGCTACCGGATTGAAGTTTCCTGAAGGCCCGGCGGTACTAGCCGACGGATCGGTCGTGTTCACCGAGATCGCGGGCGGAACGATAAAGCGAGTAACCGCGGACGGTACGCTTTCCGAGTTTGCAGTCACGGGAGGCGGGCCGAACGGTATCGCTGTCGGTCCCGACGGCGCCTTATACGTTTGCAATAACGGCGGCAACGATTGGGAGCAGGGCGGTCATATCGCTTACGCCAACGTAGGCATCGCCAAGGACTATGCCGGCGGTTATATACAACGCGTCGATCCGAAGAGCAAAGAGGTGCGCGTTCTGTACACGCATTACGGACCGAACAAGCTTTCCGCTCCCAACGATATCGTGTTCGATGCTCACGGCGGCTTTTACTTCTCCGATATCGGCAAACGGCACAAGCGCTATCGCGAGCACGGCGGCCTTTATTACGCAACGATAGACGGCGCCAACATCCGCGAAGTCGCCTATCCGGTCGGCACGCCGAATGGCGTCGGGCTGTCCCCGAGCGGAGATGTCTTGTATTACGCGGAAACCGATACTTCACGGCTGTGGGCCTACGATATTGTCGAGCCCGGCGTCGTAAAGAAACTCCCCTACCCGTCTCCGAACGGAGGGCGGCTCATAGGCGGCTTGCCGGGTTATCAGCGTTTCGATAGCCTGGCACTGGAGTCAAACGGCAATGTGTGCGTGGCGACATTTGTCACCGGGTATATCACCGTGATGTCGCCGGCGGGAGAGGTCGTGCGGAAAATCAAGATGCCGGATGTGTTCCCCACCAACATCTGCTTTGGCGGGCCTGATCTCAGGACCGCCTACATTACGCTTTCCGGAGACGGCAAGCTCGCTTCGATGACGTGGCCGGAACCCGGGCTCAAACTTAACTATTATTAAGCTCCCCCGGTCTGGCCTTGGCCAAAGCGATAGTTTCTATCGAAACCATGCCGGTTCGATTGTCTACGATCACCGATGCACCCAAAGGACCTGAAATTCCCTGCGCCATGAGGCGCGAAATAAAATCGCCGCCGCCCCCAGCCGCAGACGTGACGATGCGTATGGGCCTGCTCGGGAAATCCTGGGCGGACACCAGGCCCGACGTCGGAACCGTGATAGCCATCGAAAACATGGCTGCAACAAACCGCGATAGCAACATCACTCCTCCTTGATTTCGGTGTCGAGCTGTCGCGCAAGCCGCCACGCCATCGCGCCAAGAATCAGGACGCCCAGCACCAGCGCGCCCCACAGGCTCCAGCGTTTCCAGTCGATCGCATCCTGCCGCCGCGCTTCACCTCCCAACTCCTGCTGCGCGAGCGCCTGTGCGTTGCGCACGCTGACTGTTTGCTGCGCGCCTGCTTTGGCGGCGCGGATCTGCGGACCGGCATCATCGCGATAGCCGGGTATCATCGTTTCGATCGAGTACGCCGCGGGCTTGGCTTCGCGGTTGCCGTACGCAAGCTGGAACGGCGCCGCGCCGCGCGCGGTAAACACCAGCCGATGCGGCACCCAGCCCACCTGCATCCTCGGTGCGCCCCCACCCAGGCCGCCGCCGCGCTGGTCCACCCGCAACAGCCAATAGCGGTCGGTCGCAGCGCCGACGGCAAGTTCGGGACTCGTGATCTCGCCACCGTCTTGACGCAAGCGGTAGCTGACGCCGCGCGCAACCGCGCGCCATGGCTGGTCCGCCTTGTCGCGCGCGAGGAGCTCAACCTGCACCACGGTGTTGGGTTCGGGCAGGTCGAAACGCACACGGTCGACCGGATAATGACTGCGCGTATCGAACACGTACTCACCGGGCTTCTCGCCCTTCGCGGCCTCGACTTGCGCCCACTCGCGCGGCGCGTCGACCGTCTTCTCCGCCAGTTCGCCGCGCGCGGATGCGAGCTCGGGCGGCGACTGACCGGCGCTCTGCGATACCCATGACAGCCGCAGATACCTGGTTTTCTGCTGCGGCAACTCGACTCGTTTCTGCTGCAGGCGCTGACCCGCGACTTCCACGCTGACCAGCGGCGCATCCGCGACCAGCGTGCGCCACCGGGCCAAATCATCGCTCGCATCCACACGCAATTTCCCCGCGAAACCGTCCGGCGCCATCTGCCAGTCGAACTCGACCGCGCGCAGCGCACGGTCAAGCGCGTTGAGGTCGACCAGATAACCCACGATGCGCTTGCCGGTTCCGCCGCGGGCGTCCGATGAAGTCACGTTGACGCTGGCCGTGCCGCCGGGACTACGGCGCACGCTGATTGAAAGTCCGTCCACTCGGGTGCCGGCCTGCGCTTTCAGCGGAAACAGCGTGAGCGCGACCGGCACCGGAGTCTCGGCGCTTGCGGTCTTGCGCGGCCGCCACGCGTGCGGCACTACCTCGCCCGCGCTATTGAACACGCGCACATCGCCGAGATCAGGCCGCGCCACCCCCCGATAAACCGCGGCGGGCAGCGTAATCTCGTAGAGAGCCTCGCTGCCGTCCGCTTCAAGCAGGGAACCGTAGGCAAAATCTTCCGGCCGCTCCGCCGCGCTCGCGGCGCCGGCGTAAACCATGAAAAACAATGAGCAGATCAGACATTTCATGCGGATTTCTCCTGCGCTTTGGGCGGTACCGGTGCAAAGTAGCCGATCACGATGACCAGAATGCCGACGCCGATGAACGAAACCCAGCGTTCCACGGTACCGGAATTCGCCAGGTCTATGAGGAAGAGCTTCGCGACCACTACGCCAAGCAAAGTCGCACCGACCGCCCACAAAGCCCGCAATCCGCGGCGAGTCGCCACCACCATGGCCACCAGCGCGAGCAGGGTCCAGAACAGCGAGAACGCCGCCTGCACCAACACCGAACGCAGCATGGCATGCAGCCGGAACGGCACATCCGCATAATGATGCAGCGTGCGCAAGAGCACGCCGTTCAAGGCAATAAACAGCACGACGCCCAGCACCTTCATCGCATCGGCCAAGGCCGGTAACTGCGCAAGAGGCAGGTTGAGCCGCTTCACGCCGACGAACCACGTCGCGAGCGCAAGCAGCGCACCGGCTTGCGCGAGATCGAGCGGATTCAGCAGCGGCACGTAAGGCAGCGGCGCCGGGTCTCCGTTGCTCACGAAGTTCACGTAGATGACCCAACCGAGCAGGAAAACAGCCAGCGGCAACGCGCCCGCGTAGAGGTAAGCGTGGCGGTGCTTGTCCACCGGCCAGCCGAGCTGCTCGCCGCGCGCGGCGAAAACCGCGATCAGCGCGCCCGGCACGACCGCCCACGCGATAAGCGGCCACACGTGCCTGCCCTCGACGTAATGATCGATCTGCCAGCCCATTTCCCAGGACAGGATAACGGCCAATAGCCAGAAGCCACCCGCATGCAGCCACTCGAGCACCGGCTCGTCGCGTTCCCCGTGCGAGCGCAAGACCCACAGATGCACTCCGAACGCGAGCACCCAGCCGACGTAGGCATGATGCGCGAACGGGTGTGGATGCGCAGCGGGCGCCATGGCCGTCCACGCGGCAACTAGGGCGGCAAGCGGCACGATCGCGAGCGTGACATACCGTGCTGCGTTCCAGTCGAGACGCCGCCACAAAAACCCGAACAACCCACAGGAACCGGCAACGAACAGCAGTTGTGGATGCAAGCCCCATGTTAAAGGCGCGTGGCGCGCTATCTCCGTGAATCCCGCGCCGAACCACCACACGACGCCCCACATGAAAAGCAGACCAGCCGCAATACGCTCGCCTTCGGTCACCCGTACCGCGTTCAGTTCCACGTAGCGGCTGCAGAACAACCCTGCGGCACTCACCATGACGCAGCCGAGATAGAAGCTGTTCAGTACCGGTATCGCGCCCGCGGCTGCCCCGGTATCAAGCAGAAAGGCGATCCCGGCGGCCAACTGCAGCAGCATGCCGAATACCCGCGCGAGCACGCGGTTCTGCCGCACCCCTGTCCACACGATGGCGGCGCCTTCCACCGCCCACACCGCGGATGTCCATCGGCCATCGAACGCAAGCGGCACGGCGAGGGTTGCAAAACCGATCCCCAACGCGAGGAATGACTCGACCAGCAGCACCAATGTCTGCCGCTTGCGCGCATGCAGCATGGTCGCGAGCAACAGGTAGAATGCGGCCAGCGCAAACGCGCTCCACGCGGCGCCGAACTCCATGTCCCGCACGAGCGCCGTCTGCAGTCCGAACGCCACCAACGGCGTACCGAAGACGAGCGTACCGTCCACGTAGTGCGCAAGCCGCGGCGCCTGCCGCAGCGAGAACAGCACCGCGATCGCGACGTAGAACACGAAGAACAGGATCAGGAACGGTTCGGTAGTGGAGAACAACTCGGGCCGGTAATACTGCCTGCCCCAGAGCAGCCCGATCACGAAAGTGAACGCGAAACCAATGAGGTTGAGTTCGCGCCAGGCCTTGTAGTAAGCGATCGCGAGGATGCCGGCATCGAGCACCGCGTAGAAGCTGAAGAGCGCCACGTGGTTGCCTTCGCCGGTGGAAGTCAGTATCGGTGCGAGGAAACCGCCGGCGGCGCCGGTAATCGCCAAAGCGCGCGAATCCTGCGACACCGCCAGCACCGCGGAGCACGCCGCGATGCCGACCAGCACCGCAAACGCGAATTCCGGCGGCACCAGATGATAGAGCCGCAGCGCGGCAAACATAGTGAGATAAAGAACGCCGACACCGCCACCTTGCAACATCAGGCCGTAGCCCGGCCGCCGCTCGCGCAGCCGCCAGCCTACCAGGAGCAATGCGACCGCGCCGGCGGCGACCGCCGCGAGCCGCAGCTCGATCGGAACCAGATCGCGTTCGGCCGCATATTTGAGCAAAAAAGCGACTCCGAAGAACAGCACGACCATACCGACGCGGACCAGCGTGTTACCCCCCAGCAGCCAGCGGGTTACCGGATTGGTTTCCTCCCCCTGTCGTGCGCTTTCCGAGCGGAGCGCGCTTGTTTCCGGCGCCGCTGGAGCCGGCGCAACTTCCTCCGTGCCCGGATGTACCTCGGCCGCCGCGGACGCACCGCCACTGAACGCGGTAGCTGCCGTACCGACGATCGCAGCCGCGACCGGCGACGGCGGTAGCTCAACAGGTGGCGTCATGGGCGACTCTGTTGCGGCCGCCGCTGCGGGCCCCGGTGCGGCGTATACCTCGCGTGGCGCGCCTTGAACTGGTGCCGCACCGGATTGCTCGATCGTGGACAGCCGCCCGTTTATGTCCTCCAGGCACTGATAAATGTGGGCGACCTTGCTCTCGAGGCCGGCAATCCGGCGCTCTCCGTCCGCATCCGGAACGCGTGCTTGCACCGGATTCGCCGCGCGGTAGACCGCGCCCGCGATAGCACCGAGGATAGCGCCGGCAACCGCGCCTTCGAAGTCGCCAATCATGCCACCGATAACGAGCCCCGCCAGCAAGCCAAGAAACCACATATCGAACCCCCTAGGAGTTTGTCGAACGTAGCCCCGACAAACTCCTAAATGCTACCGCCAATCCCCGCGCAACGTGAGCACGATCTGTTGCAACCCTTCCGGCGTTACCCGCTCCGGCGGCACCGGATCGCCGGCCGCGAGCGCGATTCTGGACCACACGCCGCGCGCAAACGGCCGCGTCATCGCGGGCCCGCCCTTGCGGCTGAAAAAACTGCCCCACAGCCCGCGCAGCGCCAGCGGCACCACCGGCACCGGCGTGCGCGCAATGACGCGGCCGATACCCGGGCGGAACGGGTACAGCTCTCCGGTATCGGTGATGCGGCCTTCCGGAAAGACGCCGATCAGGTCCCCCTTGCGTAGCGCATCGGCGATGTCATCGTAAGCCTTTTCCAGCAACTGCGGATTTTCTTTCGCCGGCGCGATCGGTATCGCCCTGCTGGTGCGGAACACGAAGTTCAACACCGGGACGCGGAAGATATTGTGGTCCATCACATGCGGATTGGCCGGCGGCACGCCGCAGCGATGATCAGCGCATCGACGAAGCTCACGTGGTTGCACACCAGCACCGCCGGCCCCGCATCGGGAATTTTCTCCAGCCCGCTCTTGTCGAGACGGTAGACCGAGTGTATCAGCAGCCACACCAGGAACCGCATCAGGAATTCCGGCACCAGGGTATAGATGTAGATCGCGACCGCCGCATTGAGCAGCGCAGTGGCGAGGAACACCTGGGGAATGGTGAAGCCGGCCTCCAGCATGGCGACCGCCATCAGCGCCGACAGCACGATGAACAGCGCGTTGAGAATGTTGTTGCCGGCGATCACGCGTGACAGATGCGCCGGATCGCCGCGGCTTTGCACCAGCGCATACAGCGGCACGATGTAGAATCCGCCGAACATCCCGATCAGCAGCAGGTCGGCGAGCATGCGCCAATGGGCGTGGCCGGCCAGGAAATCGATGATGGCGAGGCCCGCGCCGGGCGCTGCGACAGGCGTCGCGAAATAGAGGTCGACCGCAAATACCGTCAGCCCGATCGAGCCGAACGGCACCAGGCCGATCTCGATTTTGTGGCCCGACAGGCGCTCGCACGCGAGCGAACCGGCGCCGATGCCTATCGAGAACATTGCGAGCAGCAGCATGAACGTGCCCGCTTCGCCCCCGAGATAATCGCGCGCATAGAGCGGGAACTGCGCGAGAAACGTCGCACCGAAGAACCAGAACCAGGAAATGCCGAGCACCGATAGAAACAC
>JACQOI010000284.1 GCA_016202615.1 Betaproteobacteria bacterium
GCGTCGCCATTTCCGCACGACGAGCCGTTACGAGTGGATGTTCTGGGACATGGGCTACCGGTGCGAGCAGTGGCCATTCGAGGACGCGCCGGCCGCGCCCCGGAGGCCAGGCCGATGAGGCGGGTCGGCCGGCTCCACGCCATCACTGACGAGACGCTCCCGTCCGCTTCTCTCACGGCGAGCTGACTGGGCTGTTACGAGAAACCCGAGCAGCGGCTGCCGATTGTTTCGATCAGGCTGGCGGCCGACGTCCCCGCCGGCGAACGCGCGAACATCGAAGATATGGAGCACTTCGGTGTGCCGGGGAAAACCTCATTTAACGGGTTCGGAGTTCTAAGGCACGAGCGAATCCGGCAATAGCGTGACTGCTTGCCTTTATTTGTTCGGCTGAGGCGTAACGCGCTGGTAAGGCTTGATGGTTTGGTAGTCCTTCGGGAACTTCTGCTTGAGCACTTCGGGATCGGTCAACGACGGCACGGTGATCATGTCCTCGCAATCTTTCCAGTCTGCGATCTTGCCGCCGCGGAAGCTTTCAATGGCGTGCTGGAAGCAATCGCAACGTTTCGCGAGACGCACTTCGGCTGGGCGCGCCTGTACATACAGGACAGGGTCGACGACCCGCGCGGCACGGGCGGCACGCCCTATATGCAATGGCTCAAGCAGCTGATCGACGAAACGCGCGCCTGGCGATTATAGTACGTTGTCACCGCTTTACGGAGGCCGACGATGTCAATAATCCTGCAACCGCATGACGTGCTGCTCGTCGTAGATGTGCAGCGCGATTTTCTTCCCGGTGGCGCGCTCGCTGTCCCCGACGGCGATGCCGTGGTGCCGATCCTGAACCGCTACATCGCGCTCGCGCGCAGAAGCCGAGATGCGTAACGCTGGCGCGCAACCCGCAGCCGACGCCGATATTGCCGCATGAGATCGTTTCCTGCGCTTCACGTTGAGCGGCTTGGACCTCCACCAGCAGGTGGACGGGCCGGAAGACGCGATCGAAGTCGCGCTGCTCGATGCCGGCGCGTTCGCGACGCTGACACCTGTCATCAACGCGTTGCGCTCGGACGCGCTGCTGATATACAGGCGGAGGCACCGCGCGCGGCATCAGCCGGCTGCACCGGCGCGTCGGATCAGACCGGGCGGTGGATCGCGAGCGGAATGCGCCGGCGGCCGAACTGGCCGTGAAAGGACTCGAATGCGCCCGCGATTGCGGTCGCGCAATGCGGGCATTTGCCGTCGGGCGTCACGTCGTAGGACTCGATTTCATACCAGTCGCGAACGATGAGCGGTTTGTTACAGCCTGGGCAGTAGGTGGTGCCGCCGGTGGTGTCGTGCGCATTTCCCGTATATACGTATTGCAGCCCTTCACCGAGCGCGATTTCACGCGCGCGCGTGAGCGTCGCCCGCGGCGTGTGCGGGGTGTCCATCATCTTGAAGTCTGGATGAAACGCTGTGAAGTGCAGCGGCACGTCGAGCCCGAGTTCTTTGGCAACCCACTTGCACTCGGTGGTGACCTCTTCGAGCGAATCGTTCTTGCCGGGAATCAGCAGCGTAGTGATCTCAAACCAGACTTCGGTTTCGTGCTTGAGATAGACGAGCGTATCGAGCACCGGGACCAGGTGCGCGCCGCACAGCTTGAAGTAGAACTCGTCGGTAAACCCTTTCAAATCGACATTGGCGGCATCCATCTTGGCGTAGAACTCGCGCCGTGGTTGATCGTGGATGTAGCCGGCGGTGACGGCCACGGTCTGTACGCCACGTGCGTGGCACGCGTCGGCGACGTCCATCGCGTACTCGGCGAAGATCACCGGGTCGTTGTAAGTGAAGGCGATGCTTTTGCAGCGGCTATCAATCGCGGCTTGTGCGATAGCCGCGGGCGATGCCTGGTCGGCAAGTCGGTCCATGTCCTTGGATTTGCTGATGTCCCAGTTCTGGCAAAACTTGCACGCGAGATTGCAGCCAGCGGTGCCAAATGACAGGATGCTCGAGCCGGGGTAGTAATGGTTGAGCGGCTTTTTCTCGATCGGGTCGATGCAGAAACCCGACGAGCGGCCATAAGTGGTGAGCACCATTTGATCACCGAGGCGCTGGCGTACGAAGCACGCGCCGCGCTGGCCTTCATGCAGGCGACAGTCGCGCGGGCACAGGTCGCACTGCATGCGCCCGTCGTCGAGCATGTGCCACCAGCGTCCGGGGTAAGTCATGGATTCAGCCATGTTGGTCGGTCTCACTCCCTTTGATCACAATATAATGCGATAGTTTTTGACTTTCGGGTCCCGGAAATTGGGCGACAGCCCCGCCTTGTGCTTGAGATCGCGCGCTGCGGCTTGCCGGGGTAGGAGCTGCGTTCCGGCACCCCCCGTTCGCTCCTGACGAAGCCCGCGCGTTGCGCGGCACATTCGGTGTCCGTCCCAACGC
>JACQOI010000020.1 GCA_016202615.1 Betaproteobacteria bacterium
CGCGATGCTCACCAACCTCGAGCCCAGCGACGTGCTGTTCATCGATGAAATCCACCGTCTGTCGCCGGTGGTCGAGGAAATACTGTATCCGGCGCTCGAGGATTTCCAGATCGACATCATGATCGGTGAGGGCCCGGCCGCGCGCTCGGTGAAGCTCGACCTGCCGCCGTTCACGCTGATCGGCGCCACCACGCGCGCCGGCATGCTGACCAACCCGCTGCGCGACCGCTTCGGCATCGTCGCGCGGCTCGAGTTTTATTCGGCGGAGGAGCTCACGCGCATCGTACAGCGCTCGGCCCGGCTGCTCGAAATAGAGATCAGCGCCGACGGTGCGCGCGAGATCGCGAGCCGCTCGCGCGCTACCCCACGCGTCTCGAACCGGCTGCTGCGGCGCGTGCGCGACTTCGCGCAGGTCAAGGCGCAGGGCAAGATCACCAAGGACGTCGCCGACGCGGCATTGAAGATGCTCGACGTCGATCCGCTGGGGCTCGACGTGATGGACCGGAAGCTTCTGCTCGCGGTGATCGAGAAGTTCAGCGGTGGGCCGGTCGGCGTCGACAACCTTGCCGCGGCGATCAGCGAGGAGCGCGACACCATCGAAGACGTGCTCGAGCCGTACCTGATCCAGCAGGGCTATCTGCAGCGCACGCCGCGCGGCCGCATGGCGACGGTCGCCGCCTATCGCCATTTCGGGCTGGCGCAGCCCAAGACCGCCGGGACGCCCGAGCTGTGGGAGGAGCCGCCGCAGTGAGTGAGGACGCGGACGTGCCGGCGATCAGCTTTGTTACCACCTGCAAAGGGCGGCTTGCGCACCTCAAGCAATCGCTGCCGCGCTTGGCGGCACAGGCCGAGGCCGAAGTCATCGTAGTGGATTACGACTGTCCGGAATGCGCCGGCGCGTGGGTCGCGGGAAATTTTCCCGAGGTGCGGGTTGTGAGCGTGAAGGACGCGCCGATATTCAATGTCTCGCGGGCGCGCAACCAGGGCGGACAGGCGGCACGCGGGGAATGGCTGTGCTTTGTGGACGCCGATATTCAGCTCGATGAGCATTTCGCGGCGCGGGCGCTGCCGCTCCTGCAGGAGGGCGCGTTCTACTTGATGGCCAGCCCGCGGCCCGATACGTTTGGCACCGTGGTTTGCCTGCGCAGCGACTTTCAGGCCCTGAGCGGTTACGACGAAGTGCTGCAGGGGTATGCCACCGAGGACCGTGATTTCTACATTCGTCTTACCCTGCTCGGCCGGGTGCGTCAGATGCTGCCCGGCGAATGGGTCAAGGCAATCGCGCATGACCGCGATGCCAGTGTGCGTTATCACGAGATCAAGGATCACTCGCTTAACCAGCGCATCAACGCTACATACGTACAGATTAAGCATGACCTCACGCGCCAGTTCGGCGGCATCGCCCTGCCTGCCGCTACGCGGCAGATGGTGTACGCTGAAGTGAGCCGCGCGTTACAACATGCGGCCGCGACCGGCCAGCCGCGCGCGCGCGTTGAAGTCACATTGCCGGCGGATCTCGTGGTACGGCTGTACGGATGGCAGATGAAGCGAGTATGGACGTACCTGATCGAGCCCATGCCCCAGCAGCCTGCCCCCGGTCCCGGCATCGTTGCCGGCGGGATCCCCGGTTGGCGCGCGGGAGTTGCGGACGAAAAAGGAACGATCCCGGGTTAACCCGGATCCCGGATTTGTCCCGTTTAAGCTTGTAAGACCGGTAAATACAGACCTTGAAACTCAAAGCCCGCACACTGAAACCCGAGACTTCAAACCCGAAACCCGCAACTTTCCTGTGGCCGGTGCGCGTTTACTACGAAGACACCGACGCCGCGGGCGTCGTGTTCTACGCCAACTACCTCAAGTTCATGGAGCGCGCGCGCACCGAATGGCTGCGCTCGCTCGGCTTCGAACAGACCACGCTGTTTCACGACCATGACGTGGTATTCGTGGTGCGCGCGCTGGCGATCGAATTCCTGCGGCCGGCGCTGTTCAACGACGCGCTCGAAGTCGCGGTCGAGCTTGCCGGCACGCGCGGCAGCCTGATCGAGGTCGCGCAGACGATACGGCGCGGCCGGGAAACGCTGGTCACCGCCGAAGTGAAGGTCGCGTGCGTCAACACGCGGTCATTCAAGCCCGTTAGAATACCGAAATTAATTCTGCATAAACTCGCATCGAGGCAGGCATGAACGTCACGCACGATATGTCGGTTTGGAGCCTGGTCACCGGCGCCAGTGTGCTGGTGCAGCTGGTGATGGCCGGGTTGCTGCTGGCCTCCGTGCTGTCGTGGTACTATATCTTCATCAAGGTTTTCACGTTCAAGCGCGCGGTGAAGCAGACCGACTCGTTCGAGAAGGGCTTCTGGAGCGGCGGCGATCTCGACGAACTGTTTCAGCGCGCGGTCAATTCGCGCGGCGGCGCCGGCACGCTGGAGCGCATTTTTGAATCCGGCTTCCGCGAGTTCACCAGGATGCGCAAGCAGCCGGCGCAGAGCATTGGGGCGGCGATGGACAGCACGCGCCGCGCGATGCGCGCGACGTATCAGCGGGAAATGGAAAGCCTCGAGTCCCACCTTTCGTTCCTCGCCTCGGTCGCATCGGTCAGCCCCTATGTCGGGCTGTTCGGTACAGTGTGGGGCATCATGAATTCATTCCGCGAACTCGCCAATGTTGCGCAGGCAACGCTGGGCACGGTCGCCCCCGGTATCGCGGAAGCGCTGATCGCGACCGCGATGGGCCTGTTTGCCGCGATTCCGGCGGTGGTGGCCTACAACCGCTTCGCCGGCGACCTGAATCGGCTCGCGACGCGCTTTGATTCGTTCATGGAAGAGTTCTCCAATATCCTGCAGCGTCAGAGTTGAAAGGAGGGGCGGTATGCTGGTCGAAAGACGCGACACCCGGCGGCTGATGAACCAGATCAACGTCGTGCCGTACATCGACGTGATGTTGGTGCTGCTGGTGATCTTCATGATAACGGCGCCGTTGATCAATCCCGGCCAGGTCGAGCTGCCGTCGGTCGGCAAGACTTCCAATCCGCCGGTGGCGCCGCTCGAGGTCTCGATCCATACTGACCAGTCGCTGTGGCTGCGCGACCGCGCGGCGGGCGGCGACGAGCGCAAGATAACGCGCAATGAGCTGATCGCGGCGATCCGCCAGAAGCAGGCCAGGAACGCCGAGCAGGCCGTGGTGATCGCCGCCGACAAGGATGTGCGCTACGAAGCCGTGCTCGACGTGATGGACATGCTGCAGCAGAACCAGGTCAGGAAAGTCGGCCTGCTCGTCAAGCCGCGTAGTCAATAAACAGTCCGGCAGCGCTGCCCGCGCCATGTACGCCTACGCCACTCAGGTCAGCCAGCAGGAGAAAGTCATTTCGGGCGCGTTTGCGTTCGGCATGCACTTGCTGTTCCTCGCGCTGCTGATATTCGGCGTGACGTGGCAGAAGAAAGTCGAGCCGCAGGCCAATGTCGTTGATCTGTGGACCAATCTGCCGTCGCAGGCACAGCCGAAGGCCGAACCGCCGCCGCCGGTGGTCAAACCGGAGGTGCGGCCGAAAGTCGAACCGCCACCGCCGGTCAAGACCGCGGCGAAGCCCGACATCGCGCTCAAGGAGAAGGCCGAGAAAGAGCGCCGCCTGCTCGAGGAAAAGCAGAAAGAGGCGAAAAAGCGCGAGGTAGAGGCCAAAGCCGCGCAGAAGCAGCAGCAGGCGAAGGAAGCCGAATTGCAGCGCCAGGCCAAAGAGCAGCAGGATGCGCAAAACAAGATCGCCGAGCAGGCCGCCGCGGCGCGCAAAAGCCAGATGGACAAGTACCGCACCGCCATCCGGGAGAAAATCAAGCGCTTTATCGTGCTGCCGCCCAACATGCAGGGCAATCCGGAAGCCGAATTCGACGTGATTCAGTTGCCCAACGGTAAAGTGCTGGACGCCAAGTTGAAGCGCAGCAGCGGCACCCCCGCTTATGACAACGCGGTCGAGCGCGCGATCCGCAAGGCCGAGCCGCTGCCGCTGCCGCCTGACCCGGCTCTATTTGCGCGGGAACTTAATCTGACCTTCAGGCCTCAAGAGTAATGGAAGAGGGGGATTACCTATAATGCTGCTTCGCACAATGCCGCTATAATACGGTGCGATGAGATATCAAGAGCCGTTCAACTGTTTTCTGCTCTCGCTGCTGTGGTTGCTGCTGGCCCCGGCTGCGTTTGCCCAACTCAAGATAGAGATCATCGGCGGCGGCGCCAATCAGGTGCCGATCGCGATCGCGCCGTTCAAGGCGGAAGAAACCCTGCCGCAGCAGGTAACGGGCATCGTCGCCGCCGACCTGCACCGCAGCGGTCTGTTCAGGATCGTCGACAGCGGCGGCCTGACGCCGATCCCGGCCGAACCCGCCGAGGTGGAGTATCCGGTGTGGAGCGCGCGCGGCGCCGAGGCGCTCGTGATCGGCACGGTGTCGCCAATGGCGAACGGCTACTGGGATGTGCGCTTCCGATTGATGGATGTGGTGAAGCAGACGCAGCTCACGGGCTTTGCGTATCAGGTCACCACGCAGCAATTGCGCAACACCGCGCACCGTATCGCGGATGCCGTTTACGAAAAGCTGACTGGCGACATCGGCGTGTTCAGCACGCGCATCACCTACGTCGTCAAGAATGGCACCCGCTTCGAGCTGCAGGTCGCGGATGCGGACGGCTACGGCGCGCAGACCATCCTCGCTTCCAACGAGCCGATCATTTCGCCGGCGTGGTCGCCCGACGGCACGCGGCTCGCCTACGTGTCGTTCGAGCGCAAGAAACCGATCGTCTACGTCCAGTCGCTGCTGACCAGCCAACGCACCGTCGCGGCGAACTTCAAAGGCAGCAACAGCGCGCCGGCGTGGTCGTCCGACGGCAAGCGCCTGGCGGTGGTGCTGACCAAAGACGGCAATTCGCAGATTTACCTGATCAACGCCGACGGCAGCGGCGTCACGCGCCTCACCAACACCAGCACCATCGATACCGAGCCGAACTTTTCTCCCGACGGGCAGTGGGTGATTTTCACCTCCGACCGCGGCGGCAGCCCGCAGATCTATCGCGTGCCGGTCACGGGCGGCACGCCCGAGCGGCTCACTTTCGAGGGCAGCTACAACGTCAGCCCGCGCTACGCGCCCGACGGTAAATCGTTCGTGTTTATTCAGCGCAACGCCGGACGCTTCAATGTCGCGGTGCAGGATTTCGTCAGCAGGCAGCCTCAGTTGCTGACCGAAAACGGCGTCGACGAATCGCCGAGCTTCGCGCCCAACGGCAGGATCATCCTCTACGCAACCGAAATCAGGGCGCGTGGTATATTAGCGGCGGTATCCAGCGATGGCCGAGTCCGGCAGCGTTTAAGCGCGACCGCGGGAGATGTACGCGAGCCGGCATGGGGCCCGATATTGAAAAGTCAATGAAGGAGCGTTAGCAATGAAAAGACTGATATTCAGCATGGCGGCGCTGGCGATACTCGCCGCATGCGCCAGCAAGGACGTAAAAGAGCAGCCGGGCGCCGGAGTCGAAGAGCGTAAGCCCAGCGTCGACGTTGTCAAGCCGCCGGTCAAGCCTAAGCCTGATACCGGCCCGGTGGTGAAACCGGTCGACAGAAAGCCGATCGTCGCCAATCCGCTCAAGGACCCGAGCAACATCCTGTCCAAGCGCAGCGTTTTCTTTGATTACGACAGCGCCATCGTAAAGGACGAATTCAAGCCGCTGGTGACCGCACACGCGCGCTATCTCGTGCAGAACCGCTCGGCCAAGATCACGATCCAGGGCAATACCGATGAGCGCGGCAGCCGCGAATACAACATCGCGCTCGGCCAGCGGCGCGCCGACAGCGTGAAACAGATGATGTTGTTGCTGGGCACGCAGGAAGCGCAGATCGAGACCGTGAGCTTCGGTGAAGAAAAGCCGCGTGCGTCAGGGCATGATGAAGCGGCGTATTCCGAGAACCGTCGCGGCGACATCGTCTACGCCGGAGAGTAGCGAGGCGCGTGCCGTGAGGCGAGAGGCGAGAGGCGAGAGGCGCGAGGAGCACAAGCGCATAATCACTTTCACGAGCCGCGCCGCAGCCCTTGGGTGCGGCGCGGTTTTGCTTTGGGCTGCCGCGGCGCCGGCGCCAGCCGCTCTGTTCGACGACGATGAGGCACGCCGGCAGATCGCCGTCGAAAAGAAGCGCGTCGATGAAATCAAGAACGAACTGAAAACGCAGCAGACGCAGCAACAGGCAGTCGATGCGCGCATAGGCAAGCTCGAGGAAGCGCTTAAAAGCCAGCCGCTGCTCGATCTGTTCACCCAGCTCGAAGCGCTCAGGCTCGAAGTGAACAAGCTGCGCGGTCAGATCGAGGTATTGAACAACAACGTCGAGAACACCGGTAAACGCCAGCGCGACATGTACCTCGATCTCGACACGCGGCTGCGCCGTTTCGAGCAGCAGAGCGGGCCCGTGCCGGCGCCTGTTTCCGCGCCGCCGGCCGCTGCTCCAGCACCTGCCGCCTCCCCCGCTGCTGCAGCCAGCGCACCTGCTGTTGCACCGGCGCCCGCCGCTGCATCGGCCGCCGCCACTGCCGCAGCCAGGCCCACGGCCGCTATCCCCGCCGCAGCGCCTGCTGCTGTCACGGTGACGAATGTCGATAGCGGCGCCGAAACCCGCGACTATGAAGCGGCGCAAAGCCGGCGCCGCCTCGGCAACTACCAGGGCGCGATCGTCGCGTTCCAGAATTTCATCACGCAGTACCCGAAAAGCAGTCTGGCGCCGCGTGCGCAGTACTGGATCGGCGACTCCTATTTCAATTTGCGCGACTTCAAGCTCGCGATCGCCAGCCAGCAGGCGCTGATCAGTCGCTATCCCGACAGCCCCACGGTGCCGGACGCGATGCTCAACATCGCGAGCTCTCAGATCGAGATGGGCGAATCGGCTGCCGGCAGGAAAACGCTCGAAGACATGGTCGCGAAATATCCGGTCAGCGAGGCCTCCGACAAGGCCAGGCGCCGGCTCGCGGGCATGAGCGCAGCCGCAAAACAGTAAACGCTCGCGGCCGTGCTCGATGCCGCCGTGCAGTCACAAACGCGCTATGTGGCGGTTACCGGTGGCGAGCCGCTGGTGCAGCTGCACAAAATTCTCTGGGGCGGGAAACGGGGCGTCTGACCGCGGGCGCGCAAACCATGAAAGCGGTAGTGCTGCTCTCCGGCGGTCTGGATTCCGCCACCGTGCTTGCGATCGCGCGCAGCGAGGGCTACGACTGTCATTGCCTGAGCTTCGATTACGGTCAGCGCCATCGCGCCGAATTGGACGCCGCAGCGCGCGTCGCCCGGTCGCTCGGCGCGCACGAGCACCGCGTCGTCAAGCTCGATCTCGCCACGTTCGGCGGTTCGGCGCTGACCGACAAGAATATCGCGGTGCCGGTCGCTGGCATCAGGGACGGCATACCAGTCACCTACGTGCCGGCGCGCAACACCATCATGCTGTCGCTCGCGCTGGCGTGGGCGGAAGTGCTCGCCGCGCGACATATTTTTTTCGGCGCTAATGCCGTCGATTATTCGGGTTACCCCGATTGCCGTCGCGAATACATGCGCGCGTTCGAGGCCGTGGCGAATCTCGCCACCAAGGCCGCAGTCGAGGGCGCGAGGCTCACGCTGCACACGCCGATCATCGATCTCACCAAGGCCGACATCATCCGCCGCGGTGTCGCGCTCGGCGTCGATTATGCTCTGACCGTGTCGTGCTACCAGGCCGACGGCGACCGACGCGCGTGCGGTCGTTGCGACTCGTGCCGCTTGCGCAAGGCCGGGTTCGTGGCAGCCGGCATCGCCGATCCGGCGCGCTATCAGACGGGTTAAACACAGCCTGACCGGCTAGCAGCCTGTCGGACTTAACAGTCCGTACAGGCTGCTAAAAGCAAAACCGGCTGACCATTCATAATAGCAGCCTGTTGGAGTGCCAAGCCCGACAGGCTGCTAGCGGTCGAATTTGGGGAAAAGCGCGGGTAAATTCGCATATCTCTTATCCTCTTCTGCAATTCTACTGGCCCCGGTTTTGCATTAGGAGTTTGTCGGGGCTCAGTCCGACAAACTCCTAGAGCTAAACCTGCTAATATACCGAACTTTAGCGCCTTGCCCCAAGTCGTATTTCATCATGTCCCCCGGCACTGGAATGAACCCCGCCGAACTGCGCGCAAGCATCAGCCTGTCCGGTATTTTCGGCCTGCGCATGCTCGGGATGTTTGTGATCCTGCCGGTGTTCGCGATCTACGCCGAGCACATCAAGGGCGGCGACAACCTGACGCTGGTCGGCGTCGCGCTCGGCGCCTATGGGCTGACGCAGGCCATCCTGCAGATACCGTTCGGCTGGCTGTCGGACCGCTACGGGCGCAAGCCGGTGATCTACTGGGGCCTCGCCGTCTTTGCGTTCGGCAGTTTCGTCGCGGCGGCCGCGGACAATATTTACATCATCATTCTCGGGCGCGTGCTGCAGGGCGCGGGCGCGATCTCGGCGGCGGTGATCGCGATGCTCGCGGACCTGACGCGCGACGAGCACCGCACCAAGGCGATGGCGATGATCGGCATGACGATCGGCGCCACCTTCGCGCTGTCGCTGGTCGCGAGCCCGTGGTTGAATCGCGTGATCGGCGTGCCGGGCATTTTCGCGCTGACTGGAGTGCTTGCGCTGCTTGCGATCGTCGTGGTCTATGCCGTGATTCCCGACGTACCGGAGCAGGCCGCGCCGCGGGCGTCGCGCGTCAATCCGGGTTTTGCGCAGGTGCTGCGGGAGCCGCAGCTCGCACGCCTGAACTTCGGCATCCTCGCGCTGCATGCGGTATTGATGGCGCAGTTCATCGTCGTACCGCTGGCGCTGCGCGACACCGGTCTCGCGCTCGATCATCACTGGCAGGTGTATCTGGCGGTGATGCTCGGTTCGTTCGTGCTGATGCTGCCCGCAATCTTGATTGCCGAGCGGCGCGGCCATGCCAAGTTGGTTTTTGTCGGCGCGATTGGCCTGCTGTTGCTGGGACAGTTGACGATGCCGTGGCTGCTCGGCGGAAGCGGGCAGATCATCGCGTTTCTGTTGATCTTCTTTACCGCTTTCAACGTGCTCGAGGCGAGCCTGCCGTCGCTGGTTTCGAAGTTTGCGCCGCCGGGCGCCAGGGGCACCGCGATCGGCATTTACAGCAGCGTCCAGTTCCTCGGCACGTTCCTTGGCGCCGTGAGCGGCGGCTTCCTGTATCAGCATTTTGGCGCGCGCGGCGTGTTCGTGTTCGACGCGTTGCTGCTTGCGGTATGGCTGCTGCTCGCATTCGGCATGAAGGCGCCCGGCCTGGTCCTGACGCGGGTTTACACTATCCCGGCGCTCGATGGCGAGCAGGCGCGCGCGCTCGCGGAGCGTCTCGAGGCGCAGCCCGGCGTGCGCGAGGTGCAGCTTGCCGCCGGCGGGCGCACCGCGTACCTCAAGGTTGACGCGACCGGCTTCGACGAACAGCTCGTGTTACGATTGATCGCAGAAGAAATTTGACTGGAGGTTCATCATGGCATCAGTGAATAAAGTGATACTGGTCGGCAACCTCGGCCGCGACCCCGAAGTGCGCTACCTGCCCGACGGCGGCGCGGTGACCAACGTCAGCGTCGCTACCACCGGCACCTGGAAAGACAAGAGCGGCGAGAAACAGGAGCGCACCGAGTGGCACCGCATCGCATTCTTCGGCAAGCTCGCCGAGATCGCCGGCGAATACCTGAAAAAAGGCAGCCAGGTCTACATCGAAGGCAGCCTGCGCACGCGCAAGTGGCAGGACAAGGAAGGCCAGGAACGCTATACCACCGAAATCATCGCCGACCGCATGCAGATGCTGGGTTCCCGCGGCGGCGGCTCCGAGTCGATGGCGGCGCGCGAGCCGAAGCCGGCGGCAGCCGAGTCCGGCGGCGGAGGGAAACCCGCGGCGAACAAGGGCGGGGCGTCGTTCGACGACATGGACGACGATATTCCCTTCTGATCGGGTGAAGGGTGAAGGGTAAGGCGGCGAGCAGTTCGCGCTTGCGTCCGCATTACCCGGCGGCGCGGATTGCTTCGTAGGCTTGCAGGTGACACAGCGCGGCGCGCAGCAGCGGCGCTTCAATCTTGAGTTCTTCGGCGCGACGCAGCATGTCGCCGACGATATGCTCGCCCTCGGTCGGGCCGCCGCGCTCGATATCGCGCAGCATCGACGCGGTGAACCCCGAGCCGCGCTCGGTCAGCATTTTGCGTGTGTTCTCCAGCGCCTGCGGGCGCGGGGCGTAGCCGTTTGCCGCGGCGACTTTGCGGCACTCCTCGAACATCTCCAGCATCAGCGTTTCGCCATCGCGCGCCTGCATGATGGCGCCGACACCAGCGCGCATCAGGCACGTCATGCCGGCCAACGTACTTAGAAACACGAACTTCTCCCACAGGTCGAGTCTGATGGTGTCGGACAGCACCGAATTGAACCTGGCCTTGGCCATCACGGATGCGAGCGCTTCGCACCGCGCGGAACGTTCGCCGCTCAACTCCCCGAACGCCAGTTTGTGGATCTGGTTGAGATGCACGACCTCGCCGTCGGCATTGAGCGTCGCCGCGATGTAGGCAACCCCGCCCAGCACGCGCTTGTCCCCGAAGCGCGCCGCGATCAGGTCGAGATGGCGCACGCCGTTGAGAAACGGCAGCACCGCGCTGTTGGCGCCGACCGCCGGCGCGACCGCGGTGAGCGCCGCGTCGAGATCGTAGGCCTTGAGCGTGATCATGATCATGTCGTAGCCGGGCGTGAGTTGCCCGGCGAGCACGGTCTTGACCGCGAGCTCGAGGTCGCCGAACGGGCTTTTCACGATGAGTCCGTGTCGCGCGAGCTGCGCGGCACGCGCCGGACGCACCAGAAACGTGACGTCCGCGCCGGATTTTGCGAGACATCCGCCGAAATAGCCGCCGATGCCGCCGGCGCCGAGGATCAGGATTTTCATAAGGCGGCGTCAGTATAAATCATACGCAGCCGCCGCCTGCGCGCAGATAAGCGCTCGCACCGGTTACGTACGGTCGGCGGCTTCCCTCACGCACCTTTTTTGCGCCGGTGGTACGCGAGCAACAACGCCACCGCGCACGAGGCGAGGCGCGTCTGCACGGTGTCGGCGCGGCTGGTCAGCACGATCGGAACGCGCGCGCCGAGCACGATCCCGGCGGCCTGCGCGTTGGCCAGGTATTCGAGCTGCTTGGCGATCATGTTGCCCGCTTCGAGGTCGGGCACCAGCAGAATGTCCGCATGACCGGCGACCGCGGACTTGATGCCTTTGGTTTTCGCGGCGACGATCGAGACCGCGTTGTCGAACGCAAGCGGCCCGTCGAGCACGCCGCCGGTGATCTGCCCGCGGTCGGCCATTTTGCACAACGCCGCCGCGTCCAGCGTCGAGCGCAGCTTTGGCGTCACCAATTCCACGGCGGACAGGATCGCGACCTTGGGCTCGCCCACCTGCAGCACCTGGGCCAGGTCGATCGCATTCTGCACGATGTCGACTTTCTCCTCCAGGCTCGGATTGATGTTGATCGCGGCGTCGGTGATCAACAGCATGCGCGGGTAGGTCGGCACGTCCATGAGGAACACGTGGCTGATGCGGCGCGCCGTGCGCAAGCCCGTTTCGGACGCAATCACTTCCGCCATCAGCTCGTCGGTGTGCAGGCTGCCCTTCATCAACGCCTGGACCGTACCGTCGCGCGCCATCGCCACGGCCAGGTTGGCGGCGGCGTGGCTGTGCGCGACATCGATGATTTTGTAAGGGCTGAGATCGACGTCCTCGGCCCGCGCCACCGCGCGGATTTTCGCTTCGGGTCCGATCAGGAACGGCACGATCAGATTGGCCTTGGCTGCTTCCAGGGCGCCCAGCAACGACTGGCTGTCGCACGGGTGCACCACCGCCATCGGTATCGGTGCGGGTTCCTCTGCCATCGCGATCAGGCGGCGGTACTGCGAGGTCTTGTCGGTGACCCGCACTCCCGGCAGCGCGATGCGCGGACGCCTGACTTTGTCCCGCGGCGCCATTACTTCCGCGGTGCCTCTCATGACCACCAATCCGTTCTGGTTTACGCACTGGCAATCGAGCGTCACGTGGTGATGGTGCTCGAACTTGCCGGTCACGATTATCGTGACGGTGATGGTGTCACCAAGCGTCACCGGCCGCGCGAAGTGCAGCGATTGATCGAGATAAATCGTGCCGGGCCCCGGCAGTTGCGTGCCGAGCACGGTCGAGATCAGCGCGCCGCCCCACATGCCATGGGCGATGACCTCATGGAACATGTTGCTTTTTGCGTATTCCGGGTCGAGGTAGGCCGGATTGATATCGCCGGACATGGCGGCGAACAGCTGGATATCTTCCGGCTTGAGCGTGCGCACCAGGCTGGCGGTATCCCCGACCTTGATTTCGTCGTAGGTGCGGTTTTCGATGTATTCCATAATTGTTTGCCGAACGTGACGGGCGGGGGAAGCAATGGCGCGCAATTATGCATGGGCGCGCCGTTGAGGGCTATCCTGCCGCGGTCTGCTGGCTCGTGACCGGTCGTGACGGTGTCTTCGATTCGCCATGCTCTGCGCGCCAGCGTGCAACCTGCGCCAGATAGTCGGTGGGTTTTTCCACCACCACCCGCGGCGCGCCCGCGAAAATCTGGCCCGAGTTGCCATCCAGGCTCAGCTCGTCGCCTTCGTTCATCCAGACACCGCCTATGCAACAGCGGCGCGCCGCCAGATCGACGGTGAGCCCCGCGCAGCCGACGATGCACACCTTGTCGAGTTGGCGCGCCACCACAGCGGCGTGGGAGGTGCGTCCGCCCACCGCGGTCAGGATGCCGGCAGCGGCGCAAATACCGTCGATATCGTCGGTCGCGATGTCATCGCGCACCAGGATTGCGGGCCGGCCGAGCGACGCGAGTTTTTGCGCTGCAGCCGAATCGAGCGCGATCGCCCCCGTTCCCACGCTGGTGCTCGCCGGTATTCCCCGGCCCAGCATCTGTGCGCCTTGCGTCGCTGCCAGGCGGGTTTGCTGGATGTTGCCGAGATCGAGTTTCTCGAGCCGCTTCAACGCGGCAGCGGGTGAAATCAGCCCTTCCCCGGCCTGTTCGACGGCGATGCGTAATGCCGCCCAGGCGGCGCGTTTGGCGCTGCGCGTCTGCAGCAGGTAGAGTTTTCCGTCCTGCACCGTGAACTCGAATTCCTGTGCATCCTTGAACTCGTGTTCAAGCACCTGGGCGGTTTTGCGGATTTCGTCGTATACCGATGGCATCAGATCGGCAAGCAGCGCCGGGTCCTCCAACGCATACCGGCCGGATACCACGTCTTCGCCCTGCGTATTGAACAGAAAGTCCATGTAGAGCGCGTGCTCTCCGCTGGCGGGGTTGCGGGTAAAGGCGACCCCCGCGCCGGAAGTGCCACCGGCATTGCCGTAAACCATGCGCTGCACGGTCACTGCGGTCCCAATGCCGTCGCTGACGCCGTTAATGCGCCGGTATTCGCCGGCCTTCGGGCTTTGCCACGATTTGAAGACGGCGGTTACGGCAGCCTCGAGCTGCTCGGCGGGATTCTGGGGAAAATCCCGGGCGGTGAGGTCCCGGAACAAATCGAGGTAGTCGCGCGTCAGCGCCATCAGGCTCTGGAAGTCGAGTTCCTGCGGGAGGTCCACTCCCGAACGCGCGAGGTGGCTGCGCAAGACCGCAGTAAACGGCTCCGCCGGGCTGCCATGCACGATTTCCGCGTACGACTGCACCAGCCGGCGGTAGGAATCCCACGCCAGCCGGGGATTTCCAGTGAGCCGGATCAGGCCCCGTACCGTGACATCGGTGATGCCGATGTCGAGCAGCGTCTGCATCATGCCGGGCATCGACACCGGCGCGCCAGAACGCACCGCCACCAGCAGCGGTTTGCGCGCGCCGCCGAAGCCCAGCCCGCTCAGCTTTTCCAGCTCGCGCAGGTTGGCCGCCAGCAATTCGCGGAATCCATCCGGCAGCTCGCCGTTGTTTTTCAGATATTCGCGGCAGTAGCTCGTGTTGATCACGAACGCGGGCGGCACCGGCAGGCCGATACGGGCCATGCGCCAGAGGTTATAGGCCTTGAAGCCCATGCTTTCGGCGTTGCCGACGGCGCCCCCCGCGCTGTCGCCGCTGATCAGAAATACGTGTTCAGACTGCTGTGACATCGTGGTCGCCCGCAGGCTAGCCGCTCATCACTTGCTGCAAGACGTAATCGCGCATCATCAGACCGTTATGCATCAGGCCATCCGCCGCGCGCTCGAGGTTCTTGGCGGCTTCGCAGAACAGGTACAGCTGTTTGAAGTCGCCCGCGTCGGCGACCATGCTGGTTTCGACGCTGCGTTCGGCCTCGTCGGTACGGTGTTCGATGGAGACGATGCGGTGCACCGATTCGAGAAAGTCCTGCATGTCTTCGCGCGCGCCGCCGCGCCGCACGTCGCGCGCGGTTTCGAGCGCTTTCAGATATTCCTGCGCGCCCTGCACGAGCAGGCTGCCCAGCGGCTGCATCGTGCCGTACAGGGGCGCATGGAGCGGGCCGGCGGGAAGCAGGGTGAGATGAAAGGCGGCTTCCTCGAGTTCGTCGGCAATATCATCGGCGGCTTCAACCAGCCGGCAATAAAACTCCAGCGCGTCGCCCTGCTTGCTGGCGGTGCGCGCGCGGTTGACGAGGGCATCCGCCTTTTTTTCCCATTCCTTGGCGCGCGTCGCGTTGCGCCTGAAATTCGATGCGGCGTTGGGCAAGCGGGCTTTCAACAGGCTGTCGCGCACGCCGCTTGCAATCTCGACCACCAGGGCGGCGTGCTCGGCGGCGATGTCGATCAGGCTTTGCTGGCTGCTGCGGAAGTAGTTGAACAATTCCGCGCGCACCTGATCCTGTATGAAAGTTTCGTGCTCGCCCTTGAGCAGGCTCTCGCTGCAGCACTTGATCACGAACCTGAGGTAACTGATGGCGCGCTTGACGCCAAGCACCTCGTGCAGCGCCTCGCCGAACCGCAACTGGCTTTTTACGACGAATTCGAGCGCATCGTAGATCAGCTGTTCGCCGCCCGCCTTGAGAAACGCCATGTGCCCATGATTGTGCTCCGCGGCCCAGCTGAGGGTGTCGAGCGTTTCAGCCTTGGGAAGAAAGCGGCGCAGCCGTTTGCGCGCCCGGTTCCAGTCGATCAGGAACACCAGACGCGAACCCAGACGTGTCAGAAAATCCGCGAGCCGCGCGTCGGTGGTGGCTTCAAATGTGCCGAGGCACAGGTGGTAAACGCCATCTTCGAATGCCGAGTCTTTGCGGGAGCGGGTGTCTTCCCACTGCACGTCGAACCCTTCGAACATACGCTGGAAGAACAGCAGCCGTTGCAGATGGACGTCGGTATAAGTGACCGTTGCGGTATTGGCTTCGATCTGCACCACCAGCACGTGCGCATCGGTGGTTCCGATATCGTTCTGGATCAACAGCCGCTTGCCGGTTCGCGTGGCGGTCGTGCCCAGTCCGGGATGGTCGAACTTGAGCGGCGCGGTGGTGTTGACGCCGCGCATGAAGGCCTGGATCAGAGGCCGGTCCTTCGCATCCACGCCGTAGACGCGCGCCCCATCGATCGATTCCGCGGAGATTTTTTCCTGGATCCGGTTGAGCGCCTTGTGCGCATCCATGACCAGCAGGTGCAGGCTGTCGCCACGGCTGCGGCTGCCGGACGTCATGCGGCCGATGGTGCCGCCGGCGATCACGTCCCCGCGCGCTTCAACCATGCGATCCTGCAGCCGGGTGAGACGCAGCGCGAACTCGCCGTCGGTTTTCTTGTCCGGCTCCGGGCCGAGCGGGGCCAGCATGACTTTGACTTCAGCGAGCACGTCCGCGACAATCCGCGTGGCCTGCGGGATCGAATAGCTGTTATCGGGCAGTTTGGCGCTGGCGGCAACAACGTTGTCGAGCGTATCGTCCTCGATCGCGCTTGCCAGGCGTTCCCGCCGCAGATCCGAAAACTGCG
Organism: Betaproteobacteria bacterium; assembly: GCA_016202615.1. Taxonomy (GTDB): domain Bacteria; phylum Pseudomonadota; class Gammaproteobacteria; order Burkholderiales; family SG8-41; genus PALSA-1004. The sequence continues at coordinate 15,978 of JACQOI010000020.1, forward strand.
TGTCCGGCTGGTCGGCGTGCGCCTTCGCTGCCTGCAGCAGCGTGAAGAAATACTTGGCGCGATCGTTGGCCACCAGTGCGCGGTTCACCAACGCCGGCAGCAGCAGTTCACTCTCGCCGATGTTGCTAAGGATGCGGCTCTTCTCTGTCATCGCGGTGACCGCTGTCGGAAACCGGGAATACGGGCGCCTTCATCGCGTGCGCCATGGCCGGCGCTTGACCGGGCTGCGCGAACGCAATAGATATTGTTATTATTGCGCGTATCCATCCACCCAGCTTGACGTGGGTCAAATCCGGTGTGTCGCCGCAGGCCCCGGATTTCGACCGCTCCGCCGCGATTATTGATGCAGATCAACTCCCTGGTCTAGCAGCCTGTTGGAGTGCCAAGCCCGACAGGCTGCTAGCGGTCGAATTTGGGGAAAAGCGCGGGCAAATTCGCATATCTGTTATCCTGTTTTGCAATTCTACTGCCCCGGTTTTGCATTAGGAGTTTGTCGGAGCTAAGCCTGCCTGCGGTAGGCAGGTCCGACAAACTCCTAAGCGCGCGATAAATGACGTATATTGCGCGGCTGTCCGTCCCGCGGCAGCCGTCCAAGGTCACCACAGCGGTTCGCGGCCATCGGCCTAGCGCGCGTTGGCAAGCTCTTTTTTGAGACTTTCGATATTGTTCTGGTGCTGTCTGACCCGGTCTTCGTAGGGTTTGAGCCGTTCCTCGACGCGCGCAAAGTTCTTTTCGCTGCCGAGACGGATCTCCTTCTGTTCCGCGAGCTGCTTTCTGGCCGTTTCAAGCGAGCGTTGCTCCTGGGCCAGTTCGCGCTCCAATATCTGCCGACGCTCGGCATCGCGCTGTTTCTGGGTGTCGCCGTCGACGCTGGGGAAATTCGCGCTTTTCTGCGCCGGCTGCTGCGGAGGCCGTGGCGCGGGCACGGTGTTGATCGGGCCGATGTTCTTGCGTACGCAGTTCTTGTTCTTGGCCGAGGCCGGGTCATTGTTGAGTTCCTTGGCACCGCTTTGCGGGTCGATGCACTCCCAAATCTGGGCATGGGCGTAAGGCGCCGCCAGCACCAGCAATAGCAGCAGATTGCGTGATCTCATCGTTATCCTCGGGGTTGGTTTCGCTTGCAACGGGCAGTGCGGCGCACGGTTGACATGGCGAAGCCGAATTATTTGGCTAAGTCTATGTCAGAACAACATTATTTACAATGTTGCCTGGCCTGTCCCAAGGTTTGAAAAGGAAACAGGGCGGGGTCTGCCCGCCCTGTTTCAGCACGCGTACGCAACCGCTCAGGAACTGTAATACATGTCGAACTCAACCGGATGGGTGGTCATGCGGAACCGGGTGATCTCTTCCATCTTGAGCGCGACGTAAGCGTCGAGCATATCGTCCGAGAACACACCCCCGCGGGTCAGGAACCCGCGATCCTTGTCGAGGTGCTCGAGCGCCATATCGAGCGACGAGCACACGTGCTGGACCTTTTTCGCCTGCGACGGCGGCAGGTCATACATGTTCTTGTCGATCGGGTCGCCGGGATGGATTTTGTTCTGCACCCCGTCCAGCCCCGCCATCAGCATCGCCGCGAATGCCAGGTACGGGTTGGTGGTGGGATCCGGAAAGCGCACTTCGACGCGGCGCGCCTTGGGGTTGGTTACTAGCGGGATGCGGCAGGCGGCCGAGCGGTTGCGCGCCGAGTAAGCGAGATTGATCGGCGCCTCGAAGCCGGGCACCAGCCGCTTGTAGGAATTCGTGCCGGGATTGGTGATCGCGTTCAGCGCTTTGGCGTGCTTGATGATGCCGCCGATGTAGAACAGCGCGAATTCGGACAGCCCCGAGTAACCGTTGCCGGTGAACAGGTTCTGGCCGCCTTTCCAGACCGACTGGTGGACGTGCATGCCCGAGCCGTTGTCGCCGACGATCGGCTTCGGCATGAA
>JACQOI010000021.1 GCA_016202615.1 Betaproteobacteria bacterium
CCTGTGACGACAGCAATTTGTCGAAGCGCGCTTTTTCGACGTTGAGGATCTTGCCTTTGAGCGGCAGGATCGCCTGAAACTTGCGGTCGCGCCCTTGCTTGGCCGAGCCGCCGGCCGAATCGCCCTCGACGATGTAGAGCTCACTCTGCGCCGGGTTTTTTTCCTGGCAATCGGCGAGTTTGCCGGGCAGTCCGAGCGAGTCGAGCACGCCTTTGCGCCGTGTCATTTCGCGCGCCTTGCGCGCCGCTTCCCGCGCGCGCGCCGCATCGATGATCTTGGTCGTAATGATCTTGGCGTCGTTCGGGTTTTCGAGCAGGAACTCATTGAGCTTTGCGGACACCACTTCCTGCACCACCGGCTGCACCTCGCTCGACACCAACTTGTCCTTGGTTTGCGATGAGAACTTGGGTTCCGGCACCTTGACCGACAGCACGCACGTCACGCCTTCCCGCATGTCGTCGCCCGAGGTTTCCACCTTGGCTTTCTTGGCCAGCTCGTTCTGCTCGATGTAATTGTTGAGCGTGCGGGTCATCGCGGCGCGCAGCCCAGTCAGGTGCGTGCCGCCATCGCGTTGCGGAATATTGTTGGTGAAGCACTGGACCGACTCCGCATAGCTGTCGTTCCACTGCATTGCGACCTCGATGGTGATGCCTTCTTTTTCACCCACGGCAGAAAAAATTTTCTGATGCAGCACCGCTTTGCTGCGGTTCATGTACTCGACGAAGCCCTTGACGCCACCGGTGAAGGCGAAGTTTTCCTGCTTGCCGGTACGCTGGTCAAGGAGCGTGATTTTCACCCCGCTGTTGAGGAACGACAGCTCACGCAGCCGCTTGGCGAGGATTTCGTAGTGATACTCGATGTTGCTAAACGTGTTGTTGCTGGCGAGGAAATGGACTTCCGTGCCGCGCTTTTCGGTCTTGCCGGTTTCCTTGAGCGGAGCCGTCGCGACGCCGTCCCTGAACTCCAGGGAGTAGCTTTTTCCGTCGCGGCGTATCGTCAGCCGCAGCCATTCCGACAGCGCATTCACCACCGAGACGCCGACGCCGTGCAGGCCGCCCGAGATTTTGTAGGAGTTGTTGTCAAATTTGCCGCCGGCGTGCAATTCGGTCATCACGATTTCCGCGGCGGTGCGCCTCTGCTCGTCGTCTTCCTTGATCTCTGTCGGGATGCCGCGGCCGTTATCGGACACGCTGATCGAGTTGTCGGGGTGAATGGTGACGGTGATCGTGTTGCAATATCCGGCGAGCGCTTCATCAACAGCGTTGTCGACAACCTCGAAGACCATGTGGTGCAGACCTGTTCCATCGCTGGTATCGCCGATGTACATTCCTGGTCGTTTGCGTACCGCCTCGAGGCCCTTGAGGATTCTTATGCTGTCCGCATCGTAATCGTCGCCGTTTGATGCTTGTTTCTTATCTGTCATTATGGCTGCTTTTAAAATGTTGCCGTATATCAGATACGCATGGGCATAACGACATACCTGAAATCACTATCTTCCGCAATTGTGATCAATACGCTGCTGTTGGCGTCCCCAAACGAGCAGATCACTTTTTCACTGGTGAGATTATTCAATACATCGAGTAAGTAAGTCACATTGAACCCGATGTCAAGCGCTTCTCCCGTATGAGGAATCTCTAGTTCCTCAAAGGCTTCTTCCTGTTCCGTATTTGTGCAGGTTATACGTAATTGTCCTTCAGTAAAGGTCCAGCGCACACCCCGAAATTTTTCATTAGACAGGATCGCGACGCGTTGCAGCGCTTGTTGTAAGATGTTGCGGTCGATCTCGAAGCGTTTCTGATAGTTCGTCGGGATGACGCGCGTATAATCGGGAAACTTGCCATCAACAACCTTGGTTGTAAATTCTACTTCCCCGATCCCGAACTTTACTTGAGTTGGCGTAAGGTCCATCCTTACTTCATCTTCATTCTCGTTTAGCAGTTTGATGAGCTCCTGCACCGCCTTGCGTGGTAGTATTACCTCTTGTTGTCCTGCTTTTTGCGGCAACATCATGCTTGCATAGGCCAAGCGATGGCCGTCAGTAGCAACAACCTTGAGTACACTACCTTCCAATACCAGCAACATGCCATTCAGGTAATACCGAATATCCTGCTGCGCCATCGCATATTGAACTAGTAGCAGTAACGATCGGAGCTCTTTTTGTGTTATTTTAAGTTTTACGGCTTCCCCTGCGGCTTGCGCAAGCTTGGGAAAGTCTTCCGCCGGCAGCGTCTGCAACGTGAAACGACTCTTACCGGAGCGCACCAGCATACGGTTATTCTGAATCTCCAACGTAACGTCCGCTTGTTCCGGTAATGCGCGCAGAATATCCTGCAGTTTGCGCGCAGAAACCGTGATTTGGTAATTCTCCGCTCCCTTTTGGGAACTGGTGAAGCTTGTGATAACCTGTATTTCAAGGTCCGTCGCTAACAAGTGTACCTGTTCTTCGACGCGTTCAAACAGCACGTTGGACAAGATCGGCAAGGTATGGCGTTTTTCAACGATACCGGAAACTGCTTGTAACGGTCTGAGAAGATCATCGCGTTTAGCTTGTACTAGTTTCATGTTTAATTTATCCTGGTAGTAATAGTTACTGTTGTTGTTTTTGTGGATATTCGCTATGGATTAAGGTGGTGTTAAAAGAAACGGTTTTTCCGGCTGCGGATAACGTCAATAGAAAGATGTGTATCTTTTGTGGATAGAAAAATAATCCTTGCAATTGGACGCTATTTGCACAAAGCAACCACAGTTTATTAACTCCGAAGTACTTTGAGCAAAGAATCAAAATCTCTTGTAATCTCATGGTTGGTAACTTTCAGTGCGGCAATCTTGCGGCAAGCGTGCAGTACCGTGGTATGATCACGACCGCCAAAAGCTTCGCCTATGTCAGGCAGGCTAAGATGTGTCAGTTCCTTGGCCAGCGCCATTGCAATTTGCCGCGGGCGAGCAATATTGCGACTCCGCTTTTTTGAATACATCTCGGAGACCTTGATTTTATAATACTCGGCGACTGTTTTCTGGATATTGTCGATCGATACCTGCCGGCTTTGCAGGGCGAGCAGGTCCTTGAGTGCGTCGCGGCAAAGCTCAACCGAGATCGGCAGGCCCGAAAATCGGGAATAGGCAAGAATACGCTTGAGAGCACCTTCGAGCTCGCGGACGTTGGTCTGACTGTGGCTAGCGATGAAAAAAGCTACCGCCTCGTCCAGGATGATACTCTCGGCCGCCGCTTTCTTGAGCAGTATCGCTACCCGCATCTCGAGTTCGGGCGGTTCGACGGCAACGGTTAGACCCCAGCCGAAGCGCGAGATCAGGCGGTTTTCCATGCCGGAGATTTCACGCGGATACGTATCGCACGTTATCACCACCTGCTTGCGCGATTCGATCAGCGCGTTAAACGCGTAAAAAAATTCCTCCTGCGTCCGGCTCTTGCCACTGAAGAACTGAATATCGTCTATCAACAGCAGGTCGAGCGAGTGGTAATAGCGCTTGAAGTCATCGAACGCCTTGTGCTGATAGGCGCGCACGACATCTGATACATATTGCTCGGCGTGTATGTAACGGATCCTGCTCTGCGGGTTGCGCTCTTGGACGAGATTGCCGATGGCGTGGGTCAGGTGGGTTTTGCCCAGCCCGACCCCGCCATAAATGAACAGCGGGTTATAGGCTTCGCCGGGGCGCTCCGCGACCTGTATGGCGGCGGCCCGCGCCAGTTCATTGGCTTTGCCGGTAACAAACGCCCCGAAACTGAATTCAGGGTTCAGGCGCGAAATGTCGCGCGTGCTGGGTTTACTGCTCTGAGGCTCGGGCGCGAGCGATTTGCTGGGTGAGGAAAGCTCTTTTTCCGCAAGCACCAGGTTGATCTCTACGTCTGTCCCAAGCCGCTCGACAGCGAGACGCTGGATTTCTGCCAGGAACCGGTCGCGTATCCACTGCAGCACGAAGCGGTTGGGTGCGGTCAGGGTGGCCGTCTTGTCGACAGCATGAAACTTCAGCGGCTTGATCCAAGTCTTGAATTGCTGCTGCGGTAATTGCTGTTCGAAGTGGCTGAGACAGGAGCGCCAGAAGCTGTTCATTATGAGACAGACAGAGTGGTTATGGCTGGGTGGGAAAAACGCCGAAATCAACGCATGATTTTAGCGTTTTTGGGTAAAGTTATCCACAACCTTCGGCAGCCGCGGCAAAGAAACGGGCAGCGCGAAGATAACATTGACAGGAACACGCGTTAACGGTTGTAATAACAGGTTTTTCACACCGGCACAGGCAGAAATCATGAAACGCACCTATCAACCATCGACTACCCGGCGCAAGCGTACGCACGGTTTTCGGGTCCGCATGAAAACGCGCAGTGGTCGCGCGGTGATACGGACACGCCGCGCCAAAGGGCGCGGGCGGCTTGGCGTTTGACCGATACCGCAAGCAGATTTTCGTTCCCCCGGGCGCGCCGGCTTGACGGGCCACACGCGTACGTGGTGGTGTTCGCATTCAAATGCGGGGTGACCGGGGAGCGGTTCCAGGTCTACGCGAGGCCCAACGGCGCATCCGCCGCGCGGCTCGGCATCGTAGTCAACAAACGCAACATACCGCGGGCCGTGGACAGAAACTATTGCAAGCGCCTGGCGCGCGAAGTCTTTCGCGTCGAATGCGATGCCCTGACCGGGCTCGATCTGGTGGTGCGGCCACGCTCCGCGGTGACGCCCTCGTTGTCCAAAACCGCGCGCGCCGAAATTCACGATCTTTTATATCGCGCGCAACGCCAGTGCCGCAGCCGCAGTGAAACGAAGCAGCCGCGTTAAGGCAACCGGCTAGGAGTTTGTCGGGACTTAGCCCCGACAAACTCCGAATGCAAAACCGGGGCCAGTAGAATTGCAGAAGAGGATAACAGGTCAGCACTCAAGAATGACGTTTCGATGATTTTTTCTGAGGACACTTTCGGATTTTTCGGCGGCGGTTTTGCCTAAGGAGCTTGTCGGATTCAAGTCCGACAAGCTCCTAGTGAGTTTATTATGAAGGGTCAGCCGGTTTTGCTTTTAGCAGCCTGTACGGACTGTGAAGTCCGACAGACTAGGGAATGTCTGAATTTGGCACAATAATGGATACCCAGCGACTGATCCTTTTCATGCTGTTTACATTTTCGGTGTTTTTCCTGGTCGAAGCATGGCAGAAGGAAAAACAACCAGCGCAACCGTCTGCGCCGAGCGTCGCGACCACGCCCGCATCCGGGACGGCCGCAACGCCAGTGCCGAGGCCAAGCCAGCCGCTGGCGCCGGCGCCCGCAGCGGCCCCGCCCGCTTCCAGCGGCGCGCTGCAGAAAGGCGAAACGGTGCGCGTTGAAACCGACGTGTTCGTTGCCGAAATCGATACCGCCGGTGGAGATTTGCGCCGCCTCGAGTTGCTCGCGCATCGCGATACGCTCGACAAGAAAAAGAATTTGGTGTTGCTGCAGCAGCAACCCGACCACACCTACGTCGCGCAATCGGGGCTGATCGGCAACGGCCTGCCCAACCACCGCACGCGCTATACCACCACCGATCGGGAGGTCAAGCTCGCGCCTGGCGCCGACCGCGTTTCGGTGCGCCTCGCCGCGCCGGCAGCCGGCGGACTCCGAGTCACCAAGGTCTACACGTTCCTGCGCGACAGCTACCTGATCGACGTCGGGTACGAGGTCGAAAACAACAGCGCTGCGGCGATCCAACCCGATGCCTATTTCCAGTTGGTGCGCGACGGCAAGCCGCCGGACGGTGATTCGGCGATGCTGCCGACTTACACCGGGATGGCGGTTTACACCGACAGGGAAAAATTCCAGAAGGTGGCGTTTGCCGACGTCGACAAAGGCAAGATCGGCTACCCCAAAAAGAGCAACGACGGCTGGATCGCGCTGCTGCAGCATTATTTTTTGAGCGCGTGGCTGCCCGCGAACAACGCACCGCGTGAGTTCTACACCCAGCGGCTTGACAACGGGCTTTACGCGGCGGGGGTCATCGTGTCGCTCGGCAGCATCGAGCCCGGCGCGAACGGCGCGCTGACGGTACCGCTTTATGCCGGACCGCAGGAGCAGGACAAGCTCGACAAGCTGGCGCCCGGCCTCGATCTCACCATCGATTACGGCTGGCTGACGGTAATTGCCGCGCCGCTGTTCTGGTTTCTGCAGTGGCTGTATCGCTGGGTCGGCAACTGGGGCGTGGCAATCATTATTCTGACCATCATCATCAAGGCGTTGTTTTATCCTTTGTCCGCCGCGAGCTACCGCTCGATGGCGCGCATGCGGATAATGGCGCCGCGGCTGCAGAAAATCAAAGAGCAATACGGCAATGACCGTCAGCGTCTGAACCAGGCGATGATGGAATTATATAAAACCGAGAAAATCAACCCGCTCGGCGGCTGCCTGCCAATTGTAGTACAAATTCCCGTTTTTATTGCGCTTTACTGGGTATTATTGGCGAGTGTAGAGCTGCGTCATGCGCCGTTCATGCTGTGGATCGATGACCTGTCGACGCCTGATCCGTATTTCGTCTTGCCGGTGCTGATGGGCGCGACCATGATCTTTCAGACTTACCTGAATCCGGAACCGCCCGATCCGGTGCAGGCCAAGATCATGAAGATCATGCCGATTGCGTTCAGCATTTTCTTTTTCTTTTTCCCGGCCGGGCTGGTGCTGTATTGGCTGATCAACAATATTCTCTCGATCGCGCAGCAATGGCAGATCACCCGCGTCATGGAGCACGCCAAGCCGGCGCATGACAAATGAGGTCATAGCCGCGATCGCGACGCCGCCCGGGCGCGGCGGCATCGGCGTGGTGCGCATCTCCGGCCCGCGTCTCGAAGCCATGCTGCGCGCGCTGGTGAATCACAAAGTCGCGCCGCGGCGCGCCACTCGCGCGGACGTTTTTAACGCAGACGGCGGCGTCATCGACCAGGGCTTGGTGTTATATTTCCCGGCGCCGCACTCCTACACCGGCGAAGACGTGATCGAGTTGCAGGGACACGGCGGACCGGTGGTGCTGCAGCTGCTGCTCAAACGCTGCCTCGAGCTCGGCGCGCGCGTTGCCGAACCGGGCGAATTCACCAAGCGCGCATTTCTGAATGACAAGCTCGACCTCGCGCAGGCGGAAAGCGTGGCCGACCTGATCGACGCCTCGACCGCCGAAGCCGCGCGCTGCGCTTTGCGTTCATTGCAAGGTGAGTTCTCGCGACGCATTGACGCCATGGTGCAGGCGCTGATCGAGTTGCGGATGCTGGTCGAAGCGACGCTCGACTTTCCGGAAGAGGACGTCGAATTTCTCGAGCAGGCGAAGGCGCATGTCAGACTCGAGCACATCCGGTCGCAGTTGACACAGATTCTGGTGGCATCGCATCAGGGAAGCCTGTTGCGCGAGGGGATACACGCCGTGATTGCTGGTGAGCCCAACGTCGGCAAGTCGAGTTTGATGAATTGCCTTGCGGGGGAGGACCTCGCGATTGTGACGGACATCCCGGGCACCACACGCGATGCGATCCGGCAAACCATCAACGTTCACGGCGTGCCGTTACACATAATCGATACTGCGGGCCTGCGCGAACCCAGGGATCCCGTAGAAAAAATCGGAATTTCAAAGACTTGGGGCGCTATCGCACAAGCAGACCTGGTGTTATGGGTGAGCGACGCAACGCGCCCGGTAACCATGACCGCCGATCCGGCGCTCGCAGCAAGCCTGCCGGCTGGAGTGCCGCAACTGAAGGTGGTCAACAAGATCGATCTTGCCGGTATCCGGCCGCAGCGACGGACTTTGCCTGAAGGCGACGAGGTTGCGGTATCGGCAAAAACCGGCGCCGGCATCGATTTGCTGCAGACCGCTATGCTCGAAGCGGTGGGCTGGGGCGGCAGCAACGGGGGGGTGTTCATGGCGCGCGAACGCCACCTGCACGCGCTGCAAACCGCGGCGCAGCATCTGGAGCTGGCAGTAACTCGCGCTAACGCGCTCGAAGTGTTTGCCGAGGAGCTCAGGCTCGCGCAAAACGCGCTCGCCGGCATTACCGGAGCGTTCACAGCCGACGATCTGCTCGGCGAGATCTTCTCCCATTTCTGCATCGGCAAGTGACGGTTCAGGGCGGCTCCAGAACCGTCATGTTTCACGTGAAACATTGAATAGTGCGGGTAGGACGCTTCGTTCCCAACGCATCTTGGGGTATCATTGCGACCCTGGTCGTAACACGAATTAAGCATGCATTTCGCTGAAAAATTTGACGTAATTGTGGTCGGTGGCGGGCATGCCGGGACCGAGGCGGCGCTCGCCTGCGCGCGCATCGGCCGCCGCACGCTGCTGCTCACCCATAACGTCGAAACGCTGGGCCAAATGTCGTGCAATCCGTCGATCGGCGGCATCGGCAAAGGCCACTTGGTCAAGGAGGTTGACGCACTGGGCGGCGCGATGGCGGCGGCTACCGACGAGGCAGGTATCCAGTTCCGCATTTTGAATTCCCGCAAAGGCCCGGCGGTGCGCGCAACGCGCGCCCAGGCGGATCGCCTGCTTTATAAAAAAGCGATTCGCAGCCGTCTTGAAAACCAACCCAATTTATTGATTATTCAGCAATCTGTGGATGATCTCGTGGTGGCGGGCGAGCGTGTGGCGGGCGTCGTGACACAGCTTGGCCTGCGCTTTGCCGCCGCCGCGGTGGTGCTGACAACCGGCACTTTCCTGTCGGGCCTGATTCATGTCGGCCTGCAGAACTATCGCGCAGGCCGCGCCGGCGATCCGCCATCGATAAGCCTGGCGCAGCGGTTGCGCGAACTGAAGCTCCCCGTGGGGCGGCTCAAAACCGGCACGCCGCCGCGGATCGACGGCCGCAGCATCGATTTTTCACGGCTTGCCGAACAACCGGGCGACGACCCGGTTCCGGTGTTCTCGTTCCTCGGTGCGCCCGATCAGCACCCGCGGCAGCTGCCATGCTGGATCACGCACACCAACGAGCGCACGCACGAAATCATCCGCAGCGGACTCGACCGCTCGCCGCTGTTCACCGGCGTGATCGAGGGCATCGGTCCGCGTTACTGCCCGTCGATCGAGGACAAGATCACGCGGTTCGCGGACAAGACCGCGCACCAGATTTTTCTCGAGCCGGAAGGGCTGACGGTCAGCGAGTTTTATCCCAACGGCATATCGACCAGCCTGCCGTATGACATCCAATTCGCGTTGGTGCGTTCGATCAAAGGACTTGAGCGGGCGCATATCACGCGCCCGGGGTATGCCATCGAGTACGATTATTTCGATCCGCGCGGGCTCAAGAGCTCGCTTGAAACCAAGGCAATCCAGGGCTTGTTTTTCGCCGGCCAGATCAACGGCACGACCGGTTACGAAGAAGCGGCCGCGCAAGGCCTCCTCGCCGGCATCAACGCCGCGCGTTTTGTCGCGGGCGAACCCGGGTGGTGTCCGCGTCGCAACGAAGCGTATCTTGGCGTGCTGGTCGACGACTTAATCACGCGCGGCGTCTCGGAGCCCTATCGCATGTTCACCAGCCGCGCCGAGTATCGTCTGAGTTTGCGCGAAGACAACGCCGACATGCGGCTGACTGAAGTCGGTCGTCGACTCGGCGTCGTCGAGGATGGGCGCTGGCAGCATTTCGAGCGCAAGCGCGAGGCGGTGGCGCGCGAGATCGAACGCCTGAAATCCTCGTGGATCAATCCCAAGCTCATCGCGCAACACGAAGTCCAACGCGTGCTCGGGCAGGGCATCGAGCGTGAATACACCTTGCAGGATTTGCTGCGGCGGCCGGGCGTCTCGTATGCCGGATTGATGACGTTGCCGGGGGCCGGTCCCGCCGTCGCCGATCCGCTGGTCACCGAGCAAGTCGAGATCCAATGCAAGTACCAAGGCTATATCGAGCGGCAACAAGACGAGATCACGCGCCAGGAAGCGTACGAGACGACGCGACTGCCTGCCGATCTCGATTATCGGCGCGTGCACGGGCTGTCGATCGAGGTGCAGCAAAAACTGAACCAGCACCGTCCTGAAACGCTCGGGCAGGCGGCGCGCGTCTCCGGCATCACGCCGGCGGCGATCTCGCTGTTGCTGGTGCATCTGAAACGCGGCTTCGGTGGTGCGAAAAAAACGGCATGAGCCTGGCCGGGAAACTCGCGCAGGGCTGCGCCGAGCTTGGGTTGTGCGTGCCGGCTGGCACGCAGCGCAGACTGCTCGATTACCTCGCGCTGATCACGAAATGGAACCGCGTCCACAACCTCACCGCGGTGCGCGAAAGCGCGAAGATGGTAAGCGCCCACTTACTGGATTGCCTAGCTGTGGCGCCGCATCTCAAGGCGCGCACGGTACTCGACGTGGGCAGCGGCGCGGGACTACCCGGCATTCCGCTCGCGCTGATGTGGCCGCAAGCGCGTGTGACATTGCTCGACAGCAATCAAAAAAAAGCGGCGTTTCTGCGCCAGGCCGTGATCGAGCTCGGTCTCGACAACGCGCAAGTCGTGTGTGAGCGCGTCGAAACCTGGCAGCCGCAACGCGGATTCGATCTCGTGATCTCGCGCGCCTTATCTGGTCTGCCCGAATTCCTGAAGCTCGCCGGCCGGCTGTGCGCGGCGCACGGCACCATTGCTGCGATGAAAGGCGTATACCCGCGCGAAGAGCTCGCACAGCTGCCGCCTGAATTCCAGCTGAAGAGCGTGGTGCCGCTCAAAGTGCCCGGCTTGCGCGCCGAGCGCCATCTGGTGCTACTCAATCCGCAGCGCTGACACCGTGGCGAGAATACTCGCGATCACCAACCAGAAAGGCGGCGTCGGCAAGACCACGACGGGCGTCAATCTCGCGGCGAGCCTCGCCGCCGCCAGGCAGCGCGTGCTGCTGGTCGATCTCGATCCGCAGGGCAATGCGACGACGGGCAGCGGCATCGACAAGCGTCCGCTCAAACAAACCGTGTATCACGTGCTGCTCGGGGAGGCCGACATCCGCGCCGTGCGCGCGACCTCGATCAGCGGTAACTACGATGTGGTGCCCGCGAACCGCGAGCTCGCCGGCGCCGAAATCGAGCTGGTCGATATCGACCAGCGTGAAACGCGGCTCAAGTCCGCGCTGGCCACTTTCGAGAGCGAATACGATTTCATCCTGATCGATTGCCCGCCTTCGCTGAACCTGTTGACGGTCAACGGACTGTGCGCCGCGCAGGCGGTGCTGATCCCGATGCAGTGCGAATACTACGCGCTCGAGGGCTTGAGCGATCTGGTGCAGACCATCAAGAAAGTGCGCGCGCATCTGAATCCGCGGCTGCAGATCGAAGGCTTGCTGCGCACCATGTACGACCCGCGTAACACGCTTGCGCAGCAGGTATCGGCGCAGCTGCAGCAGCATTTCGGCGACAAGGTTTACCGCACCGTGATTCCGCGCAATGTGCGGCTCGCGGAAGCGCCGAGCTACGGCGTGCCGGCGCTCGGGCTCGATAAGACCGCAAAGGGCGCGCAAGCCTATCTCGCGCTCGCCGGCGAACTGCTGAATCGCGTTGCGCAGGGCGTTTAGGGGAGTAACCGATATGGCGAAATTGAAGGGCCTGGGACGCGGGCTCGACGCGCTGCTCGGCGGCGATGAGCCGGTTGCCGCGGTTGCCGGCCGCGACCGGCAAGCCGAACTCAAGGTCGAACTGCTGCAACCGGGCAAGTATCAGCCACGCACGCGCATGGACGAGGCGGCGCTCAAAGATCTCGCCGAATCAATCAAGGCGCAAGGCGTGATGCAGCCGATCCTGGTGCGCCCGGTCGGCGGCGGCCGCTACGAGATCATCGCCGGCGAGCGGCGCTGGCGCGCAGCACGCCTGGCCGGTCTTAGCGCGGTGCCGGCGCTGGTGCGCGCGGTGCCCGACAGCGCCGCGCTCGCCATGGCGCTGATCGAAAACATCCAGCGCGAGGATTTGAATCCGCTCGAGCAGGCGAACGGCATTCAGCGCCTGATCACCGAGTTCGCCATCACCCACGATAAGGCTGCGGAAATGGTCGGTCGCTCGCGCAGCGCGGTGACCAATTTGCTGCGCTTGCTCACGCTCGCCGCGCCGGTGCGCGAGCTGTTGCAGCAAAACGCACTCGACATGGGCCATGCGCGCGCGCTACTTGCGTTGTCGGGCATGCGGCAGATCGAGGCCGCACGCACGGTTGCGGCGCGCGGGCTGTCGGTGCGAGAGACCGAGCACCTGGTGGCGCGGCTGATAAAAGGTACGGCGGGCAGGAAGACGCGCCGCGTTACCGACCGCGACATCCTGCGCCTGCAGGAAGAACTCGCGCAAAAGCTCGGCACTAAGGTGGTGATCAAGCCGATCAGCAAAGGCCGCGGCTCACTGGTGATCGACTACACCAGTCTGGCGCAACTGGACGGCGTGCTCGCGCGCTTGATGCGTTGATGACAATGCGATTGCCGCTGCGCAAAACGGTTTGACGCGGAGCGACGAAGCTGAGTACAATTAACAAGTTTGCTGTGCTGCTGCCACGGGCAGTCAGAACCATCGCGAGCAAGCCCATCCGCACGGTTTTGCGCTGGCAGCTTTATGTCGCCGTCGCGCTTACGCTGGTCGCCGGCTGGTGGGCTGGAGCGCACGGCGCAATTTCGGCGTTGCTGGGCGGCATCGTCAACCTTGCGGCGGGATTGGTGTACGCGATGATGGTTTCCCCCCGCGGTAGAGCAAAGTCCGCAGGGGAGATGCTCAGGACGCTCATCAGGGCCGAGGCCAGCAAGATCGCCCTCATTGTGCTCCAGTTGTGGTTGGTGTTGACGACGTATCACGACGTCGTGTTGATTGTTTTTTTTGCAGCATTCGCCATCTCGGTGCTGGTTTTCCCGATGGCGTTATTGGTCCGCGACTAGATCGAATCAGGAACGTGTGATGGCCGCAGAAGCCGAACTAACCCCGACCCAGTACATCGGTCAGCACCTTACCTTCAATGCCAAAGCCGTCGGTGACGGCGCATTCTGGACGCTGCACGTCGACACGCTGGCGACCGCGGTGCTGCTCGGCATCTCCAGTATCGGGTTTCTGTGGTGGGTGGTACGCGGCGCAACATCCGGCGTGCCCGGCAAGCGCCAGGCGTTCATCGAGCTCGCGTTCGACTTCGTCGACGCTCAGGTCAAGGACATTTTCCATGGCGACCGCCGCCTCATCGCGCCCGTCGCGCTGACGGTGTTCGTGTGGGTGCTGCTGATGAACTCGATGGACTTCCTGCCGGTGGATTGGGTGGCGAAGTTCACCCATCTGTTTGCGCCGGAGGGCTTCCGCATCGTGCCGACCGCCGACGTCAACAGCACGTTTGCGCTCGCGCT
Organism: Betaproteobacteria bacterium; assembly: GCA_016202615.1. Lineage (GTDB taxonomy): Bacteria > Pseudomonadota > Gammaproteobacteria > Burkholderiales > SG8-41 > PALSA-1004. Next base: position 13,278 of record JACQOI010000021.1, read on the forward strand.
GTCGGTATGGCTGCTGATGATTTACTTCAGCATCGCGGTCAAGGGTTTTGGCGGCTGGATCCACGAACTGTTCTGTTCGCCGTTCGGCGCCAATCCGGTGCTGTGGCCGGCGAACTTTCTGTTCAACCTGGTCGAGTACGTATCCAAGCCGCTGTCGCACTCGCTGCGGCTGTTCGGCAACATGTATGCAGGCGAGATCATCTTCCTGCTGTTGTGGATGATGGCGGCCACGAGCCTCGTCGGGACCGTTTTCGCATCGCTGCTCGGCCTGGGCTGGGCGATCTTCCATATCCTGATCGTCGCGCTGCAGGCGTATATCTTCATGATGCTCACCATCGTTTACCTCGCGATGGCGCACGAAAGCCACTGATAATCGTTCGACCACCCTCCGCACCAGTCAAGAAAGGACAGCACTATGGACAAGTTACAACTGTTGGCGATGATCCAGGCGTATACCGGGATCGGCATCGGCCTCATGATCGGTCTCGGCGCGCTGGGCGCATGCGTCGGCGTCGGCATCATGTGCAGTCGCTTTCTCGAAGGTGCGGCGCGCCAGCCCGAGCTGATTCCGCAATTGCAGGTGAAAGTGTTCCTGTTGCTTGGCCTGATCGACGCGTCATTCATTATCGGTGTTGGCCTGGCCATGTTCTTCGCCTTCGCCAACCCGCTGCTCACGGTCGTCCGCTGACGCGGCGCGCCCGGCGGTCCCGAAAGGGAACATCATGAACATTAATTTGACGCTATTCGCGCAAGCAATCACCTTCGCGGCTTTCATCTGGTTCACGGCCAAATTCGTGTGGCCGCCGCTGATGCGGGCGGTCGAAGCGCGCCAGAAGCAGATTGCGGACGGGCTCGCCGCGGGCGAGCGCGGCAAGCAGGACCTTGAGCAGGCGGCGAAACGCACCGAGGAACTGCTGCGCGAAGCACGGCAGAAGGCGCAGGAAATCCTGGCGCACGCCGACAAACGCGCAGTGGAGCTCATCGAAGAAGCCAAGGCAGCGGCGAAAACGCAGGGTGAGCAGCTGGTGGCCGGCGCCAAGGCCGAGATCGACCAGGAAGTTTTCCGCGCCAAGGAAATGCTGCGCGCCCAGGTCGCGGCGCTGGCCGTGACCGGCGCGGAAAAGATCTTGCGCCGCGAAGTCGACGCCAAGGCGCACGCTGATCTGTTGCGCGCGGTCGAGGCCGAACTGTAAGCCGGATCATGGCGGAATCAGTCACCATTGCCCGTCCCTATGCCGAGGCGGCCTTCAAGCTGGCGCGGGAGAGCAACACGCTTGTGCAGTGGTCGCGCATGCTGGCGCTGCTCGAGCTGGTGGTCAGCGACGAGCAGGTCACGCGCTGTACCGGCGACCCCAACGTGAGCGGCCAGCAGCTCGAGAGCCTGGTGCTTGGCGTATGCGGCCAGCAGCTCGACGGCGCCGGCCGGAATCTGGTGCAGGTGCTGGTCGATAACGACAGGCTGGTCGTGGTGCCTGAGATGCGGGTGCTGTTCGAAGACCTCAAGCGCGAGCACGAAGGCTTGCTCGAAGCGCAAATCACCTCGGCGTTTGCGCTCGATGATGAGCAGAAGATCCGGCTGGTGCGCCGGCTCGAAACCAAATACCAGCGCAAGGTGAGCGCTCAGGTCAGCGTCGATCCGCAACTGATCGGGGGCGTCAAAATCGTGGTCGGCGACAAAGTGCTGGATGCGACCGTGCGCGGCAAGCTCGACGCAATGGCCGCGGCGCTCACCCATTAGGAGCAACAATGCAACTCAATCCCTCAGAAATCAGCGAACTCATCAAAAGCCGGATTCAGGGCCTCGGCACGACGACCGAGTCCAGGACCCAGGGCACGGTCATCTCCGTCACCGACGGCATCTGCCGTGTGCACGGGCTGGCGGACGTGATGCAGGGAGAAATGCTCGAATTTCCCAAAAACACGTTCGGTCTCGCGCTCAATCTAGAGCGCGACTCGGTGGGCGCCGTGGTGCTCGGCCAATACGAACACATTTCCGAGGGCGACAGCGTCAAGTGTACCGGTCGCATTCTCGAAGTGCCGGTCGGCGAGGCGCTGATCGGGCGCGTCGTCAACGCGCTCGGCGAACCGATCGACGGCAAGGGCCCGGTCGCCGCACGCGAAACTTCGCCGATCGAAAAGATCGCGCCTGGCGTGATCTGGCGTAAGTCGGTAGCGCAGCCGGTGCAGACCGGTCTCAAGTCGATCGATTCGATGGTGCCGATCGGCCGCGGCCAGCGCGAGCTGATCATCGGCGACCGCCAGACCGGCAAAACCGCCGTCGCGGTCGACACCATCATCAACCAGAAAGGCAAAGACCTGATCTGTATTTATGTCGCGATCGGCCAGAAGGCAGCATCGGTCGTGAACGTGGTGCGCAAGCTCGAGGAGCACGGCGCGATGGCGTTCACCATCGTCGTCGCGGCCACGGCGTCGGAATCGGCGGCGATGCAGTTTATCGCGCCCTACTCGGGATGCAGCATGGGCGAATATTTCCGAGACCGCGGCCAGGACGCACTGATCATCTACGACGACCTGACCAAGCAGGCGTGGGCCTACCGCCAGGTGTCGCTGCTGTTGCGCCGCCCGCCGGGGCGCGAAGCCTATCCGGGCGACGTGTTCTATCTCCACTCGCGCCTGCTGGAGCGCGCGGCGCGCGTCAACGAACAATGGGTTGAGCACTATACCAAGGGCGCGGTCAAGGGCAAGACCGGGACGCTTACTGCGCTGCCGGTGATCGAGACGCAGGCCGGCGACGTGACCGCGTTCGTGCCGACCAACGTGATTTCGATTACCGACGGCCAGATTTTTCTCGAAACCGACTTGTTCAACGCCGGCATCCGGCCCGCGATCAACGCCGGCATTTCGGTGTCGCGCGTCGGCGGCGCGGCGCAGACCAAGGTGATCAAGAAGCTCGGCGGCGGCGTGCGTCTCGCGCTCGCCCAGTATCGCGAGCTCGCGGCGTTCGCGCAGTTTGCCTCCGACCTCGACGAAGCCACGCGCAAGCAACTCGAGCGCGGCCGCATGGTGACGGAACTCATGAAGCAGCCGCAGTACGAGCCGCTGCAGGTGTGGGAAATCGCGCTCACGCTGTTCGCGGTGAACAACGGCTACTTCGACGACGTCGACGTGAGGAAAGCGCTGGCCGCCGAGCGCGCCCTGCGCGCCCACGTCAAGGGCAAGTATGGCGACCTCGTCAACCGTGTCGAGAACACAAAAGATCTCTCCAAGGAAGACGAAGCCATGCTTCACGAGGCGGTCAAGGACTTCAAGCAGAACGGCAGTTATTAACTGTCATTCCGGACGCCTGATGGCGCCGGAATAACTACCTGCATACGAGCGGACGGCAACGCCGCTCAATGCGGGCGAAGCGGTAAAACGAGACGGAACAAGGGATATGCCAGGCAGCAAGGAGATCCGGAACAAGATCAAGAGCGTGCAAAACACGCGCAAGATCACCAAGGCCATGGAGATGGTCGCGGCCTCGAAAATGAAAAAGGCCCAGGAGCGCATGCGCGCCGCGCGGCCCTATGGCGAGAAGATCCGCAACGTCGCCGCGCACATCAGCCACGCCAACCCCGAGTATCGCCACCCGTTCCTCGTCTCGCGCGACACGGTGAGGCGAATCGGCATCGTCGTCATCACCGCCGACAAAGGCCTGTGCGGGGGGCTCAATACGAACGTGCTGCGGCTTGCGCTCAACCGCATGAAGGAATGGGGGTCGCAGGGCGAAGAATTCGAGGTCTGCGCCATCGGCAACCGGGGCCTGGGTTTCATGCAGCGACTCGGCGCCAACGTCGTCTCGCATGTGGTGGGCCTCGGCGACAAGCCGCACATGGAAAAGCTGATCGGCGCCGTCAAGGTGATGCTCGACGGCTACACGCAGGACCGTTTCGACCGGCTGATGATCTTCTACACCAAATTCATCAATACCATGAAGCAGGAGCCGGTGATGGAGCAGCTGCTGCCGCTCTCGGGCGAGCGGCTGGGCGTGCCGACCGGCGCCTGGGACTACATCTACGAGCCGGAAGCGAAGACCGTGCTCGACCAGGTGCTGACGCGCTATATCGAGGTGCTGATTTTCCAGGCCGCGTCCGAGAACATGGCGTCGGAGCAAAGCGCGCGCATGGTGGCGATGAAAGCCGCGTCCGACAACGCCGGCAATGTCATCGACGAGCTGACGCTGATTTACAACAAGACCCGCCAGGCTTCGATCACCAAGGAGCTGTCCGAGATCGTGGGCGGCGCGGCGGCAGTTTGATAACGACAATGGAACCGCAGATGAACGCCGATAAACGCCGATGTTCGTGTTTGGTTTTATCCGCGTTCATCCGCGTTCATCCGCGTTGATCGGCGGGTTCAACGTATTTGATTTTGAGGAAATGAATATGGCACAAGCCCAAGGGACGATCGTTCAGTGCATCGGCGCGGTAGTCGACGTCGAATTTGCCCGCGACCAGATGCCCGGGATCTATGACGCGCTCAAGATGGATGACATCGGGCTGACGCTGGAAGTGGAGCAGCAGCTCGGCGACGGCATCGTGCGCACCATCGCGCTCGGGTCGTCCGACGGCCTGCGCCGCGGCATGAAGGTGGTGGACACCGGTGCGCCGATTTTGGTGCCGGTCGGACCCAAGACGCTCGGCCGCATCATGGACGTGCTCGGCCGCCCGATCGACGAACAGGGGCCGATCGGCGCGGAAAAAACGATGTCGATTCACCGCCAGGCGCCGAAGTACGAGGAACTCTCGCCCAGCCAGGAACTGCTCGAAACCGGCATCAAGGTGATCGACCTGATTTGTCCGTTCGCGAAAGGAGGCAAGGTAGGCCTGTTTGGCGGCGCCGGGGTCGGCAAGACTGTCAACATGATGGAGTTGATCCGCAATATCGCGATTGAACATTCCGGCTTCTCGGTGTTCGCCGGCGTCGGCGAGCGCACGCGCGAGGGCAATGACTTCTATCCCGAGATGAAGGACTCGAACGTTCGCGACAAGGTGGCGCTGGTCTACGGCCAGATGAATGAGCCGCCGGGCAACCGTTTGCGCGTGGGGCTGACCGGCCTCACCA
>JACQOI010000285.1 GCA_016202615.1 Betaproteobacteria bacterium
GCGCTTGAGCTCTCGTTCTACCGCGGGAGTTGCCGCAATCAGGTGCATGTTGGCGCTGTAGACTTCAATCTCGCGGCGCGGGATCGCAAACTCGTTGACGCGCCAGTAATAGAAGCGCCCGCCCTGGCTGATGCTGACTTTCGACAACACGCCGGTATCCGACATCGGTCCCCAGCCGAGCGTGAGGTCGACCGGCACCAGGTCGGACTCGCGGTCGAAGTAATAGCGCTCGACGCCGAGCACGCGCGCCGTAAGCGTGAAGCGCGCGAGCGCGGTCAGGGTGTAGCCTTTTTTCTGGAATTGCGGCGGATTGCCGGCGATTGCGCGCTGCTCCGGCGCGGCGGCCACCATCACGCCCGGCGCACGCTCGATGCTGCGGTCGCCCCACCACTGCCACGCGCCAAGCGCAATCAGCGCGATTAATAGCCAGCGCATCATAGCCCGGCGAGTATGCGCCTGACCGGCGCCGGAATCGCGGCGCCGAGCGCCTCCTCGAGCGGCAACCACAGCACACCCGGCGCGGCGGCGCGTGGCGCAACGCGCACGACACCGAGGCGTTGCGATTCGATATCGAGCTTGAAGTGCGTGAAACCGTGCGCGATGGTCGGCAACGCTTTGCGCGTTGCGACCTCGGCGCCGTAGCGCTGCGCGCACAGCGCGGGGACATCGGCGTTCGGCGCCACCTCGGGCAGGCTCCACATGCCGCCCCAGATGCCGCTCGGCGCACGCTTTTCGAGCAGCACCTGACCGGCGTGCAGCAGCACCAGCATTTGCGTGCGCCGTTGCGGCAGCGCCTTGCGCGGGCGCGGCGCCGGCAGCCGGCTGACCGAGCCGCGCCGCAACGCGACGCATTCCGGCGCGACCGGACACGCGTCGCAGCGCGGCCTGCCGCGCGTACACACCATGGCGCCGAGGTCCATCAAACCCTGAGTATAGGATTCGACATCGCGCCGCGGCAGCTGTCGCTCGGCGGTGCGCCACAGCCTGGCCGCGGTTTTGGCGTCGCCGGCATAGCCGCCGATGCCGAAGCGGCGCGCAAACAGCCTTTTTACGTTGCCGTCCAGGATCGCGAGCCGCGCGCCGAACGCGAACACGCAGATCGCCGCCGCAGTGGAGCGGCCGATGCCGGGCAATGCGAGCACCGTTTCGTAGTCGCGCGGGAATCGCCCTTGGTGCCGGATAGCGATCTCTTGCGCAGCGCGGTGCATATTGCGCGCGCGCGAGTAGTAGCCCAGCCCGCTCCACAGCGCGAGCACGTCGTCGAGCCGCGCCGCAGCGAGCGATTTGAGATTCGGAAAAAGCCGCAGGAAGCGCCGGTAATACGGGATCACGGTCGCGACCTGCGTCTGCTGCAGCATGATTTCCGACAGCCAGATGCGGTAGGCGTTGCGCGTGTTCTGCCACGGCAGATCGTGACGGCCGTGGCGCTTCTGCCAGGCGATCAGCTGGGACGCGAAGCTGGACATATTATGAATCCGCCGACCAACTCAGATTAGAACCGGTGAATGGAGAATGGGAAATGGGTAACAACACTCATCGCTCGACCACCGGGGTTGCCGCCGCCGGCGCCGACAGCGCGCCGGCGAGTGATCCCTGATGCAGGTTCGCCGCCAGCGGACTCACGTCGACGCGGCTTCTGGCGGCCCTGACGTCGAAGCGCACATTGGACGCCTTGGCGTTGGCCATCTTGAGCGTGCCGATCCTGAGGCTGCCGCTCGCGTTGAGGCCCTTCAGCGCCGACAGGTCGAACGGCTGCTCGGGCTGTTTCCGCTTGGGATCCGGCTTCGGCCAATAGCGGTCGGCGTCGAGCTGATCGATACTGATATCGAAGGTATAGAACGGCGGCGTGAATTTCGCGAGCCCGACCTTGCCATTGATGTTGCTATCGTCGATTTTGGCGGCAAAGGCCAGCCTCGCGTTCTGCCTGGCGAGGTCGACTTGCGCCGCGCCGTTGAGTGTGGCATCGAGCGGGTTCTTCGGCAGTTTCGGATTGTTGACGCTGACCGTCGCCACCAGTTTCGACAATTCGATCCGCTCCGCATCGACGCTGCCCGCGAGCGGGCTCGTCACTTTGGCCTTGATCGTCGCGCCGTCCTGCTGCAAGTCGACGCTTGCCGTAAACCCGTTCGCCTTGAACGCCTGTGCATTGCCATCAATGCCTGGTATGTCGAGCTTGGCAACCAGCTTGCTTTTACCCTCACTCAACGTCGCATCGAGCGCGATTTTCTCGCCGCTCACCTTGTCCTTGGTCACATTGAGCCTGGGCAGGTCAAACCTGACGTTGAGATTGCCGCCTTCCTGCTTGGCGGTCGCGGCTATAGCCAGCTTGGCAATCACGAACTCGTTGCTTGCCGGTTTGGCGTCGACATTGCCTTTAACGCTCGCCGCCAGGTTGCTGATGCCCGCCGCAAGCCCCTTGGCCGTGAGGTCGAGCCCGTCCAGCACGTAATGCTGCCTGTCGAGGTCGAACGTGATGGTGGTCTTCAGCGCGGCATCAAGATTGAGCTTGGGCTTGTCGCTTTGCACGACGAATGACAGATCGATCCTGCTCGGCACGCCGCCGGCGATGCGGCCGGTTTTCAGATTGAGCCTGGAGAACGCGTACTTGGCGCCTGCCCGCTGGTCAGTATAGGTAATCGTCGCGTTTTCGATCGCGACGTGGTCGATGTCGATCCTGACCTGCGGCCCGCCGCTTTTCGCGGCCGGCGCGGATTTGTTGCCACCGCCGATCAGGTCGTCGATGCTGAACTTGCCGTCCTTGTTGCGTATCAGGTTCGCGCGCAGGTTCTTGATCTCGATCGTGTCAACCACGATCTCTTTCGACAGCAGCGGCATGAGCTTCAACGCGACGCGCAAATCGTCGACGCCGGCGAATTCCCTGTCGCTCGCGCGTTCCGACAATGACGCCTTGCCGAGCGTGGCGCCGATGCCGGGGAACAGCGACAGCTTGATGCCGCCTTCGAGCTCAAGGGTGCGCCCGGTCTTGTCCTTGACCGCCTGCGCGATTTGCGGTTTGTATTGATTGGGATCGAATGTCGCGGCGATGTATGTCGCGAGCGCCACAACGACCAGGACGATGCCAACCAGCGGCAGCACCACGAATTTGACGATTTTGTTCACGCTCTATGCCGGGTGTTGTGGAAGCACGGGTTTCTATCGTACAAACAGCAATTTACAGCATTTAGGCGCATCGTGGAGGCTGTCGGATGAGGCCTTGCACCTCTCTCAAGACACGTCACTGGCCTCATCGGAGGTGGGGGTGTACTGAGGCGCTGCATTGGCCTCCGGAAGTCGCTGGATATTTTCCGGGAACGATATAATATTGATATTAAGGTAGCTAATTTTACTGCGTCATAAGAACTGATTCCCTCCCTCTTGACGGGGGAGGCCTAGGGTGGGGGTGAGAATTACCATGACACGCAATGTTTTCACCCCCATCCC
>JACQOI010000286.1 GCA_016202615.1 Betaproteobacteria bacterium
GGAACCCGTCTGAGGCGTTCTGCCATTTGAGCGCTGGTTCTGGGGGTGGGGGTGTCGATGGACCCGGGCCCTACCGTATTGACGGTCACGCCTTTGGCCGCGATCTCGTTGGCAAGATGCTTCATGTAGGCTGTCACGCCCGCGCGAAACACGGTCGACAAGCCGTGGTGCACCATGGGCTGCTTGACCGACGCCGATGTGATCGCAATGACGCGCCCCCAGCCGCGTTCCACTATCAGCGGCACGATCCTGCGCGCAACCAGCACCGCACCCCACAACTGAGTTCGATACGCGTCTTCCCAGCGTGCCTCGTCGGTTTCTTCCAGCACTTCACGCAAAGGATGGGGCGGGCGTCCGGTGTTGAGCACCAGAATGTCGGGCGACCCGAATTTCTGCTGCATCTCGGTGACCAGGCGCTCAACATCCGCAGGGGAACGCATATCCCCCGGTACCGCGAGCACCGGCACGGTGTGCTGTTTTTCGATTTCAGCGGCAGCCGTGCGCAATAAATCGGCCGACCGCGCGAACAACACCAGTCTGACCCCTTCCGCGGCCAACGCCTGGGCAACCGCCTTCCCCAAGCCTGAACTGCAGGCAGTTACGACGGCAACTTTACCGCGAATTCCAAGATCCATAAGCCGGCGGCTCGCTATTCGTGTGCGTGGGGTAAACGGACCATGGCTGCCTGCGTGCGCTGTGTCATCCGGATGCGCGCGCGCTGTCGCTTTTTCGCGTAACCAGGACCTCACGGATTTCCCCCTCGCTGAGGCCGTATTCGGCGAGCACCTCGGCAGAATCCTGGCCCAGCGTCGGCGAATGATGGCGCAGCTTGAATGGCGCGCTTGCGTATTTGACCGGACTGCGCACGACCCGGTATTTGCCTTCGGTCGGATGATCGCAAACATTGAACAGCCCGACCGCGCGCACATGCGGATCTTCGTGTATGTCATCGAGGCTGATTACCGGCATGCACGGTATGCTTGCCTGGTCGCAGAACGTGACCCATACCGAATTAGGGCGCTTGGCGGCTTCGCGTTCGATCAGGCCATAGAGCACGTCAACGTGCTGAACGCGCGCGTCGTAGCTCGCGAAACGCGGATCGGTCCTATGTTCCGGCGTACCGATGTAATCGAAGAAATCGTGCCAGTTTTTTTCCGAATACGGCATGATGCAGATATACCCGTCCGCGGTCTTGAACGGTTTGCGGGAGCGATCGAGGATGCGCATGTATCCGACCTTGCCGAGCGGGGGCTCGAACGAGCCGCCGCAGATATGCTCGCTCAGCATGAACTCGATCGAGGTTTCGAACATCGGGACTTCGACGTGCTGGCCGCCGCCTCCACTCGCGCGCTGGTAGAGCGCTCCCAGTATCGCATAGGCTATGGTCTGCCCCGTGAGCTTGTCGCAGAGCGCCGTCGGCAGGTAGGCGGGCTCGCCATGCACGCGCGCGCTGAGCGCTGCCGCGCCGCATCCGGCCTGTATCATGTCATCGTATGCGGCCTTGTCTTCGTACGGTCCACCGGATCCGAAGCCGTGGGCGCCGCAGTAGACGAGATCCGGGTTGAGGGCCTTTACGTCTTCGTAGCTGAACCCCAGGCGCTGGATCGCCTTCCTGCGCATGTTGTGCACGAGTACGTCGCTTTTCTCTATCATGCGCCGCAACGCCGCGGCGCTCTCCGGCCGCTTGAGATCGAGCACCAGACTGCGTTTGTTGCGGTTCAGATGCAGCACCTGTCCCGACATGCCGGAATGCCGGTACGGCTGGAAGTAACGCATCAGATCGCCCTCGGGACTTTCAACCTTGATCACGTCCGCGCCCATGTCCGCAAGGATGTGCGTCGCGTAGGGGCCCATAACGATGTTCGTGAGATCGATCACCTTGACGCCCGTCAGAGGGCCGTTCTTGAAGTTACTGCGCATGCCAACCACTCCTTGTGTACGCGTGCGTCCGGCGCGCAGGCACCGATGCGGCCCTCGCACGGTCGGCACGGGCAGCAAGTGTACTCCAAAGGCATGGCTGCTTTCCACGAAATTCACTGCGAAGCGCAGAACTGTCCGCAACGTTCGCCGGCGTTTGCCCAACTTCCAATGTCGATCTGCCTTTTTTGGCCGTCCGCGTCTGGAATCCCTGGTGATTCTGCGGCACTCTTTCTCGGGCCTCGCGCAGACGCTCGTCAAAGAAATTCGGTGGTAAATGCTGGGTGTCGACGGGTACGCGATAATGACAGGCAAGTGCGAGCTCAAGCCCGCCACCGAGAACGGTCCCGTGCAAGGCCGCAACAATCGGACGCGGCGATCCTGCGAGACGAGCCAAAGTGCGGGTGGTTGATTCCACGGAAAAACCGGGAGCGTCACAAGGAACAACTGGGCACGCTGATCGATCGGGTCAAAACCACGCCGCGCCAGCCGGGCGTGGAAGAAATCCGCATTCCCTCTGAACGGTCATTTCGCGAACGGGCACGCCTTGCGCGCGAGGGTATAGAAATCGGCCGCCGCATCCGCGACGCGCTTCTGCGGCCGGCTTCCGGCAAGGTTGGCGACGCAACGGCTTGATGCTGCCGAAAAAGCGCCTGGTCGAGGCCTTGCGAAACTATCTGCTCCTGCTGCGGAAGGCCTTGAGCTTTTCGCGAAAATCGTCCGTGTCGTACAGCACTGCCATGTGCGAAGACACCATGTCGAGGTGCGTTTCGAGAGAAGTGTCCAGGCTCTGGTAGAGCGCGCGCTTGGTCAGGCGGATGGCCTGCTGCGGCTGGCGGGCAATGCTTCGTGCCAGTTCGCGCGCTTGCGCGAAAAGCTCGGCATCTGGAACTACGCGATTGACGAGGCCCATGCGCAGCGCTTCTTGGGCGTCTATCAGACGGCCGGTCCAGAGCAGGTCGAAGCTGTTCGCGACGCCTATCAGCCGCGGCAGCAGGTAAGTGCCGCCATCTCCCGACATGACGCCCATATGTATATAGCTTTCGGCGAACGTGGCCGATTCGGCGGCAAGGCGCATGTCGCAGAACAGCGCCATGTCGAGCCCTGCTCCGCGCGCCGTGCCGTTGAGAACAGCGATCACCGGCTTTTCCATGCGCGCCATCGCCATGGGAATGCGATGCACGCCGCGCCACAGGTAGTCCTTGCGGCTCACATTGTCGGATACGGCCAGTTCCTCCATTTCGCCAGCATCGCCCCCGGCACAAAAAGCGCGGCCTGCGCCGGTAATCAGAACAACCCTGGTGGCCGGATCGGCGTCGGCAAGCTGCAATGCCTCGGTCCACTCGGCAATCATCTGACGGTTGAATGCGTTCAGCCGGTCCGGCCGATTGAGCGTGATGAGGGTGACGCCATCGTCATCGGTGTCCATCTTGATGCTTTGATACTCTCCCATGCCACTTCCCCTTGCACTGGCTCGCTGGATTTGCCCGTCACCAACGGGGCGGCGATATTACCGTAAAGCCGTACCCCTTCGCGCCGCACGCGCAGAGAGCGCCAGCGATCCGCTTGACACCTACGTACTTATCCCCAGGTTTTGCTCGAAGAGCACAGCCAGTATGGCACAATACAGAATCCCGGGACAAATCACCGTTGGCGGCGCGATTACATCAGGGTATCCCCCCCTTTGTCAACGCTCACCCCGCTAACGTTCGATACGTTCATAAGCCTCTTGCAGCCCGGCGGCCGATGCAACTCGATGGCGGCAATGGCGCCGCTGTCTTTCCAGCTCAGTTGAAACATGTTGGTGCGCCTCTCATCACAATGCGCTTTTATTGCGAGGCACACCTTTGGAAAGTTCGAGTTTTGCGATCGTCTCCATGTGCACTTCATCGGGACCATCTGCGAACCGCAGCGAGCGCGCAAGCGAGTAGGCAGCCGCCAAAAAGAAGTCACCCGATACCCCTGCGCCGCCATGTGCCTGAATAGCGCGATCGATCACTCGACAGGCCATGCGCGGCGCAACCACTTTGATCATGGCTATTTCGGTGCGCGCGGCTTTGTTGCCTGCTTCGTCCATTTTTGCGGCGGCGTGCAAAGTCAATAACCGGGCCTGATCGATTTCCATTCTGCTCATGGCGATCTGCTGCCGCATTCCGCCGTGGTCGGCGAGCGCTCTGCCGAAGGCGACACGGGAACGCGCCCGCGCGCACATTGCCTCGAGTGCTCGCTCGGACAAGCCGATCAGACGCATGCAGTGGTGGATGCGCCCCGGTCCGAGCCGACCCTGCGCAATCTCGAAACCGCGGCCTTCCCCCAGCAGCATGTTTTCAACCGGCACACGCACGTTGTCAAAAACCACTTCAGCGTGACCGTGGGGGGCATCGTCATACCCGAACACCGTCAGCGGCCGGATGACGCGAAGACCGGGGGTGTCAAGCGGAACCAAGACCATGGATTGCTGCTTGTGCGGCGCCGCGGTGGGGTCGGTCTTGCCCATGACGATGGCTATCTTGCAGCGCCGGTCCGGCGCACCGGAGGCCCACCATTTGCGACCGTTGATGAGGTAATCGTTTCCCTCGCGCGTGATGCTGCAGGCAATGTTGGTTGCATCCGAAGAAGCGACATCAGGCTCGGTCATCGCAAAGCACGAGCGAATCTCGCCTGCCAGCAGCGGCTTTAGCCACTGTTCCTTTTGTGCCGGAGAGCCGTATCGGACCAGCACTTCCATGTTGCCCGTATCAGGCGCCGAGCAGTTGAAGACCTCGGCCGCGAAAGCAACGCGACCCATTGCCTCGCAGAAGGGCGCATATTCGCGGTTGGTGAGTCCCAACCCGTATTCGCTTTCCGGCAGAAACAGATTCCACAGTCCCGCCGCCTTAGCCTTGGACTTGAGATCGTCGAGTAGGGGCGGTGGATGCCAGCGATCCCGTGCTGCGGCGTGCTGTGCTGCATAAAGCGCCTCGCTGGGCACGACCTCCTCGGCCATAAAGTGGTCAAACTTCTGTTGCAACTCCATCACTCGCGGGGAAAGATTGTTCATGACCGTCCTTTGTTAGAACCACGTGTCTTGCATCGTCAAGCAAGTATCATCGAGACCGGCGACGAGCTTCGCGCAATGCTCCACCCGAGGTAATTCATGGCGGAAGAAAAACCGTGCCGTGTGGAGTTTGCCCAGGTAAAAGTCGCGCAGTCCGGGTGCGCCATTCTGAATTCGTGTCGCGGCCGCTGTCGCCTGCCGCAGCCACATCCACGCAATCACCACATGCCCGAACAGATCCAAATACGAGGTGGCATTGCTCAAAGGCAGCGCATCGCCGAGCCGAGCGCGAGCTGCGGCCACAGTGGCCGTAGTGTCCTGGAGAAGGGCAAGGGCCCGATCGAGCTGTGCCGCGTGAGCGGCGACCGCGGACAAGGCGTTTGCCGCCTCGATGTCCACGCGCATCGTTGTTGCGACCGTGCGAACGGCCTGACCGTCATTCATGCTCGCCTTGCGGCCAAGCAGATCGATCGCCTGGATACCATTGGTGCCTTCGTGGATCGGGTTGAGGCGGTTGTCTCGATAATACTGCTCGACCGGAAAATCGCGTGTATAGCCATAGCCGCCAAGCACTTGTATGGCATTCGAGTTGGCGCGTAAGCACCATTCGGACGACCAGGCTTTCATGATGGGCGTCAGGACGTCGAGAAGCGCGCCCGCGCGTTCTCTCGCCGAAGTCTCTTCCACCGTTTTCTGCTCGTCCAGCAGCCGGGCGCAATAGAGGCCTAGCGCCAGCGCTCCCTCGGCGTAGGCTTTCTGCTCGAGCAGCAGACGGCGCACATCGGCATGCTTGATAATCATCACCGGAGGCGCACTAGGATCCTTGGCTTGCGGCAGTCGACCTTGTGGTCGCTGGCGAGCGTAGTCGAGCGAAACGCGAAAACCGGCCAGCCCTAGTGCCGCGGCGCTCATCCCAACCACGATGCGAGCCTCGTTCATCATATGGAACATGTAGGCGAGACCACGGTGGGGCTCGCCGACCAGTTCGCCAATGCAATCACCGCGTTCCCCGAAGTTCAATGCCGTGTTGATCGTGCCGCGGTAACCCATCTTGTGATTGAGGCCGCCGAGTACGACGTCATTCAGCTCTCCTGGCCCGCCGTCGGGTCGCAGCCGCCGACGCGTGACCAGAAAGAGCGAAATCCCCTTGACCCCGGGTGGAGCGCCATCAGTACGGGCCAACACCAGATGCACAATATTTTCCGACAACTCGTGTTCGCCGCCGGAAATCCACATTTTGCTTCCAGTGATGCGATAACGGGAACCACCAAGCGGCGTCGCGCGGGTGCGGATATCGGCGAGTGAGGACCCTGCCTGTGGCTCTGACAGACACATCGTGCCGAGAAAACGCCCCGACAGCATCGGTCGCATGTATCGCTGTTTCTGCTCCGCAGATCCAAAGGCGTCGAGCAAGTTGGCAGCGGCGATGGTCAGGAAGCAATAGGCAAATGTGGCGACATTGGCAGCGTGAAAGTGCGCGTAGCAGGCCTGCGCAACCACCCAGGGCAGCTGCATTCCCCCGGCCGCGTAGCCGTGATGCGCCGCCAACAATCCGCTGCTCGCAAAATCATTGATCGCGGCGGCAATTTCCGGAATCAGCCGCACCCGACCGTCGACGACCCGGGGTTCCTCGAGGTCGGACTTGCGGTGGTGCGGCCGGAACCGTTCCTCGGCGAGCTTGCGCGCCATTTCCAGGGCCGAATCGAAAGTGGTCCTGTCGTGATCGGCGAACCACGCTCGCCGCGTCAAAGTTTCAACATCGAGCACGTCGTAGAGCTGGAACGACAGTTCTCGTGCGTCGATCAGGCAGGATGGGTTGTTCACGTCGAGTGCAATCAAGCAAGCCCGAAACCACCGTCTACACGGATCGTGCTTCCATTCATGTAGGCCGACGCATTGGAGGCAAGCAACAGAAGCGGCCCTTCGAGATCGGCGGGCTTACCCAGCCGCCGCATCGAAATGCGCTTCAACATGGCGCAGCCGGCATCGGTTTCGAAAAAGTCGCGGTTCATATCGGTGGCTACGTAACCAGGCGCCAACGCATTGACGCGGATCCCATAGCGGGCCCATTCGAGCGCCATGCCCCTCGTCATATGCAAGACGCCCGCTTTCGAGGCTAAATAGGGCATCACGTTTCCAATCACGACCTCTCCTATCGCCGAAGCAATGTTGACGATGCGCCCCGTGCGACGGGAACGCATTCGCCGCGCTGTCTCGGTCGCGACGAGGAACATGCCTTTCAAATTGGTGTCGACGACCGCATCCCAGTCGGCTTCTGTCTGCTCCAATGCCGGTTTCGTAATGGCGATCCCGGCATTGTTGACGAGAACGTCGAGCGCGCCGAGTCCATCCTCTGCCTGTTCGATCGCTGTGCGCACGCTCACCGCTTTGGTAACGTCCATCACCACCGGAAAGGCGTGGCGCCCGAGAGCGACTATGTCGGCAGCAACCTCCCGTAAGGCGTCGAGCGACCGGGCAGTCACGGCAACATCTGCCCCGTACCTCGCTAGGGTCAGCGCGAAATGGCGACCGAGGCCGCGCGATGCGCCGGTCACCAAGGCACGATCACCCGACAAATCGAATGGCGTTCCGGGCATCATGCGTCTCTCTCCCTAGCAGCCTGTCGGACTTAGCATTCGACAGGCTGCTAAGGAGTTTGTCCGACCCAAGTCCGACAAACTCCTGGTGCAGCTAGTCACTCTCCGGATCCTGAAAGCAATGTGGCTTCGTAGACCATGACACGGCGGATGCCTGCGCGATGGCATCATTTCCTCCCACCCGGCGATGTATCCAGAGCGGCCAAGCCCGCTTCGGCGCAGAGCCCCGCCAAGTTCCCGTGCTCGAGCGCGTCGGGGGAGCTCGCATTGCCGTCCAGTGCACGGTGCAGGATCCCCTGAAGAATGGCCGCGAGCCGGAACAATGCAAACGCGATGTAGAACCCCCACGGTGCCAAGGGGCGGATCCCGGTTCGCGAAAAGTAGGCTTCGATATAGTCCTCCTCTGAAGGGATACCGGTCTCCTCAAGGGATATGTCCGCGAAACCCCCGAACGCTCTCCGCGGCAGATGGTAAGCAAAGCAGTTGTACGCAAGATCCGCGAGCGGATGGCCAACGGTGGAAAGCTCCCAGTCGAGAATCGCCAGTACCACCGGCTCGGTCTCGTGAAAAATAAGGTTCTCGAGTCTGAAGTCGCCATGCACGATGCTGGAACGATCGTCTGCTGGCACTAACTGCGGCAGATGACGCATGAGTTCATCCATGGCCGCGATCGTCCCGGTTTCGCTGTCGCGGTATTGTCGGGTCCACCGCTCGATCTGGCGAGCGAAGTAGTTGCCCGGCCGCCCGTAATCGGCGAGCCCGCAGGCTGCATAGTCGACCCCATGCAGCTTGGCGAGCGAGGCGTTCATGGCATCATAAAGTGCGCCACGCTCGGCCCGAGGGAGCGACTCCAGCAGCGGATCCTTGAACACGCGTCCGCTGACATGCTCCATCAGATAAAACAGTGTTCCAATCACGTTCAGATCGCTACAAAAATGGATCATCTTCGGCACTGGTACATCGGTTGTGCCCAATGCCTGCATAACACGGAACTCGCGATCCAAGGCGTGCGCCGACGGCAACAGGCGTCCTTCAGGTTGCTTGCGGAGTACCACTTTCCGCTTATCCGCCGCCAACAAATATGTTGGATTCGATTGGCCGCCAACGAACCGACGCAGTTCCAGATCACACCAGCGCCCGGGAAGGTGCGCGTCGAGATACCTGGCAAGAGGCTCGGGACTGAAGCCTGTTTCAGCCGGTCCTTTCACGACCGCAACGGAAGACAGTGTGCTCATTCCGCGGTGCAGCCGCCGTCGATGTAGACCGTATGGCCGGAGATCGCACTCATTGCGGTACCGATCAGTGAGAAGTCGAGCACAATGCACTCATTCGCTGCAGTGGGAATGACGGTCGGTGTGACCGTTACATCCAACTCAGCATTTGACCGCCGTCGACGGTGAGCACAGCCCCCGTCATATAGCGGCCGGCATTTGAAGCAAGCAGCAAAAAGGCGCCCTCCAGGTCGTCGGGGCGGCCGAATCGGCGCAGCGGCGTGCGCTTGAGCATCGTATCGTGGAAGCCCTTGTCGCCGAGGGTGGTCTGCATGTCGGTTTCGATGTTGCCTGGACACAGCACGTTTACGCGGATGTTCTTGCCGGCCAGCTCGAGCGCCATAACTTGGCTGAACTGTATCAGCCCAGCCTTTGATGCGGCATAACTTGCCATGAAGGCGCCGGCGCGCAGGCCTGCCGTGGAGGCCACGTTGACAATAACGCCGCGCTTGAGCACAAGCATGCGTCGCGCCGCCTCTTGCGCGACGCGGAAGGCACCCTTCAGGTTCGTGTCGATGACGCGGTCGAGATCGTCGTCGCCGTGTGCGACAAAGGACTCGGCGTGCAGCACGCCGGCGTTGTTGATGAGCACGTCGACCGGCGCATCGAGTTGCCGTTCGGCTGCATCGAAGGCCGGCGCGATGGTATGCGGGTCGGTGACATCGAGATACACCGCTGCGGCGCGCCGGCCCGTCGCCTTCAGCGCCGCCGCTTCGGCTTCGATGCGTTCGCTGCGCCGCGCCGCGAGCGCCACGGCTGCGCCGGCTGCTGCGAAGGTCTGTGCGACGTGCAACCCTATGCCGCTGGAGGCGCCAGATACCAGAACCGTCCTGCCGTGCAAGCTGAACATCGTCTCGAACATCTTTGTACTTTCTTGAATCAGTGCGTCCGTGTTGTCCGAACCGACGGCGTGCTCGAGCATAGCCATCACGCGCTTTTCCCGTGGAGTTGAGCAACTGGCTGAAACCGATGCAAGGAAATCGTGTCGTTGATATCGACAAACGATACTTCTACTTCCATTCCTGCGCCGATCGCTTCGGGAGAACATCCAACGATGTTGGTCGGCATGCGCACCCCATCGTCGAGCTCGACGAGTGCCACCACGTAAGGCACTTCCTTGACGTATACGTCTGACGGGACCGGATGTCGCACCACAATCCAGCTGTAGATTGTGCCGTGGCCGCTGCTGGTGATCCAATCCAGTGCCGAGGACCGGCAATGTTTGCAGATAGGCCCGGGAGGAAACTGCGCCTTGCCGCAGCTACCGCATTTCTGCAGGCGCAGCCGATGCTCACGGCAGCCTTCCCAGAACGGCCTGGAGAGGTGATCCAGCACGGGGAGCGGTCGCTGCATCGTCATTTCAGTTCCTCAGGATCATGGCACTACCGCAGGTCATGGCGCCGGCAGTGGTCAGGGCGATCCGCGCGCCCTCGATCTGGCGCGCGCCACTGTGTCCGCGAAGTTGCTCAACCGCTTCGATGACGTGGTTGAAGCCGTGAATATAGGCTTCAGAAAGCAACCCGCCGTGGGTATTGGTGGGCAGTGGGCCCGTTCGTCTTAGCCCGCCACCCTGCGCGAAAGCACCGGCCTCTCCCGGTTTGCAGAAGCCCAGGCCCTCCAACACCATGATGACAGTGTAAGTAAAGCAGTCGTAGATTTCGGCAACATCCACATCTTCGGGGCCGATACCTGCACTCTTCCAGAGATCGCCGGCGATGTATTTGCTGAAGTTCTCCGACAGGTCGGGCCATCGGATCGCGTCGAACAGGTCTTCTCCCTGGTGAATGCCGCCACCGTACGCGCCGCCCATGATGTACACCGGGCGGTGGCGCATATCGCGGGCGCGTTCGGCCGAAGTGACCAGCGCCGCGCAAGCGCCGTCGGATTCCAGGCAGATGTCATACAGGCCGAAGGGGTCGACGATCTTGCGCGCGCCGAGGTACTCGTCGATGGTCAGCGGCGTGCGTATCATTGCCCGCTCGTTTAGCACCGCGTTCTCGCGGAAGCTCACGGCGACTGAACCGAGCTGCTCTTTCGTGGTGCCGTACTTCACCATGTGCGCGCGGCACCACATGGCCATGGCTTGCGGATAGGTAATCCAGCCAAAGGGTGCGGTGTATTGCGTGACGTTGTAGGCCGACAGATCCCGGCTTCCACCCAAGCGGAATCCAGATCGGCCGTTCATCGCGCGAAAGCACAACACGTTCTTCGCCAGACCTGCCTCAATCGCGGCAGTTGCGGCCAGGGTGATCAGGTTGGCGGCGTTGCCGCCGGAATCGAAATCGACCACGTACTGCGGATCGGGCAGACCCATGGCTGTGGCGACTGCCATTCCCGGTACCGAATCGCCGAAGTTAAAACTGATCAACCCGTCGACTTCGTCCGGGTTCACTCCAGCATCCTCGCACGCTTTGAGACAGGCCTCGGTCGCCAGTTCGAGCACCGTAACGCCTGATGCTTTGGAGAATCTGGTGAAGCCGATGCCGCCTATGGCATATCTATCGCGCAAATTCCACATAGTGTTATATGCTCAATAATGTCAGTGACCCTGGAAGCGCGGCTTGCGCTTCTCCTGGAAAGCCATGAGGCCTTCGGTCGCGTCTGCCGAGTTGGTGGCGTAGCGATGAACGTATTCGAGCTCCATGCGCAGTCCAGTGGTGAGGTCTTTGCGAAGTCCCTGGTTGGCGAGGTACTTCATGCCTGCAAGCCCCTGCGGGCTTAGAGACGAAAGGCGCTCCAGGAACTGTTTGGTGAAGCCTTCCAGCTGAACGTCGGGCACAAGCTTTGATACAAGACCGATGCGTTCGGCTTCCGTGGCATCAACGATCTCGCCCGTGAGCATGAGGTAGCGTGCGCGCATTGGACCGACAGTGCGAGGCAGCCGCTGCGAGCCACCGGCACCCGGCAACTGACCGAAATTCACATGCGCATCGCCGATCTTGGCCGAGGTGGCCGCGATGACCACGTCGCAGGCCAAAAGCAACTCCAGGCCTCCGGCCACGCAATAGCCCTCGACCACTGCCACGTAAATCTTGCGCGACGCCTCGATTAACTCGAGCAGCCGGTGAAAGTCCTCCAGGAATGCCTGAAAGTCGTCAGGCCGTCGGTACAAGTCGACATAGTCCTTGAGATCGCCGCCCGCCGAAAAATTCTTGCCCGCACCGCTTACCACCACAACCTGTGCAACTGCATCGTCTTCGACGCGCTTCACGATATCGACTAATTGCCGGACGGTTGACCAATCGAGCGGATTTCGCTTCTGCGGCCGATTCAACGTGATACGAACGACCTGTTGGCCGAATTCTGCGATCACCGAGTGTTCTGCCATGCGCATAAGTTTCAAAGGGGCTGTTTGTATTTGGACGAACGTCGCGGCCAATGTCCTTACATTATTTTAATGTACCGTAGTCCGACAATCGAATGCAATGATCCGCGGACATTTGCCTGCGCAGGCCGACCTTTCGGGCTCTGTTTCCTAGTCACTACACAGCGCTGTCCATCGGACGGTTCATGTCGATTCCCGTACGCTCATAGCCGCGCTTCAAGTCGGCCATGTGGCGCTCCATCCAGGCGCGCACGCCTGCCTCATCATGTTTGCGCACCAATGCGACGATCCTTTTATGGGCATCGAGAATTCGCTTTTGCGTTTTCAATCGCGTAAGGATTATTTTCCCGGCCGGGTAGAACAGGAGGCTGATCGGTTCCCTGGCGAGGCTCAGTGCTCGATTGTCGGCGTACTCCGCGAGCAGGTTATGAAATTCGATGTCGAGTGACACCACGCTGTCGATATCGTTGAGCCTGGCTTTCATCTCCTTAAGATTGTTTTCGAGCGCGCGGATGCCCCCTTCGTCTATGCGTTGGGCGGCGAATATTGCGGTAATGGTCTCCAGTGCCGCTGCCGCTTCCGATAACTCGCGGAAGGTGACTTGATGCATCACAAGCGCTCTGGACGCGCGGGAGGCCAGTTCCGTGTAATGCGGGATCGCAACCTTGAGCCGCTTTCCATCGCGTCTTACTAGTCCCGCATGCTCTAGCCCACGGAGACCCTCCCGTACGGTCGAACGATTGACACCTAGCTGTGCCGCCAGCTCCGTCTCGGGCGGAAGCCAGTCACCCAGAGAGAGTCGACCGGATCTAATCATCTTTTCCACTGAATCGGAGACCTGTCGGTAAGCAGGGGCCAGGTCAAGTTTTTCAAAAACAGTTTTAGAAGTCATGATTTCAATTCATTAAATTGGAAAACATTTCGACACTTCGGCGCCCCTGCCAGGTTGTAACTACGTGTGCGCTGGTCGCGCCGCCTGGCGACAAGTATAATCGGATTGTCCGACAATATAAAGCGTGTCACGCCACAATTGCGCCCCGGCACACGTAATTGCGTTCCAAGTCTCCTCAACTCTCATCTCGTACCTCCTTGGGGGCGCTATGACGACCGGACAGATTACGAACTCGCAACACCCGGCTTGACGGAATTTCAGTCTGGCAGTAGCATTGTTAGACATTCAGACCATATGAAGGCCAGGGTACTTCGTGCAAAGGCTCTGCCCTTTGACGAAGTGTCGATTTTTGCGAAAGTGCTTACGGATGGTTTGGATGGCTTCACTGCTGCGGAGGAAGCGTTTTCCGCGTGGCTCGATACGGAGGCGCAACACATTTTTCGCATACACCTGAACAGGAGGATTCAATGCGTGTAAAGAAATGGGGCAGGAGCGCCATTTTATTGGTGTGGCTCGCTCTTGTTTTCGGCGTGGCATCCACATGGGGAGCGAGTTTCCCGGAGCGCCCCGTACGTTTCCTCGTTGGCTTCAACCCTGGAGGAGGAACAGATCAGGTGGCTCGGATAATTGCCCCGAAATTGTCGGAAAGATGGGCCCAATCTGTCATTGTCGAGAATCGGCCGGGTGCTGATGGCGATATTGCCTTAGGAATCTTGATGAGCTCGGAGCCGGATGGATATACTCTTGTAATGGCTACGAATGCTTTTACGATTACGCCCAATCTACGCAAGCTCAATTACGACCCGATAAAAAGCTTTTCGCCTATCATTTTGGTAGCGTCGGTACCTGGTGTCCTAGCGGTCCGAGGATCCCTCCCGGTTTCGTCCCTCAAAGAATTGATCGCATTGGCTAAGTCCAAGCCTGGGCAGTTGAACTTCGCTTCCAGTGGAACGGGCACGACCCCATATTTGCAGATGGCGCTTCTCATGAAGCTGACCGGAATCGATATGGTCCATATACCCTACAAGGGCAATGTGGGTCCTCCACTGCTGAGCGGCGAGGTTGATATGGGTTTCTCCGGGGTGCCGGCTCTTCTCGCGCTGGTGAAGGCAGGCAGGATCAAAGCGCTTGCGGTTTCAACCACAGAGCGGGCAGCGCAGTTACCGGAGGTGCCTACAGTCGCCGAAGCAGCCAATCTCCCGGGCTACGAGGCTTTTACCTGGTATGGTGTATTGGGGCGAGTCGGCACTCCCAAAGAAATCATCAATAAGTTGAATGCTGATATATCTGAAGTGATGCGTGACCCGACTGCTCGTCAACGCATATCCAACTCGGGCTTTCTGATTGTAGCCGGCAGTCCCGAAAAATTCAGCGCTACCATAAAGAGCGACGTTGCGAGGTGGTCAGCATTGCTAAAAACGATCGACATTGTCAAGTAGGGGATTGTTTTACCGCATGTCCGGTGAAGAACATCCTGACGCCAGGGTGGTGTGCATTGCGCGACCCTGGATGGGGACGACCAATGATAGAACGCTGGATCGATTCCAGTAATTCCTGAAAGCTAAGAGCGGTTGTTGATCTGGGTTACGTTCAAATTCGGCGGGCGGTTTTGCTGTTAGCAGCCTGTCGAATGCTTAGTCCGACAAACTCCTAGGGACAATCGAATGGATAAGACGACCGAAAGACTGGTCGATTACGCCATGGAGGCGAGGCACGAGGCACTATCGGCCGAAACGAGACACGAATGCAAGCGCCGTCTCGTCGACACCTATGCATGTGCCATGGGCGCGTACGATGATTCCGTATGCCGGATCGCTCGGGAGATTGCAGAGCAATACTCCGGCAAGTCGGGTGCCAGCGTGTGGGGCAGCGGCATCAAGACTGTTCCCGAGATGGCCGCGTTCGCGAATGGGGTAATGGTGCGTTTCATGGATATCAGCGACACCTATCAAGGGAAAGGACGTGGGCATCCGAGCGATGTTATCTCCGGGATACTCGCGATCGGCGAAGCCGTGCATGCAGACGGACCGTCCGTCATCAACGCAATTACGGTTGCCTATGACGTCTACTGCAGCTTCGAGGATGCTATCGACATTAACAGCAAAGGATGGGACCACGCTGTGTATGGCGTGGTCGCCGGTGCGCTTGGAGCCGGGAAGGTCCTCGGCCTGTCGTGCGAACAAATGGCCCACGCCGTAGCTCTCGCGGTGGCGCCCAACATGGCGCTGATAGTGAGCCGGCATGGGGATCTTTCGAACTGGAAAGGATGTGCTGGCGCCAACGCCTCGCGCAACTCTGTGTTTGCGGCCATGCTCGCGCACCGCGGCTTGACCGGGCCGGGCGCCGCTTTCGAGGGGAAAGGCGGTTTGTGGGAGGCCCTCGGTGGAGGTTTTGCTTGGCCTCTGCCGGACCCGAACGCTCCACGGATGATTACGCGGACGCATCTCAAGAGTCTGCCGATCTGTTATCACGGACAGTCAGCGGTGCTCGCCGCGTTCGAATTGCGTCGGCGTGTGCCCATTGACGACATCGGCGAAATCGAGGTTGACACCTATGGTGTCGCCATCCAGATGATGGCGGGAGATCCTAACCGCTGGGCGCCTACCACACATGAAACCGCCGACCATAGCCTGCCCTATGTGGTGTCGAGGGCGTTGCTCGATGGCAAAATCGAGTCGGCATCATTTACACACGAGCGTTTAACCGATCCTACAGTCTTGAAGATGATGCGCAAGGTGAAGGTTCGCGAAAGCAGGGCTCTCTCCGAACGGTATCCGCAAGGCGCGCCCGCAAGACTAACCGTCCGCCTCAACTCTGGCGAGGAGTTAGTGCATGAAATCGAGCACCCGCTAGGACACGCGGGGAATCCGATGAACGACGCGCAGTTAGAGGAGAAGTTTCGCCGCATGTTTGGTGCTGTGGGCAGGTCGGATCGATGTGAGCAGGCACTGCGGGTGTTATGGAACTTTGACAAGGCCGCAGATGTGAGTCTCGACGTGTTCGAGCCGTTGGCTGCGGTTCATCGATAGGCCGTTCCACGCGACCAAAGCATCAACAAGGACTGAAAGCATGATCTACATGGTGGAATGCGCGCTCACGGAACGGCAGACGGAGGAAGACTGGAACCGCTGGTACCATAGCATGAAGCCGCCGCACGTCCTGCCGACGGTTCCTGGAATCTCGTCGACACAGCGCTTCAAAGGCATCAACGTAAGCCCTCCGGCCTATTTCGCGATCTACAGCGTAGCGTCGGCTGATGTGATGACAAGCGCCGCATACAGGAACGCGGGTGGCGGGCGCTTTCAGACCGAGGACTGGAAGCCGCTCATTACGTTCTGGAACCGCGATCTGTTCGATGGCTCCGATGCGCCGGATGTCCCGATGGATTCCATCTTGCTGGTGCTGGACCGACCCGCTCCAGAAGGCTCCCCACTCGGTATTTCCTTCACTTGGCTGCCTTCTATTGGCCTCGATCGTTCGACACCGTTTCGCGGCCTCGCGGTGCTTGGCCGTGCGGAAGCGGATCGGCTGGCACTCGCTGCCATTCCAGGGCTGCGAACCTTTCGACCGGTGATACCGCAGGTAACGCGCGAGCGGCCGCTCCCGGAAGGCTGGAAATTCTGATTCCGTGAAAGTGTGCCCTCGCGCTTGTCAGTAATCATAAATGGTGAGGTTTGAATGTCTGACAATCTTTCAGAAGGTATCCAGCTAGCTGGACCGCTCCTGTTCAATGTCAATTGCGGTATTGCTACCGTTACGTTGCACGATCCCCGAACGAGAAATTCGCTAAGCGAAAGAGTTATTGACCTAATTGTTGAATCAGTAGAACGCGTTAACGCGGACGTGGACGTGAAATGCATGGTTATTACGGGTTCCGGGAGTACTTTTTGTTCCGGCGGAAACATGAAGGAAATGTTTACCCAAGGCTCGTTTACCCAAGGCTCGTCCGTTGCAATTCGCAAGGCGATGATGGGTTACCAACGCATCGTCCGCGCCATACAAAGTCTGGAAGTGCCTTCCATTGCCGCCATAAACGGGCCCGCCGTAGGTGGTGGCTTTGACCTTGCTCTGGCGTGCGATATGAGGTTGGCCTCAGAGAACGCGAAGCTAATACAAAGATTTCTTTCGTTAGGAGTAATTTCTGCTGATGGCGGGTGGTGGCTACTGCCGAGGATCGTTGGACTTGCGAGAGCATATGAAATCGCGCTGCAAGACAAGCCGATTAATGCTGAAAATGCGCTAAAACTTGGATTGGTTTCCGCCGTTTTTGGTGTCGAGCAATTCATGCCGAAGACGATTGAGTTTGCTCAGGAAATCTCCAGACATCCTCCCCATTCAATAAGGCTGGCTAAGCGGTTAATTCAACAGTCGTCCCGGTGCGACCTTGACGCAAGCCTGGAACTGGCCGCGTCAATGCAAGCTGACCTTTATCGTACTGAAGATCAACGAGAAGCTGTAGCGGCGTTTGTTGAAAAGCGAAGTGGAAATTATAAGGGCCGATAAGCGGAATTAGTGCAGCGATGTTCCCATAAGAACGAGTTCCGCTTCGCCGCGCAGGATGAAGTGATGATTCGAGGCGAGGACTCGAACAGGCAAAGTCAACGGCGTGAGTCTGCGCTACGATCATGCGCACCGGAACGGAACATGAAACCGCAAACTTTTAAAACACGCACCATCGCGATGCACGGCTTGGCGCTGTTCCTGGCGCTTGGCTGCGCTGGCGCCATGGCACAGCCAACCGCGGATGTGGAGGCGCTTGAAGCGGCGGCGCAACGCGGCGACGTGCGGGCGCTGTTCACGCTTGCCGTGAAATACGAGCGCGGCGAGAACGTAGCGCGGGACTTCATCAGGTCCAACGAGCTTTACTGCAAGGCGGCGGCGCGCGGCGATACAGAGGCCCTGATGAAACTGGGCGTGATCTATTCCATCGGTCGCGGAGTGCTGGCCGATGAGGGTGTGGCCGCGTTATTGATCGGCAAGGCCGCCGAACAGGGCAATGAACGCGCAAAAGAACTGCTCCAACATGTAAGCGGGAGAACCGGCAGCGTGATGCCCGCTTGCCTGAGCGAACCGGTGGCGGTGCCGGCTGAATCGCCGTTTGTTCCGGTCGCAAGAAAAGACCTCGAGCTTTTGGTGCTGCGCTGGGCGCCCGAATATTCAGTCGACCCCGACCTCGTGATCGCGTTGATCTCGCTCGAATCGAAATTCGACGCTACCGCCGTGTCGCCGAAAAACGCGCAGGGGCTGATGCAGCTTATTCCGGCCACCGCCGAGCGCTTCGGGGTGAAGAACGCTTTCAACCCGCTGGATAATTTGAAGGGCGGACTCGCTTATCTGCGATGGCTGATGGCTTACTTCAAAGGCGATGTCGCGCTGGTGCTTGCCGCCTACAACGCCGGCGAGGAGGCCGTCGAGAGGTACCGCGGCATCCCTCCGTACAAGGAAACACGCGATTACGTAAAGCTGATCACCAGCGTCTACAAAAAGGCGAGCCACCCGTACCTCGCGGAGATCGTCGCGCCCTCATCTGCGCTAAGCCGCATCAGGCGCGCCAACTACTGAGCATTGCGGAAATGGTTGACAAACCATTTCCGCTCTACGTTCCCTTCCCCCCCCGCGGGGGAAGGGTTAGGGATGGGGGTCGGGCGACGTCAGGTATTTACGTAAAGCCCGGTAATGGTTTGCGTCGTCATTCCCAGAACATAAAACAGCAGGGTCAAGCCCGGGTTTACACTTCCCCGATTTCCTCGATCTCCGCATGCACCTCGAGCCAGCGGTGTTCGGCCTCTTCGATCAGGCGTGCCACTTCCGCCTGCCGCTGAACGTGTTCGATGTAGCGCTTGTTGTCCGCTGCGTCGAACGCCGGATCGGCCAGCTGCGCTTCAAGCGTGCGTTGTTCTTCCTGCCAGCGCGCGAGTTTGCGCTCCAGTTGCTCGCTTTCTTTCACCAGCGGCCGGCGGCGCGTGAGTTTCTGCTCGCGCGTAGGCTGCGCGGCTGCGGGCGCCTGCCTGCTCTCCGGCCCGGCCGCAGCGGCATTCTCGGCGGCGCCCGCCGCAGCCTGCGAGCTGCGCCGCGCGGCGAGCCACGTCAGGTAATCGTCGAGATCGCCGTCGAACGGCATGGCGCTGCCGTCGGCGACGATCAGGAATTCATCGCACACAGTGCGCAGCAGCGCGCGGTCGTGCGATACCAACACGAGGCTGCCTTCATACTCGGCGAGCGCGCGCGTGAGCGCATGCCGCATTTCGAGATCGAGATGGTTGGTCGGCTCGTCGAGCAGTAGCAGATTCGGCCGCCGGCGCACCAGCAGCGCGAGCGCCAGCCGAGACTTTTCGCCGCCGGAGAATGGCGCGACCTTCGCATTTGCCATCTCGCCGCGGAAATCAAAACCGCCGAGGTAATCGCGCAGAAGCTGCTCTTTCGTGCGCGGCTCCATGCGCATGAGGTGCCAGAGCGGAGACTCGTCGGAGCGCAGCTGCTCGAGCTGATGCTGCGCGAAATAGCCAATCGCAAGCCCTTTGCCTTCAGTGCGAAGGCCCGCGGTGGGCGCGAGCTCGCCGGCGAGCAGCTTGATGAGCGTGGATTTGCCCGCGCCGTTGGGCCCGAGCAGGCCGATGCGCGCGCCGGGACGCAAGGTGAGATTCATGGCGTCGAGCACGGTGCGGCCTTCGTATCCGGCGGAAACGCCGTCGAGCACCAGCAGCGGATCAGGCGAGCGCTTCGGCTCGGCAAATTCGAAATCGAACGGCGTGTCGACGTGCGCGGCGCTGATGCGCTCCATGCGGTCTAGCGCCTTGAGACGGCTTTGCGCCTGGCGCGCCTTGGTGGCCTTGGCGCGAAAGCGCTCGATGTATTTTTCAAGATGGGCGATCTCGCGCTGCTGCTTTGCGTACATCGCCGCCTGCATCGCGAGGCGGGAAGCGCGCTGCTCCTCGAACACCGAGTAGTTGCCGGTGGTGAGCGTCAGCTCCTGTGCATACAGGTGCGCGATGTGGGTGACGCAGGCGTCGAGAAAGTCGCGGTCGTGCGACACCAGCAGCAGGGTGCCGCGGTAGCTGGTGAGCCATTTCTCGAGCCACACCACGGCTTCGAGATCGAGGTGGTTGGTGGGCTCGTCGAGCAGCAGCAGGTCGGAGCGGCTGATCAGCGCCTGCGCCAGATTGAGCCGCATGCGCCAGCCGCCCGAAAACGAGGAGACTGGGCGCATGAACTCGGCGCCGGCAAAACCCAGCCCGGACAACATCGCTGCAGCGCGCGCTTTGGCGCTGTAGCCATCGATCTCGCCCAGCCGCACGTGCAATTCGGCGAGACGGTGGCCATCATGATCGGCATCGTCCGCCTGCTCCAGCTCGGCGAGTTCGCGCTCGATGGCGCGTAGTTCGGCATCTCCATCGAGCACATACTCGATCGCAGGCGCGGGGAACGCGGGCGTGTCCTGTGCGACGGACGCAATCCTCCAGCGCGCCGGCATTTCGCAGTCGCCGCGGTCGTGATGCAGTTCGCCGCGCAGCAGCGCGAACAGGCTCGACTTGCCGCTGCCGTTGGCGCCTACGAGGCCGACGCGCCAGCCGGGGTGGATTTGCAGGGTGGCGTTTTCGATCAGGCGGCGCGCGCCGCGCGCCAGCGCGAGATTGCGGAACTGAATCAAGGAATATTCTTCGAAAAGCCCGCATTCTAACGGAGATGGCGCATTGAACGGTATCCGACTATTGGTCCCGAGGCCTGGCCGGCGCACACCAGCCTGCCGCTTACCTATCGCCCGGTTGCCGACATCGTCTGAGCGCAGGGCGCGCTTGACTTGGCGCGCCCGGAGGCTGCATGATTTGCCGCAATGTCTGTTGCGAGGTGCTCGGGCAGCGCGGATCGGACGGCGGACCAATCGCATAACACCAAGGAGGATTTGAGATGAACATATTGCGAGCAATTGTTGTTTGCCTGCTGCTCGGCGGCTCGATTGGATCGGCGCAGCAGTTCCCGGCTAAGTCCATACGTTTTATTGTGCCGTTTCCTGCCGGTGGTGGAAGCGACGCTCTCGCGCGCCTGGTTGGCCAGAAGCTGGCGGAGGCGTGGGGGCAGCAGGTGATTGTCGAAAACCGGCCCGGGGCACAAGGCAGCATTGGCACCGCGCTTGCAGCCAAGGCAGCCCCCGATGGCTATACGATACTGCTCGGCGAGGTCGGCGCGCTATCTGTGAATCCACATCTTTATACAAACGTGGGGTTCAACCCGTACAAAGATTTCGCGCCCATCACACAGGCTACACAACATCCGTCTGTGTTCATCGCTCATCCCTCGGTTCCGGCCAAATCGATCAAGGAACTCATCGCAGTCGCAAAAGCCAAACCGGGCAAGCTGACGTTTGGCACGAGTGGTGCCGTGGCGCAGACCGCTGGCGGGCTGTTCCAGATTATGGCTGGAATCAACCTTACCCACGTACCCTACAAAGGCAGCAACCCGGCGGTCATCGACGTGATGGGCGGGCACGTCGATTTGATAATCTCCGGGCCGTTCTCGCCGCTGCCGTTCATCCGTAGCGGCCGTTTGAGAGCCCTTGCCGTAACCACGCGCACGCGCGTGGACATTCTCCCTGACGTGCCGACGGTGATCGAAGCCGGTATTCCCGAGTACGAAATGGCTAATTGGTATGGCGTGCTCGCGCCCGCGGGCACCCCAGGGGAAATCGTGTCCCGGTTCAATACGGAACTGGTCCGTATTCTGAAGCTTCCTGAGGTCAACGAGCGGTCGTCACGGGAGGGATATCAGCCCGTGGGCAGCTCGTCCGAGGAGTTTGCGGCGTTCATGAGAAGCGAAATCGCAAAATGGGGTAAGGCGGTGCAGGTCACGGGAGTTAAAGCCAACTGAGACTGGCGGTCGTACCTATTTCGCTGCAAATACACGCTGCTAAAAAGCGGAGGAATACATCATGACACTGCGATATCGAACCGCTCTTGTGATTACTATCCTGACGACGCTCGCGGCGACACCGCCTGCCCTTGCACAGCAGTATCCGAACAAGCCGATTCGGCTGCTCATCCCCTCGCCGCCCGGTGGCGGGACCGATGTTTTGGGTCGTATCCTGAGCGATGGCCTCACCAAGCTATGGGGGCAGCCGGTAGTAGTCGATAATCGCGGCGGAGCAAGCGGAAGGATTGCTGCAGCGGTGGCCGCCAGGTCAACGCCGGACGGTCATACCTTATTATTTACGTACGGTGGTGTCCTGACCACAGGTTTGCCGCTGTTTCGCAAACTCCCGTACCACCCCATCAAGGATTTTGCGCCCGTCGCGATGATTGCCCACGTGCCGGGCGTTCTCGTCGCACATCCCTCTTTCCCGGCAAAGACGGTAGCGGAACTCATCCAGCTCGCCAAGTCCAAGCCCGGAGCGCTGAATCACGGTGCATCCAGCATTGGTTCCAGCAGCCATCTCAACATGGAGCTGTTCAAGCAGATGGCAGGAATCGATATGTTGCAGGTTTCGTATCCCGGTGACGGACCCGCTCTCATAGCACTTTTGGGCGGCCACGTGCCGTTCGCGTTCAATAACGTCGTGGCGGCTGCGCCGCATATTCAGTCTGGTAAGTTGAGAGTTATGGCGGTAGCTACCGCTCAGCGCGTGCCTAACCTGCCGCAGGTCCCGACGATCGCCGAAAGCGGGCTGCCCGGCTACGAGGGTCTTCTTTTCTATGCGCTCGTAGCGCCCGCAAGGACGCCGCCGGCAATCGTAAACAGGTTGAATGATGCCATGAGGAAAATAAAGCAAGACGCGGACGTAAAGCAGCAATTCTCACGCTTAGGAGCGATTTCAGTAGACATGACTCCCGAAGAGTTAGGTGCTTTCCTCGAGCGGGAGCTCGAGAAATGGACGAAAGTCATACAAGCCGGGGGAATCCAGGCTGACTGAAAATTACAAATCCGGTGGATCGGTACTCAACGATATCATCAGCGGCCAAGTGCAATTGATGTTTGGC
The DNA here is from genome assembly GCA_016202615.1 of Betaproteobacteria bacterium. Taxonomy (GTDB): domain Bacteria; phylum Pseudomonadota; class Gammaproteobacteria; order Burkholderiales; family SG8-41; genus PALSA-1004. The sequence goes on from JACQOI010000286.1 coordinate 23,008, forward strand.
AGCGCGGCTACAGTGGCGCCGCATATCAAATCGGGCAGATTGAGGGCGTTGGCGATTACCAGCGCGCAACCGTCCACGCTCTTCCCCAGTTTGCCTACGTATGCATAAGGAGACGATCGGCAGCTGCGGGAGCTTAAGCGAAATTGCCAGGTGGCGGCGCCGTCGCTGATTCCGAAGAAAGCGGGCGTGGGCAATTGGCAATGGGGTCACAATTGTCATGGGGGTCGGATCAATTCGGCATCCAAGGCATGGCGACCTGGGACGCGAACTCCGTTTTCACGTCGATCACCGCCGGCAGATCGGAGGCCATCGCAGCCTCGAACGCTTTGCGGAAGTCCTGCGGTTTTTCCACGGTGACGCCGAAGCAGTCGAACGACTGGGCGACGCGCGCGAAGTCGGTGTTGCGGTACTCGTAACACTCACCCTTGTGGCTGTCGTCGTGGCCTTCGTAGGCAATGTTGAGGTTGCGCAGTCCCTGCGACAGGCAGCTGTTGTTGTTCACGATGGTCACGGTCTTGATGCCGCGGCGGCGCGCTGTCTCCAGCTCCGGCAAGTGGTAGTAAAAACCGCCATCGCCGCAGAAGCAGATGACTGGCTGGTTGGGCGCGGCGCATTTCGCGCCGAGGGAAGCGGGGAAAGACCAGCCCAGCGATCCCGCAGCGCGGAAAAAGCGCTGGGCCGGGTGACGCAGGTAAACAAGCGTGCCGGTCAGCAAGGCGGCAAAGCCGGTGTCGGCGATCAGGATCGCGTCCTTGGGCAGCCGTTCGGTCAGTTCGCGGCAGATGCGTTCAGGCCGCATCGGCACCCGGTCGGACCCGCGCAACTTCTCGGCCTCATTGCGCCACGCATCGACCAAGGTCCGGGTGTGTGAGAGCCAGTCATCGTGTTTGGCGGCACTGGCGGCAGCCGCCAGCGCTTCCAGCGCCGCGCGAACATCGGACTGGATGCCGATGACGCCCGGGTAGTTGCGGCCGATTTCCACCGGGTCGAGGTCGATTTGAATGATCGCGGTGCCTTCCTTGGGCATTTTCCAGCCGGCCGTGGTGTGGTCGCTGGTATTGCTTCCCGCGTAAACCACCAGGTCAGCGTCGGCCACGACGTGGTTCGCGCAACTGCGCCCGTAGAGGCCGACTATGCCCCTGAACAACGGGTGATCTTCAACCATCACCGCCTTCGCGTCGGGCGTCGCGACGACCACTGCCCCAATACGCTCCGCGAGCTTCGTCACCGCCGCCGCTGCATCCGAGACGATTACGCCGCGGTCGGCCACGATCACCGGCCGTGTTGCGGCCTTGAGCGCGGTCGCCGCCCGAGCTACCACAGCCGGATCAGGCGCGGGACGGAAGGCGGGAAAGCGCGCGTGGACTTCGTCCGCGACGACGTCGAACATGCCTTCGAGAGCGCAGAGCGCATCGCCAGTGTAGCCCGCGACGTCCAGATGCACCGGACGGGGCGTGCCGGTGGTCGCTTCGCGGAATGCAGCGCGCAGCAAATGAGGAATCTGCTCCAGCGCGTCGATCCTGCCTTGAAACTTGGTCACCGCCGCGTACAGCGGCTCGTGCGCAACCTCCTGGTAGGCGTTGCGGTACTGGTTCGGCGCCACGTGCCGTCCGGTCAGCGCGATCACCGCCGAGTGACCGAGATAGGGGTCCTGCATGCCGGATGCGAGGTTGGCTGCGCCCACCGACTGCGCCATGCAGATGCCGGGGCGGCCCGACACGCGTGCGTAACCATCAGCCATGTAGGCGACGGCTTTCTCGGAGTGTCCGAGAATGCGCTTGATGCCGACGTCCTCCATCTCCGCCAGCGCGCGCCGCATGATCGCATCCATGAAAAACACGTAAGTGACCCCGTGGGCCTTGAGCATCTGCGCGATGAGACGCGCGCCCGTCATCTTCTGAGCCATTGATCTTTTCCAAGGTGAGTGTTTTTGAGCTGGGTTCCGGCGGTGGTATTGTGGCGTAAGCCGACGCTATTGCGCTAATCGACTTTGGCGCCCGATATTCGCACGACCTCGGCCCATTTCGCAATGTCATCGCGTATGGTAGCCGCAAACGCCTCAGATGAGGCAACGAATCGTTTTCACTCAGATTTTAGATGAGGCAATTCGAAGATTTGCATTATCCCTGAGCGTTGCGTAGTATTAATTTCAGGCGCCGATGAGGAGGTCTTTGGAAGCTCCATCCTGCCAGCGATAGCCGCCCATCTCTACCCCATTCGGCGGTTAATCCCGCTCAGGCGGGGAGTTTTGCAAGAAGCTAAAAAGAAAGGAGATCCTTTGAAAAACATGAAATCAACGCTATTCAAGACCTTCGGAATACTGCTTTCATTCTCAATGGTGGTCACACTCTCCATGGCCGTCCTAGCGGCCGACCCTTACCCGGACAAGCCGGTGCGACTCGTTGTTCCGTACCCGCCGGGCGGGGGCACCGACATCACCGCGCGTCTGATCGCCACTAAATTGTCCGAAAGCCTCGGCAAGCATGTGGTCGTGGATAACCGTGGGGGGGCAGGAGGCATCGTCGGCGCGGAAGTTGTGGCGAAAGCTGCCCCGGACGGTTACACGCTGCTCATCGTCGCTGCAGACCATACTATACAGCCCGCACTCCGGAAGCTGCCGTACGATGCGGTGAAGTCCTTTACCCCGATCGCGAAGCTGGCAAGCGGGCCGCACGCGCTCACCGTCCAATCGAGCGTTCCGGCCAACTCGGTGAAAGAGCTCGTCGCCCTGGCGAAGCAGAAACCCGGCCAGTTGATTTTCGCAAATTCGGGCTACGGCTCCTCCCCGCATATGTCGGCTGAGCTCTTCAAGATAGTGGCCAGCATCGATTTCATGATCGTGCCTTTCAAGGGCCTCGGTCCCGCGCTGATCGATCTGCTCGGGGGGCAGAGCCATGCAATGATCAGCTCGATGCTTGCGCCGATGCCCCACATCAGATCCGGAAAATTAAGGATTCTGGGCATCGCCGGAGTGAAGCGCAGCGCTATCCTGCCCGATGTGCCGACCATCGCGGAGGCGGGCGTACCCGGGTTCAATGCGGGCGGCTGGTATGGGATCCTCGCGCCGGCCGGTACGCCGGCGCCGATCGTAGACAGGTTGAACAATGAGCTCAAGGCCATTATAGCCTCGGATGAAGTAAGGAAGCTGTTCTCGAACCAAGGGTCGGGGGCAGACTATCTAGGCTTGACTGAGTTCGTCACATTTCTTGAGGAAGAAATGACCCGCTGGGCAAGCGTCGTAAAGAAGGCCAACATCAAAGTGGAGTAGCTCTGGGTATCGCTTCTCGCTGGTGTCTCCGATGGAACGCAATGTTGACGGAAAATGATCAGGCGATTGTCGTGCGCAGCGTCCTCGGCGCTCATGCAAAGAGCGGGTGCGCGTGCGAAAATACGGCCTTTGCACTCTCACAGTCGAACGGATCGTCTCCATGAACGGCGCCGAAAGCCTCGTCCGCACATTGCTCGCAAGCGGGGTCGATACCTGCTTTGCCAATCCCGGCACGTCAGAGATGAACTTTGTCGCCGCGCTCGACCAGGTTGAGGGCATGCACTGCATCCTCGGTATGGCAGAGACGGTCGTCACCGGCTGCGCCGACGGCTACGCGCGCATGGCGGGAGGCCCTGCGGCCACGCTTCTGCACTGCGGACCCGGGCTCGCCAACGGCTTGGCCAACGTGCACAACGCGCGGCGTGCGTATGCGCCGATGGTGAACATCGTCGGTGATCATGCCACCTACCACCGGCCTTATGACACTCCGCTCACGAGCGACATCGACGGCCTCGCGCGCACGGCGTCGCATTGGGTACGGACCAGCAGCTCGTCCAAAACCGTCGGCGCGGACGCCGCAGCCGCGGTGCAAGCGGCGAGAACCGCGCCGGGCCAGATCGCAACCCTGATACTGCCGGCAGACGCGAGCTGGAGCGCGGGCGGCGAAATCGCCGCACCACTGCCGGTGCCCGCGCGCCCGGCCGCTGCGCCGGAAGTCGTGCGCAACATTGCGCAGGTCTTGCGCAGCAAAGAACCGGCGGTGCTGATGCTTTCGGGCCGGGCGTTGTCGGAGGCCGGCCTCCTCGCAGCGAACCGCATCGCGCATGTGACTGGCGCGAAGCTGCGTGCGCCCTCCCAGGTGCCGCGCATGGCGCGCGGCCGCGGGCGAGTGCCGGTGGACCGCGTGCCCTACATGCTGAACAACGCGCTCAAGATGCTCGCCGGCACGAAGCACGTGATCCTCGTTGGCGCGAAGCCGCCGGCGCAGTTCTTTGCCTACCCGGGCAAGCCGAGTCTGGTCTCACCAGCGGATGCGGTCACCCACGTGCTTGCGCGCCCGGAGCAGGATCAGGTTGCCGTTCTAGCGTCGCTCGCTGACGAGCTCGGTGCGCCGATGAACGCACCGATTCCGGAAGTCGGGACGCAGCCGGAACTCCCGCGCGGCAAATTCGAGCCCGAAGCCTTTGGGCGCGCCTTGGGCGCGCTGCTGCCGGAGAACTGCATCGTCGCTGAGGACGCGGTAACCTCCGGCCGCTCTTTGTTCGCCGTCACCTATAATGCCGCACCCAACGACTGGCTGCAGAACACCGGCGGCGCGATCGGTCACGGACTGCCCTGCGCGACGGGTGCGGCGCTCGCCTGTCCCGGCCGCAAGGTCGTGTGCCTGCAGGCGGACGGCGCGGGCATGTACACGCTGCAGGCGCTATGGACGCAGGCGCGCGAAAAGCTCGACGTGGTGAACGTGATATTCGCGAACCGCATCTACAAGATTCTGCAGACCGAGCTGCTCGCAGTCGGCGCGCAGCCCGGGCACGTTTCGAAAGAACTCTTCGATCTCGCGCGCCCCGAGCTCGACTGGGTGAAGCTCGCCGGGGGCATGGGCGTGGAGGCAACGCGCGTCGAAACGCTCGAAGGATTTGCCGATGCATTCAAGGCGGCCTGCCGCCGCCGCGGCCCGTTCCTGATCGAATTCAGAATCTAGACAACTACTCATGCAGAAACCGGGATGGAACATATTTCGATCACCGCGATCTCGCGCTGAACGCCAGGTTGATCAAATTGTCCGGAGCGAAAGCGGAATAGCGCAGCAATTGGGCTGGGGGTAGTAGCAATTACGTCGAGCGAGATATTCCTCGGTTCCATCGCGTTGCGTCTTCGGCGAATATCGACGAAATTGGCTTACAAAGCCCGGTTCGCGAAATGCGCAGCGCCCTCACCCGCTATTCGTCCAAACACTGCGCCGCTCGTCAGGCCAGAGCCGCCGGGATAATTAAAATAGAAGAGACCGCCAACCAATTCACCCGCAGCATACAGACCGGGAATCGGCTTTTCCTCTATATCAACCACCTCTGCTTTTGTCGTTATCTTTAGCCCTCCGAACGTAAATGTGATGCCACAAGTCACGGCGTACGCTTCAAAGGGAGGGGCGTCGATCGTGGTCGCCCAATTCGACTTTGGAATTGTCAAACCGGTGGTTCCACGCCCGTCTTTTAAGTTTGGATTGAAAGGCACGTCCTGCTTGACTGCTGCGTTAAATTCCTTGATGGTCTTGAGTGCCTGCTCTTTGTTCACGCCATCGAGTTTGCCAACAAGCTCCTCAAGGGTATTGGCGGTTACCTTGGTAACCTGCTTAAACCGGTACGCGTCGGCCAGCAAGTGCAGCACCTTTGAGTCGAAGATCTGCCACGCGGACTGCCCCGGCTGCTCCAGAATGATACGACCGTACTTGGCATAGGTGTAATTTCTGATGTCCGCTCCTTCGTCGAGAAAACGCACACCGTTTGCATTGAGCATGATGCCTGAGGTATAGCTCACCTTCATGTAATTACTGCCGACGGCTATATCTCCGAATTCCGGGGCATTAAGGTCACAAGCGCACGCGTGCGCAATCGACCAATTACCACAAGGTTGGGCCCCGATCTCGAGCGCCATCCTAATGCCGTCGCCGGTGTTGTAACGGGTGCCGCGGACCTTTGCCAAATCCCAGCCCGGTCCAAGGTAGCGCGCGCGCCATTCGCGGTTCGCCTCAAAACCGCCGCAGGCGAGCACGACGGCACGTGCGCGGATCTCTTCATCAGCACGGTCTACCGTTATGCGCACTCCCTCGACACCGGCGCGCCCGTACAGCAGCGATGTTGCGCGGGCGTTGTAACGTATGGTGATCCGTTGCATCTCGGCGGCGTGGAATTCCGCATCCATCAGCCCACGCCCGCCGCCGATGGCCTCGACGGCAAGTCCGCCAAAAAACTTATAGCGTCCCTCGTGCTTGAAGGCCTGGAATCCGTACGAAGGTGCAAAGCGCAATCCCTTTTTCCGAATCCATTGCCAGGTATCGGTACTGCGGTTCACGAAGATTTCCGCCAGGTCAGGGTCGATACGGTACTCAGTGGTACGGCCGAGATCGTCGAGAAACTGCCCCGCCGTGTAATCTTCAAAGTCGCTGCTTGCGATTTCCTCCGGCGAGAGATCGACGAATTTTTGCACGTCCTCGAGTCCGTGATAAACCATCCGGAACCCTCCGGCCGCATATGCGCTGTTGCCACCGCGTAGTTCCTGCGGCGCGCGTTCGAGCACGAGCACGTTTGCACCTTGTTCCTGGGCCGACAGGGCGGCGCAAAGCGCGGCGTTACCGGCGCCAACGACGATGACATCATAGGACGTATAATTCATTCGGTTGTGCGATGCGACGACCAACGATTTCTACGTCGAGGCGCTCTAAGCGGCCTGTCTAAACGGGTGGAGATGCTGCTTTAACAACTACAATCCAACGACAATCTCCCGGTCTTCAGTCGAGAACCGGGTATTCAATCCCTGGCTGGTAGATAGCTCTTTTATATCCTCCAGTGCTTCCTGAAACTCGTCCTCACCGGATATTACTACCGGTTGGGCCTTATTATTTATCAACACAGGCAAGAAGGATGCTTTCTCAATCTTTTTATTAGAGATTCGGCATTTGACAATCATTGATCGTCGACTGTCCGGAGCCCAAGAATACCATTCTGCATATTCGGAATCGGCCTTAACATCATGGAAGAACTTTTCCTCTAAGCGCTTTTCCCGCGCCTTTCGAACAGATAGGGGCAAATCAAAGGCAAAGTTTCCCATGCTGTAGAAAATCGCCTTACCGCGGTAAACTTCGATTCCTTTCAATATATGCGGATGGTGACCGAGAATCAGATCAGCCCCGACATCGATAGCCTCATGGGCTACTTCTCTTTCATACATTGCCAGGACGCCCCGGGTGAAGTGAATACCCCAATGAAAAGAAACCACGACAACGTCTACCAGTGGCCTCACTTTCCTGATGTCTTCCTTCAGCGCCTCCAAATCCTCGCGATGGGGTAAAGTGATGATCGCGGGTGCCGTCCCTGGCTGATAGTCAATTTGCTTATAGAAGGTCGAAGCTCTCATGGGTGCGCAGCCCGGCCTATTAATGCCTGCTTCCCAACCGGAGCGCAGTACCGAGCAATAAGCCAGGTAGGCAATCTTTGTTCCTTTGCGTTCGAAAATGGCTGGTTTGCGGGCTTCCTCTATATTCTTACCGGCACCGATGACTGTAAAACCATTGTTTCGCAAGGCTGCGACAGTATCCAGCATGGCGTCAGGACCTAAGTCCATGCAGTGGTTGCTGGCGAACGACATGACGTCAAAGCCTCCCCGCTTGAGCGCGGCGGCATGCTCTAACGGGCAGACTTCTGTCATCGGAACCCCGGGCATGAGGTCGTGTTCTTCAGAGTAGCGGTTAGTGTAGTGCCTCTCATTCTGACCAAATGTAATATCCGCTTCATTTAGGATAGCGCCAGTATGAACAAACATGGACTCAGGATCTTTGAAGAAAGCAGTAACATCACCGACGGCACAAAGTGAAACACTATTATCCAATGTCATTCTCCTCAAGTATCGTCATTTAGGGGAACCCCTAATAATTCCCACCGTATCCGTAATTTTCGATTTTACACAGGCAACTAAAGAAGCAGAGTTGCGTTCAGCTCCGAGCGCCGTAATAGCCCGGTTTATTGCTTCGAGGAAAATCGCAACCATAAAATGCTATGCCCAAACGACGGAATATGTCAATGATTTTGAGACACCATGATTTTGAGACACCATGCTCATCTTGCGGTGGAAAAGTCATACAACGAGACACGTGCAACTGTTTTCCGCTAATATGGGCAGACAGTTGGACATACATCTGCATACCAAATGGGGTAACGAGATGAGGCTGCAGGACAGGGTGGCGATTGTGACAGGGTCGGGATCGGGGATCAGAAAGACGATGGTAAAGCGTTTCACTGAGGAGGGGGCTTCTGTGGTCATCGCCGACATCAACCAGGAAGCCGTCGATACGGTTGTTCGCGAACTGAAGGAGGCAGGACGAACGGCACTGGGCTTTAAGGTGGACGTAACGAACAGGTCGGAACTCAAGGAGCTGATGAAGACCACGGCCAGCAAATTCGGGCGCATCGACATCCTGGTCAATAATGCCGGCGTCACGCGCAACAGGCCCTTCCAGACAATGAACGGGGAGGACTGGGATTTCGTGCTCAGAGTCGATCTGAAGGGTGTGTTCTACTGCGTTCAGGCTGTGGCAGAGTATATGATCAATCAGCGGTACGGAAAAATCGTCAATATCTCGTCGACTTTGGGTACCGGGACAACGCCTGGGGTCGGTAGCGGTACCTACAACTACGCGGCAGCGAAAGCCGGCGTTATCCAGCTCACAAAGACCTTGGCGAGAGAGTTGGGCCCCCATGGAATCAATGTGAATTGCGTCGCCCCAGGCAACGTAGGTAAGTCAACATTCCATTCGACCCGTACTCCGCAGGAGATGGAGAAGCATTTAGCGCTTAGGAGAAGTTTAACGGTGTTAAACCGAACGGGCACGCTCGAGGAGATAGCGAATGCCGTCCTCTTCCTCGTGTCGGACGAATCAAGTTTCATATCCGGGCAGTTGCTGTGCGTAGACGGAGGCCGGACCGACCGAATGTAAGAGCCGAACGTATTTCAGGTGCACGATGTTAACGAGCCGGGCAAAGCGGTGCCGCGCAAGTCGTTGAAGCGGGCGGAAGTGGCGAAGTCCTTCGGCAGGCTCGAGCCCTGCCTGGCCGGTGCACGCCCGCCTGCTGCTCATCTACCGCCCGGTCCCCGACATTGCCTGAGCGCAGGGCGGGGCGCCCCGCGTTCCACGAGCCGTAGTATTATTAGTAGCGTTTGTTCAAAACGATCGTTCCAGCCGTTTTCGCTTCGCCCCTTCCTGACAGGAGACAAACATGATTCGACATGCCCGTTTCGTCATCGTCCCACTGCTCTTCATAGCGACCGTTTCGCCTGTGACTTGGGCACAGGTCTATCCAGCGCGACCGATCCGCCTGATCGTTGGATTCCCGCCGGGCGGCGCAGTCGACATCATTGCGCGCATCGTTGGACCGAAGCTGGGTGAAAGCTTCCGGCAGCAAATCGTCGTCGACAATCGCTCCGGCGCCGGCAGCAGCATCGCTTCGGGGATTACCGCGAAAGCCGCTCCCGATGGCTACACGCTGTTGATGATTACGAGCAGCCATGCCGCGAATGCCAGCTTCTACAAAAAGCTGCCATACGACCCGGTCAAGGATTTTGCTGCGGTGATACTGGTGGCATCGACGCCGCAGGCCGTTGTCGCCAATCCGTCGCTGCCAATAAAGTCGGTCAGCGAACTGATCGAGATGGCGCGCGCGAAGCCCGGGCAACTCAATCTCGCTTCTGGCGGCAGCGGCAGCACAGCGCACCTTGCTATCGAGTTGCTGAAGTTGATGACGAACATCAATATCACGCACGTGCCGTACAAGGGTGCCGCGCCGGCGCTCACGGATGTGATCTCCGGGCAGACGCAGTTGCTGTTTTCCTCTCTGCCCGCAGCGCTGCCGCAAATCAAGGCCGGCAGGGTCAGGGCGATTGCCGTGACCTCGACCAAACGCTCGGGCGCGTTGCCGGAGATTCCTACTGTTGGCGAGTCGGGTGTCGCCGGGTACGAAGCAACCAACTGGTATGGCGTGCTCGTCCCTGCGGCCACACCGAAGCAGATCGTCAACAAGCTCAATGCCGAAATTCTGCAGGCGCTGAATAATCCCGATGTAGCCCACGCCATCAGCCGGGCAGGTGCTGATCCGCTTGGCAGCACGCCGGACGAGTTTGAAAGTCATCTGAAGTCCGAAATCGCGAAATGGACCAAGGTCATCCGCGCCGCCGACCTGCGTCTTGATTAGTGCACGCGGTTATTCGTCCACCAAATCCAGCCTCGTTCACATCAACGGAGATTACAACCATGGCAATCAGCACCGGTCCTACCACTAAGTTGTGCCGCTGGGCATGTTCGACCCGGTACGAAGATCTTCCCGCTGAAGTACGTAAAGAGACAGTGACCCTCCTCTATGACCAGGTGGGAGGCATGATTGCGAGCGCAACCCTTCCCTCATGCCAGCCCGTGGTCGATCTGGTGCGCAAGCTCGACTTGCGCGGCGAGTGCAGTATCGTGGGTCATCCGGTGCGAACCTCGGTAACCAACGCCGCCCTGGCTAACGGCACCATCGGACACGGAGACGAAGTGGACTCCACCGGCCAACAC